>JANLYY010000181.1:0-14619 GCA_031365885.1 Polaromonas sp. | reverse complement strand
ATCACCGAGACGCTGACGGCTTACAACAAAGCCAATCCTGCCAATCCTGCAGCGCCGTTTGCCATTAACCAGATCGTCCACAAGTCCAACGACCGGCTGGAGCACGACATGGAGATGTGCGTCAAATACAAGGTGCCGATCTACATCACCAGTCTAGGCGCACGCGAAGACATCAATGCAGCAGCGCACAGCTACGGCGGCGTCGTGCTGCAAGACATCATCAACAATAAGCACTCCCGCAAGGCGATTGAAAAAGGCGCGGATGGCCTGGTCGCTGTGGCGGCTGGGGCGGGTGGTCATGCGGGCGTGAAAAGCCCGTTCGCCCTGATTCAGGAAATTCGCCAGTGGTTCGACGGCCCGATTGCCTTGTCGGGCGCGATCTCGACCGGTGGCGCCGTGCTCGCCGCGCAGGCCATGGGAGCCGACTTCGCCTACATCGGCTCGGCCTTTATCGCGACCGAAGAAGCGCGCGCATCAGACGCCTACAAGCAGGCCATCGTCGAGAGCAATTCCGACGACATTATCTACAGCAACCTGTTCACCGGCGTACACGGCAACTATCTCGCGCCGTCGATCCGCGCTGCTGGCATGGACCCGGACAATCTGCCCGAGAGCGACCCGAGCAAGATGAATTTCGGCGGCGACAAGTCCAAGGCCTGGAAAGATATCTGGGGCTGCGGGCAGGGTATAGGCGCCGTCAGCAAGGTGCAAAGCACGGCGGACTATGTCGCCCAGCTCAAGCGCGAGTACGCGCAGGCACGCGCCAGCCTGTCGCTGTAATTCTGGCCCGGCGCGGGCGAAAAGTTCAATGACTAACCCCGCGCAGCGCCTGCCCGCCCTCGACGCACTTAAGGGCCTTGGCTGCATGTTGATTGTCGGACATCACCTGGCTTTTTACGGCCCGATGTCGGATGTAGTTCAGCCCTACGCGCTCTCGCTGATCAGCTGGTTGTACGACTATGGCCGCATGGCTGTGCAGATATTTCTGGTCGTTGCCGGCTTTCTGGCGGCGGCCTCGCTGGCGCCACGGGGCATGGCTCAATTTATCAACCCAGGCCGACGGATCTTGTGGCGCTACCGCCGGCTCGTGCCGCCTTATCTGGTGGCGATCGCGGCCAGTGTGCTGATGGCCGCCCTGGTGCGCCCCTGGTTTGACCACAGCTCGGTGCCTGCTGCGCCGACCTGGTTGCAGGTCATCGCGCATCGGTTGTTGCTGCAGGATTTGCTGGGCCAGGAGGCGCTGTCTGCAGGCCTCTGGTTCGTAGCGATTGATCTTCAGCTATTCGCGGTCTGCGTGCTGCTGCTCAGCACTGTGCGCAGGCTCGCGCAGCGCTGGCCGCGTTTGCCCGATCAACCCGGCGTGTGGCTGGTGAGCGCGCTGGCGCTGCTGTCGCTGTTCTTTTTCAATCGCCAGCCCGGTCTGGACACAACAGCCTTGTATTTTTTCGTGTCCTACGCTTTGGGCATGCTGGCGTTCTGGACCGCAACCCGAGTCAGCGGGTCAGTGCGCGTGCGCTGGTTGGTGTGCGTGGCGGCCGTGTGCGCGCTGGCGCTGGTACTCGACTTCAGAGGACGAATTGCCTCGGCCATGGCGCTTGCGCTGCTGCTGGTCTGGCTCTAGTCGCGCTGGCAATCTGGCCGCGCGCAACACGGTTTGCGACTGCGCTGGCTGGAGCAGATCGGGCGGATGTCGTACTCAATTTTTCTGATTCACTTTCCGGTTTGCGTTTTGGTCAACGCTATCGTCAGCTATTTCTGGCCCGGGCAGCTTGCGGCCAATGCGGTGGGACTTCTGGTGGCGTTTGCCCTGTCATTGCTGGCCGGCGCGGCGCTTTACCTTGGCGTTGAAGCCCGCACGACAAATGCGCCGCGTTTGCCGCTGGCAGGCATTGCACCGCGTTGAGTTAGACCACGCTTTCGGCCTGACGCTATTTCCCTTGCCGCCAGGCTCCACCGCACAATATTTATAAGAAATATGCCTCTAGCCCCGGTAATACGTGCGCAAGCAGCTATCAAAATAATAGCGTCGCCGGAAGAACAAAACAGGGTCAGCCCGGCTTCATCCCCCTGAGCAGCAGTTTGCGCAGCTCGCTGTACCAAAGCACGCTACTGCCCATCGCGGCACACACCATCCATTGCTGAAAGCTGAGCGGCGCGGTTCCGAAGGCGATGTTTAATAAAGGCACATGGACCACGGCCACCTGCAACACGCCGGACAAAGCCACCGCAGCCCAGAGCCACGGGTTGACGAAGAGGTGATAAAAGGCGCTGGTGGTTTCCGAGCGGGCGTTGAAGCAGACCATCAGATGGGCGAACACCAGCGTCGTGAAGCCTGCAGTACGGGCCGTCGTCAGGTTTTCCGTGCCCTCAATCAAACCGCCCGGCAGGTACATATCCATCGTCAGCAGCGTGGTCAGCGCGACCACCACGCCGGTCTCAACCACGCCGGCCCACATGCGGGCGTCGATCACCCGTTCGGTCAACTGGCGCGGCTTGCGCGCCATCACGTCATCCGTTGGCGGGTCAATGCCCATGGCCAGCGCGGGCCAGGTGTCGGTGATCAGGTTCAGCCACAAAATTTGCGTCGCCAGCAGCGGCAGCACGACGGCGCCGTCGCCACTGGAACGCCCGATGACGCCGGCGCCAACCACACCCAGAAAGACGGTGAGCACCTCACCCATGTTCGACGACAGCAGGTAGCGCAAAAATTTGCGGATGTTGTCAACAATGTTGCGGCCTTCGCGCACCGCCTTGACGATGGTGGCGAAGTTGTCGTCCGCCAGAATCATCTTGGCCGCCTCCTTCGTCACTTCAGTGCCCGTCACGCCCATGGCGATACCGATGTCGGCAGACTTCAGCGCTGGCGCATCATTGACACCGTCACCGGTCATGGCGACGATATTGCCGTCGGCCTGCAGGGCGTCAACAATGCGCAGTTTGTGCGCAGGCGACACGCGCGCATAGACAGAGGTTTCACGCACGGCGACGGCAAACGCGTCATCATCCAGCGCGTCAATGTCATGTCCAGTCAGCGCCTCAGAACCGCCGTCAGCGATGCCCAGGTCAGTGGCAATCCGCGCTGCAGTGCGGGGATGGTCGCCAGTGATCATGACAACGCGAATGCCGGCCCGGCGTGCCTCGGCAATGGCGACAGCAGCTTCTTCGCGCGGCGGATCCATCATGCCGACGGTGCCGACAAACACCAGGTTGCGCTCCAGTGATGCAGCGTCTGTTTCGCTTTCACCTTTATCCAGCGGCCGGTAAGCGACCGCCAGCGTGCGCAGCGCCGCGTCTGAAAGCGTATCGACATCGGCAAGAATTTTCGCCCGCAATGCGTCATCCAGTGCAATCACGTTCATACCCACCCGCGCGTGGCTGCAGCGCCCCAGCAGCACGTCGGGTGCGCCTTTGGTCACCACCACCAGCGCATCGCCGTGCTCGTGGTCACGCTCGATGCTGGACATCAGTTTGCGCTCTGAGGTGAACGGGATTTCGCCGACACGCTCGAAGCGCTTTTGCCGGCGGTCGGTGATGCCCAGCTTTCGCTCGGCCACCAGAAAGGCCGCTTCGGTCGGGTCGCCATGAATCTCCCATGCGCCGCTTTCGGCCTGCCGCAGATAGGCATTGCCGGCCAGCGCACCACCGCCAAGCACCGCCACCTGTTCGCTGTGCAGGGCGCCGGTCTCCAGCGCGGCGCCGCTGCGCTCCACACGCCCTTCAGGGATGTAGCCGACGCCGGTGACGCGGGTTTCGCCGGACGCGGTCATGATCCGCTCTATCGTCATTTCCGAGCGTGTCAGCGTGCCGGTTTTGTCGGTGCAGATCACCGAAGCAGAGCCCAGCGTTTCAACCGACGACAGGTTTTTGACGATAGCCTGATGTTTTGCCATTCGCCGTACCCCCCGCGCCAGCACCACCGACAAGATGGCCGGCAGTCCTTCAGGCACGGCGGCCACGGCCAGGGCGACCCCCAGCAGCAGCACGTCAATCACGTCGCGCACGTTATTGATGTCCGAGATTGCCAGAATCGTCGCCACCACCACAATGGAGATGACGACAACCGCAATACCCAGCATGCGGCCGATGCGCGCGACCTCTTTTTGCAGCGGCGTTGCGTCCTGTGCAGTTGCCTCCAGCATGTGCGCGATGGCCCCCATCTCGGTGCGCATGCCGGTCGCGGTGACGACTGCGCGCCCGGTGCCCTGCGCCACCGCAGTGCCCTTGAAAACCATGTTCAGTCGGTCACCCAGCGCGGCCGCACCTGCCAGCGTGGCAGCATCTTTCAATACCGCTTCGCTTTCGCCCGTCAGTGAGGCTTCCTGCACCCGCAGCGAGGCGGACTGAATGAGCCGTGCATCCGCACCGACTGCGTCGCCTTCGTCCAGCACCAGCAAGTCGCCCCGCACCAGCGTGGCACTTGGTATGCGCTGCGTCTGGCCGTCCCGCACCACGGCAGAGCTGACAGCCGTCATTCGGGCCAGCGCCGCCACCGCCTGCTCGGCCTTGGCCTCCTGCACAAAACCCAGCACGCCGTTGACGATCACCACCGCAGCAATCACGATGGCATCGACCGGCCAGCCGACCCAGCCTTCAAAGCCCCAGGCAATCAGCGCGATGGCAATGGCAGCCAGCAGCAGATAAATCAGCGGATCCTGAAAGTGCGCGAGGATTCGGCGCCAGGTGGGCAAGGACGGCTTGACGAGAAGCTCGTTCGGGCCATCTGCTGCCAGCCGACGCGCAGCTTCCGGCGACGTGAGCCCGTTTTCAGCATCCGCTTCAAGCGCCTTCAGCACATCGTCGCCGCTCCGGATTGAGGGCTCATTCATGGGGACGGCGCCCTGCGGCGCTTGGGTCGTTTGCGATGTTTGCAACACTTTCATTTGTTCATTTCCTTTTGGCAGGTGCCGGTATTGCGGCGCTCGATGTGCCAGGTGAGTTCATGAAAAGTTTTTATTCAGACCACCGCGCCAAACAAGGAACCTGCGGCGGCTGTAATGCCCATCGCCAGCGCGCCCCAGAAGGTGACCCGCCAGGCGCCCGCCAGCACCGGAGCGCCGCCAGCCCGAGCGGCTACCGCGCCCAGCACGGCCAGAAACAAAAGCGATGCAGCTGACACCCACAGCATCAGGTCCTGCACGGGTGCCATCGCCGTGACGGCCAGCGGCAGCGCCGCACCGACGGCGAAGCTGGCAGCCGACGCCAGCGCCGCCTGCATCGGCCTGGCACTGAAGGTCTCGGAAATACCCAGCTCGTCGCGAGCATGGGCGCCCAGCGCATCGTGCGCCATCAGCTGGCCGGCCACCTGCTGTGCCAGCTCGGCGTCCAGCCCGCGCTTGACGTAAATAGCGGCCAGCTCACGTTGCTCTGCCACGGCGTCTTTAGCAAGTTCGGCACGCTCGCGCGCCAGGTCGGCTTGTTCGGTATCCGCCTGCGAATGCACCGACACATACTCGCCGGCAGCCATCGACATCGCGCCTGCCACCAGGCCGGCAATGCCCGTCAGCAGCAGACTGCGCGGGTCGGGGCTGGCCGCCGCTACGCCGACGATAAGGCTGGCGGTGGAAACAATGCCGTCGTTGGCACCCAGCACCGCAGCGCGCAACCAGCCGATGCGGGCCGTGCGGTGTCGTTCGATGTGTCGCATGGAGTGCCTTCTGTTCAAGGTTGAGGAAACCGGTTTTTGCGAAAAAAATGACTCGCATAGTGCTATAAATAATGTAGCTGGCTACACAGATTTTGATGGGGCTGCAAGCGCTTTTTACCATTGGTTGGGTAGTACGTACTGGCTGCTGGGGCATCGCCACATCGCTGGTCTGTAAGGCGCTCATTTCGCAAATTCATAGTCGAGCGAAGTAGTCGTGCCCCGCCAGTACGGTTTTGCGCCTTCTGGGAGCATCCAGGCCACCTCGCCGTCCAGCGGCACGCGCATGCCGCCGCGCTTTGCGTAGTTCCAGAAGCGGCCCTCCCAGGGCGCGCTCTCGGTTTTTCCATCGACGATGCGGTCGCGCGATTCGGCGCGTGCGGTATCGATCAGGCCATCGGTGCTGAAACGAAACAGCAGCGTGACCTCTACTGCACCGTCGGTCAGGCTGGCTCGTGCAGACGTGTCACCAACCGCTTCCCAGCGCACCCCCTGGCTGGGCAGCAGGGCCGTCGGGTACCAGGCCATCTCGGCAAAAAAGCGCAGCAGCTCACCGCGCGCAATTTCCGGCGTTCCCGCGACATTGACGACTCGTATAAGCCCGAACAGCGCACCGCGCAGCATCCCGTCGCCCGCGATGTAAGCGTCATGCACATGCGCCGCCACGCCGGGCAGCATCATGATGCGGGCGTCCCAGTCAAAGCCGGGCCGCCGCGTGATAACGCGCTGCCTTGAAGTGAAGGGCTTCCACTGCTCTGCAGTCGCGCTCATGTTGTAGGTGCCCACATGGGTGACGGACGCTGCGGTAACCATGGCTTGCCCGTCCTGCAATGCGGCGCGAAAGAAGCGTTGCACCGGTGCGGGTAAGCCATCGAGTTCGCAGGCGTTGTAGCGTGCGGGCGAAGGTGGCATCCGGGCTGCCTCGAGCCGCGCCACGATCGCCTGGCTGCCGCGCTTCCAGCGCAGCGAACCATAAACGACTGCACTGACCGCGAGCGCCAGCAGCACAAGCAAAGCCGCCGCACCGATAACCAACCAGTTCAAGCCGCTCATGAAAAATCTCCTGGTACCGTGTGCCTCTTCACACCTTGCGGGCCTTGACGCGGACGCCGTCCCGCACGGCGGTGGGCGGGTAGACGATCACTTGCTGGGCCAGAACTAGCCCGCTGCGGATCCACGCCGTGTTGCCGTTGCGCGCGCCCAGCACCACAGGCACCCTGCGGGCGCGGCCTTCGTCTGCTACGAATACGGCGAAGCGCGGTGTGGTCGCGGGGCCGCCGTTGTTGTCCTCGGTGCCGCCAGTCGGCATCGGAAATACCGCGCTCACAGGCACCTGGATAGCCTGGTCTTCGGCTAGCGTGACGATGCGCACGCTGACGCGAAAGCCGTCGCCGAGCGCTCCCCACTCAGGCTGCGGGCTGGTCATGTCGATCACCACGCGGACGCGCTGCTCCTCGACGCCCAGTGCCGAAACTTTAGTGAATGCGGCCGGCTCGACGCTGCGCACGCGGCCCTCCAGCGTTGCGGGGCCGCCCCAGCGTTCGATCATCACGCGGCTGCCGGGCCGGGCCAGCAGTGCGTCGGTGGTCAGCAGCTCTGCCACGAGTTCCATGCGGTGTGTGTCGCCGATCTCAAACAGCGGGGCGCCGAGCGGCACTGTGCCTTCGCTGGTTTGCAATACGCGTAGCACGCGGCCAGCCGAAGGCGCACGCACAACAAAGCTGTTCTTGTCTCCACCCGCACCCGTTGCCTGCTGGCGCACCGCGCCAAGCGCCGCTTGCGTCTGCTCCAGTTCGTGCGCGGCCATGCGCCGTTCGGCCGCTGCGGCCTCAAGTTCACGCTGCGCGCCCAATGTTGACAACCGGTCTGTCTCGACTTTGATCGGCGCGATGAACCCTTTCTGCGCCAATTGCTCGCTGCGGCGCACCTCGTTTTTCGCCTGATCGAGCGAGACCTGTGCGCGCGCATTGCGTGAGCCGGCGCGCGCCACATTGTCTTGCGCACCCTCAACGCGCGCCCGCAGCTCGCGCAAGGTACGCTCGTCCAGCATGGCGGGCAAGACCGAGCTGAGCTGTGCCAGCGGCATATTGACAGTCACCGCATCACCTTCTTTCAAGGTGATGCGCGCCAGTCGCCCGGCGAGCGGTGCCGACACCACATACCGATCAGTCAGTCGGGTTTTTCCGTCTTCGTCAACGGTGGTTTCGAAGTGGCCTTGCGTAACTGGCGACAACTCCACTTCGACTGGCCTGGGGGCAAAAGCCCACGCCACCACGGCCACCAGCACCACTGCGGCGGCACCTCCGAAAATCCAGGTTTTACGTTTCATGCAGTTCTCATTTCATTCACGGGCCTTCATTCCCGGGTCTTTAGCGCCGCCACCATGTCCAGCTTGTCGATGCGCCTGCGTACTACCAGCGCGCTGGCCACACCCGATATCAACACCGCAATGCCGGCCCAGGCGTAGGTGGCTGGCTGAATCACCACCGGGAATAAAAACTGGTCGGACTTCATCAAGCTTGCGATCAGATGCACCAGGCCGTAGCCGAGCACCATGCCCAGCGGCAGCGCAATCGCGATGCCAATCGCCATTTCACCGAGCAGCAGGCCCGACACCTCAGTGCGCGTGAAGCCCAGCACCCGCAAGCTGGCCAGCTCCCAGGTGCGTTCGGCCAGCGCGATGCGCGCATTGTTATAGACCACGCCGACGGCAATCACGGTGGCAAACAGCGTCAGCACCGTACTCATGATGCGGATGTTGCGCGCGCTGACCTCCTGCATGTTGCGCAGCAGGCTGGCCTTGCTGAACACACCGACGACGCGCGGCAGTTGCTTGCTGGCTTCCAGAAATGCCGCTTCGCGCCCGCGTTCGACCACGACTGCGAACCAAGTGGATTGGTCGCCCTCCTGCAGCAGCCGGTTCAGTGTGCGGCGTTCGACATAGGCGTTCAGGCCCATCATTTCCTCCACCGTCTTGTCGAGCCGCACAGACAGTTGTCGCTGGCGGCCTTCCAGCACTTCGACCTGTACCAGATCGCCGATACGCAAGCCGAGCTTGTCGGCTAGCCGGTCGGTCATGACCATGCCGTCGCTGTCGAGCCGGCTGGCCTCGTGATTCTCCTGATCAACGATGCGGGTCAATTGGGGGTGGCGTGTCAACCCCCGGATCGAGCCGCGCTCGGTGCGGTGGCCATTGCTAAAGCGCACCGCCACGTCCCGGCCCGACTCCACCGCCATCGCGCCGGGCAGGCGTGCCACGTCATGGCGGGCACTGTCGTCGGCGGCCTCGATCATCCAGACGATAACATCGCTGCGCATGCCGACGTTGAACTGCGAATCGACGATGTAGTCGATCGCGTCACTGAAAAAGTTGCCCATCACGACGATGGCGACCGAGGCCGCCACGCCGCCTATCGACAGTGCGGTGCGTAGCGGACGCCGCTCCATGTTGCGCAAAATCATGCGCAGCGCCGGGCTGATCTGCGTGATGCCCAGCCGCTCGACGACGGTGCGCCGGTAGTGGCCGGGCGCTGCCGGGCGCATCGCTTCAGCCGGCGCCAGCATGACCGTGGCCAGAATCGCGTTCAGCGTCCCAAGCACGGCAGTGATCACGGTGATGCCAATGCTGATCACCAGCAGCCACGGTGCCACGATATGCTCAAAGTTCGGGAAGTGGAAAGACTGCGCGTACAGGCCAGTGAAGAGCGAGCCCAGCCAGTTGCCGAGCGCCACGCCCAGCACCAGGCCCAGCGCAACGATCACCAGCACCAGCTTGAGGTAATGCAGGCCGATCGTGCGGTTGGGGTAGCCAAGCGCTTTCATCGCTGCGATCTGCTCGCGCTGGGTTGCCACCAGCCGCGACACCACCACGTTGAGCAAAAAGGCCGCCACGCCAAGGAAAATGGTCGGCAACAGGGTGCCGAGCACGCGCTGCTGCTTGATTTCATCTTCAAGCGTGGCATGCGACGATTGGTCCGAGCGGCCAACGGCTTCGCGGCCGCCATAGCGCGAGAGCTGTGCCGACATCTGGGCAATCACGTCACGCTCCGACGCGCCAGGGGCCAGCTTGACCGCGATGCGGTTGAACGCGCCTTCCATGTCATAGGCGGCAGCCAGCGCTTCCAGTGGTACCCAGAACACGCCAAAGCCGCGCAAGTCAGGCACGCCCTGCTGCCCCGCGAAGATGAATTCGGGCGACAGGGCAATCCCCACGATTTCCAGCATGCGGCGTTTGCCGTTGATCAGCGCTGAAATTTTGGAGCCCGGCTCCAGGCCGCGCGCGTCGGCAAATGCGGCCGATACCAGTGCTGGGATTTCTTGACCTGTGCGCTGCGTGGCGTCCAGCGGGCGGCCATTGCGCACGGTCACGCGGTTCATGCGCACCGGCGCCTGCGGGTCGACGCCGATCAACCGACCCACGACCGGGTCGGCCACGCCGGGCAACTCGATGCGAACGGGCTCCTCCAGGGTTGTTTGCACATCGGCCACGCCCGGTAGGGTGAGCACGGTCCCGGCCAGAGCATTGGGCGCGCGCTTGACGCTGGCAAACACTTCGGCGAAATGGCCGCTGGCGTAAAAGCGGTCGCGTGCCAGGGCCAGCGAATCGACCGCCGACAAGGTGGTGATAAAACCACCAACGCCGCTGGCCACGACCAGCGCAATGGTCAGCACCTGACTCCACATCAGGCGCAGGTCGCGCAGCAGTTTGCGATCCAAAGCTTTCACCAGCGCAGCTCCGACGAGCTGAGCTTGTGCGTATTGATCTCAATCTTCTGGATTCGTCCGTCACCGAGGTAAATCACCCGGTCGGCCATACCCGCGATGGCCGCGTTGTGCGTGATGACGATGGCCGTCGTACCGAGTTCCACATTGATTTTCGCAATCACTTCAAGCACCAGCTTGCCGGTCACGTAGTCGAGCGCACCGGTCGGCTCGTCGCACAGCAGCACATCGGGCCGCTTGACGATGGCACGCGCAATCGCCACCCGTTGCTGCTCGCCGCCCGAAAGTTGCGCGGGAAAGTGGTCGCGCCTGGGCGTCAGCCCGACCAGTTCGATGGCCTCATCGACCGGCATCGGATTGGTCGCAATATCAGTGACCAGCGCCAGGTTTTCGCGCACCGTCAGGCTGGGGATCAGGTTGTAGAACTGAAACACGAAGCCGACATGCTCGCGTCGGTAGGTGGTGAGCTCGTTGTCGCTGGCGCCGGTCAACGCATGGTCGCCAAAGCGAACCTCGCCGCTGGTGGGCACATCGAGACCACCCAGAATATTGAGCAAGGTTGACTTGCCGCTGCCCGACGCGCCTAGCAACACCACGAACTCGCCACGGCAGATTTCGAGGTCTACATCGCGAAGCGCGTGAACCTCGACTTCACCGCTGCGGTAAACCTTGGACAGGCTGTGGCCTGAAAACACAACCTTGCTGGACGTTCCGGACGGCGTGGTCTGCACGGTGGCAGCGGGCGCCACAACAATACTCAGTGCATGCAAGGCTTCGTCACTTGGCATTACTGGCGGCATATGTTGCTGAGTTTCCAGCGTCATGAACATGCCGCTTCAGTGTCATGGTTAAAAAGCCACCAGAGCGACTGGTGAAGCAAGGCAGGCACTTTCATCATGCAGAAGAAAAATCGTGACGGTTCATTGCGAACGCCGCTTCAAAGACCATAGCGCAGAAGCACTGCTCGCCATCAGCATCACAGTACCTATAACGACCCACTTGACTGATGGACCTTGAACGGGATCGCAATCCGCAAAACAAGGAATCGGCCGCATATGTACCATTCCCAGCCCTTGCAGCAGCCAAAGCCCACCCAATAACGCGGCAAGAAGGCTGGTGAACAAAATTACTTTTTTCACTTGGACTGTTCTTTCTGATGGGTTAACTGTTTGGCCTGAGTTTTGGAGAACGATTTATGACGTTTTTCGGGATGGTGCCGCCAGTTCTTTCGACTGCACAACTAACAGGCTTGATTCGAAGTCTTAAAGCAGAACGCCCTGCAGCGGCCGCCGCAATGAACGCGGCATCTCCTGCCCCCGTCCAAACCGCACCACCAGATCAGGGCGGCGATCACCGATGCCGAGAAAACTGGCGAACTGCGGCCTGAGCGAGCCGACCTCCACCGGCTGATTCAGAAAAGCGTTGCGAATGCCCAGCGCTGCCGCCTGCAAGGCGAAGCGTTCGTAGCTGCGCCCGATCTCGATCCAATGCGCCTTGTCGTTAGCATCTGATACGAAAATCGCTATGCCGCTGGAGCTGCGGACTTGTTTGGCGTACTTGTCGTTCTCGCTGTCTGTTCTGAAAAAAGCCGGAAACAAGGGGCTGGCCAGCCAGCGTGGCACGGACGGGTTGCCCGACGACCGCGAAAACAAGCCGTCGCCGGTACGTACCGCTTCAGCGTCGTTGAAGCGAATCCAGGCCTTTAGTTCGGAGACAAAGCGCGGGTCGTTCATTTGGGCGGTGTTGCCCTGAACAACATACTCAAGGACTTTTTTCATGGCGGGTTTTTCGGAGAACAGCAGCAACTCAACGCCTTTGCCGGTGCCGGCAAGCGTCAGCAGACGCAGATCGTCGCTTGACACCGGCTGACCATCGAATTCATTGCGCGTACATTGCCGCTGGCTGATAGCCCTGAAAAGCGGGGATTCGACCGGCCGTGTCGGCTGCAAGTTAATTTTCACAACGTCGGCTGGCGTGGTTTCAAAAGCCGCTTCACCGTACAGCCCGTTAGCCAGTGCGGCATGCACCATATTTTCAGCGGCACAGCCGAGCGAAACATACAGGTGGTGATCGTCTGGGTCGATCGCCGGGCATCGGCGTGTCAGGTCGGGAAATATTGAAATATTTTGATCGGCTGGCGCAAACTTCCAGCATTGGGTGTTGTGGCTCGACGGCGCGAGCGTGGCGTAGCGAACCAGCTCGCGCCTCAGTAATGCGCTGTTTGACAGGTCATGCAGCGGCGGTCGCCATATTGCTCTTACCGCTTCCTCGTATCCACCGTTCTCATCGGGTGGCTTACAGCCTTGCAGGGCCACAGAACTGGCGGCAACCAGCCCGGCTGAAACGGCGAATCGCCTTCTAGACACCATGCGGAATCCTTCGTCTGCAAGTTCGCGTTGAATCGAATGCGTTCAGACGCTCGCTTCGATGATCACCTTGAGCGCCTTGGTGTCGGCAGCCTTGCCGAAGGTGTCGTAGGCTTTCAAAATGTCACCCAGCTTGAAGCGGTGGGTAATGAGTTGCGCGGCGTCGATACGTTTTGACTGCACGGTTTTGAGCAGCATCGGCGTCGAGACGGTATCGACCAGCCGCGTGGTGATGGTGATGTTGTGCGACCAGAGCTTTTCCAGATGCAGGTCGGCCTTCACGCCATGCACACCGACATTCGCGACAGTACCGCCGGGCGCGACGATCTCACAGCACAGCTCGAAGGTGGCCGGAATGCCGACCGCCTCAATAGCTGTATCCACGCCGCGGCCGCCAGTCAGCTTCATAACCTTTTCAGCCGCATTGCCGTCGGCGC
The DNA here is from genome assembly GCA_031365885.1 of Polaromonas sp. GTDB lineage: Bacteria > Pseudomonadota > Gammaproteobacteria > Burkholderiales > Burkholderiaceae_C > Polaromonas. The sequence continues at coordinate 1,453 of JANLYY010000181.1, read as the reverse complement.
TGTTAATGGTGGCCGTCGCACCAAAGCGTTTGCTGACCGCCAGCCGGTTGTCGTCCAGGTCAATCATGATGATGTCTGACGGCGAATAAAGCTGCGCGGTAAGCAGTGCCGCCAGCCCGATGGGGCCAGAGCCAACAATCGCCACAGTGGAGCCGGGCTGTACCTTGCCGTTGAGTACACCACACTCAAAACCGGTCGGCAAGATGTCGCTGAGCATCACCAGCGCTTCTTCGTCGGCGCCTGTGGGTATCGGATGCAGGCTGGTGTCTGCATGGGGAATTCGCACGAACTCGGCCTGCGTGCCATCAATGCTGTTACCCAGAATCCAGCCGCCGGTCGTGCAGTGCGAATACATGCCCTTGCGGCAATAGTCGCAGCGGCCACAGGCGGTAATGCAGGAAATCAGCACCCGGTCCCCCGGCTCAAAGGTGGCTACGCCCGGGCCGACCGAGTCAATCACGCCGACGCCTTCATGACCAAGCGTAGTGCCCGGTTTGCAGGTCGGTACATCGCCCTTGAGGATATGCAGGTCGGTGCCGCAGATCGTCGTTTTGGTGATCTTCACGACCGCATCGGTCGGCTTCTGAATGGTCGGCTTGGGCCGGTCTTCGAGATCTTTTTTACCAGGGCCGTTGTAGATCAGCGCTTTCATGTCGGGTTGCCTTTCGGATCGGGCCTGCAGGCCACACTAGGTAATCGGTAGGCCGCGCAATGATTTGATCGGGCAAGGCGCCATCATTTCGGCGGAAAGATTCCCTTTTCCCGGGCCGCAAGAATCGGCTGCCAGGGTCCAAACTTGTGCTGCTCTGCCGAGAAACCCGGCGTGTAGGGCCCAAACGCGGCGTCCACCGGCTTGTTCTTGCGCGCCGGGAAATCGGCTTTCAGATTTGCCTTGACTGGCCGGGGCTGACTGTTGACGTACGCTGCCACGTCAAATGCCTGTTCATCCGTCAACACAGCGTTGACGTGGGTCACCCCGCTGGGCATGTTGCCCTTGATGAATCCCGCAGCCAGCGTGACGCGGGCCATGCCAGCGCCGTTGTTGTAGCTGTCCGGGCCCCAGAGCGGAGGAAATTGATAGCCGTTGGCGTCGCCTGGTTTTCCGCGCCTGAGACCCTGACCGTTGTCGCCGTGACAGGCGACGCAAGTGGTTGCGTAGACCTGCTTGCCAGCCACCGGGTCTGCTGCCCGCGTCATTGCTTTGAGCTTCAGCGTACCACCGCCGTCGAGCTTCGCACCCACCGGAATATCGGTGGACAAAAAATGCAGGTAGCTCATCATCTCCTTCATCTCCATGCTTTCCAGCGGTAGCTTGCGACCGTCCATGCTGCGTTCCATGCAGCCGTTGATGCGTTCCTCGGTGGTCGAGACGGCGTCTTCACGACCCCGATATTGCGGAAAGCTCACGAACGTCCCAACCCAGGGATTGCCGAATTTGCGACCGCCGGAGTCC
>JANLYY010000171.1:0-17000 GCA_031365885.1 Polaromonas sp. | reverse complement strand
TGGCGCTGACGCCTTACTCCCTCCCCCGCTGGGGGAGGGGTGGGGTGGGGGCCAGCCCAAGCCAGGCATCATCCGCGAGTACCGCAACGGCCGCGACCTGACCGACAGGCCACGCGGAGTCAAAGTCATCGACCTCTATGGCATGACTGCTGAACAAGTACGAAGCATTTACCCCGCTGTGTATCAACGCATTCAGGAACGTGTGAAACCAGAACGGGACGCCAGTCCGGACGCAGAGCTTCGGGACAAATGGTGGCTGTTCCGGCGCACGAACCGCTTGATGCGGGCGGCTGTTGCGGGCTTGCCTCGCTACATCGCCACCGTAGAAACCGCCAAACACCGCACCTTCCAGTTTCTGGACGCGAGCATCCTTCCCGACAACAAACTGATCGCCATTGGTAGCGCCGATGCCTTCCATCTCGGCGTTTTATCGAGTCGCCCGCACACCGCCTGGGCATTGGCCGTGGGCAGCTGGCTCGGCGTCGGAAATGACCCGGTGTACGTCAAATCCCGCTGCTTCGAAACCTTCCCCTTCCCCGACGACGACACCGGCCTCACGCCCGAACTGCGCAACGGCATCGCCCAACTCGCCGAACAAATCGACGCCCACCGCAAACGCCAGCAGGCCGCGCATACCGGCCTGACGCTGACCGGCATGTACAACGTGCTGGAAGCGCTGCGGCTTGAGAGCGAACTCACCGCCAAAGAAAAAATCATCCACACCCAGGGTCTGGTCGGTGTGCTGAAAGAGCTGCACGACGAACTCGACGCGGCGGTGCTGCAGGCTTACGGTCTTGCCCCCGGCTTGACCACCGACGCGCTGCTCACCCACCTCGTCGCCCTCAACGCCCAGCGCGCCGCCGAAGAAAAAACCGGCCACATCCGCTGGCTGCGCCCCGAGTTCCAGAACCCCCAAGCCCCGGCAACAAACCAGTCGCTATTAAATCAGGAGCTGCTTACGCACGCATCCATTGGGCTACAGGCCGATTTAGCACTCAATGTCCCGCCGCCAGCCGCCAAAACCGCCTCCAACCTCCCCGCCTGGCCCAGCACGCTACCCGAGCAAGTCCGCGCGGTATCCCAAGTCCTGACGCTCGCCACCGCCGCCCTGCCGCTGGCCGCACTGGAAGCCAGCTTCAAAGGCAAAGGCCCATGGAAAAAAGGCCTGCCGCGCATTCTGGAAACGCTGGAAGCGCTGGGGCGGGCTCGGCGCGAGGGTGCGGGCTGGCGCGACTGAAATCTCGCCAAGCGCGGGCAGTCTACGGATCTCCTTGGAAATGCTAACTTGAGAAACCGTAAGCTCGTAGGAACTCAACACACATGAGTTGACTCACCACCTGGATTTGCTCCCTGCTTTTTGCGCCCCGAACTCTCCAGTGCAGGTGTTCACGGTGCACCCGCCGAAATTCGTTTCGATAGCCTTGGTTATGAAAGCCAAGCTGAGCCGAATTTAGCATCGTGCAAGTTATTAGGCACTCGCCCTCCATTGATGACGCTTCGCGCAGACTGGCGATAAGTAGTCCAAAGTCCGTAAACGCCTGTTTGTGGAACTTGGCAACGCATAGAGTCTGCGCTTCATGCCCCGGCGCGGACGGGAAAGTCCACAGGCCAGCAAGGATATGACCGTCAGAATGAAATTCCGTTGTCCATCCACCGTCATCCAAGATGCTTTTAGTGGCTACGCCGTCAAATACCGGCACTGCCTGTTGGTTTGAACGGAAGGAGTACCACCAACCATCATCTTGCTGTTCGGACTTCGCGCCTAACTGCAACGCTGACTTGACTGACTGATCGTTCGTGTCGACCTCAACATTGTTGATCGACGAACACTGCCAGATGATCGCTGGCTTGGCAATCAATTGGCGGTCTTCGATGAAGTTGGAGAGCTTCTCATCGAGTCGCGGATACTCGCGAAAATATTTACCTGAAGTTTGTTTAGCTACCATCTTGAATCCTTGTTATTTCGAATAAAACTCGTTCCCCGTACTTTCAAGTCCAAAACCGCCGTGATAAAAATTTTCCTTTCCTACAGCCACACAGATGAGGTCCTTCGGGCAGAGTTTGAAAAGCACCTTGCTTTGCTCAAGCGCCAAGGCGTGATTGATGTCTGGAGTGACCACTGCATTCGTCCAGGTGACGATCTTGATGCAGTGATCAACGCCGGAATTGACTCGGCAGATATTGTGCTGCTGCTGATAAGTTCGGACTTCATCCACTCAGATTATTGCTTTGGTAAAGAGATGAAGATCGCAATGGAGCGGCACGACCAAAAGCGTTCGATCGTAGTCCCTATCATCTTGCGGCCTTGTGACTGGCAGTCTTCCCAATTCGGGCGCCTCAAAGCACTTCCAGCCGACGCCAAGCCTGTCGTCAAGTGGTCAATTCTCGACGAAGCATTTCTTGATGTCGTTCAGCAATTACGCCTCCTTATCTCCACAGCCAGCGTTTCTCGAGAAGCACCTACTGAGGCAAAGGCTGCATTAGTTGCTTCCAGTACCACTGTCATCAGTTCACCACTCACTACCGATACTGCCCCAAGGACGAGGTCTAGCAATCTGGCGCTCCCAAGGCAATTTACAGATCAAGATCGTCATGACTTTATCGACGCGACGTATGCGTACATTCACAAATACTTTGAGGGCTCGCTAAAAGAATTGGAGCTGCGAAATCCCGGCATCAGCGCTAGATTTAACGCGCTTTCCCCTCGCTCATTCACGGCTGTCGTTTTTCGGGAAGGAAAGCGGCAAGCCGGGTGTCGTGTGCGAATTGGCGCTGGCTTCACGTCGAGCGGTATTGCATATTCTGGAAACGAGAACACTGCGGATAACAGCTTCAATGAGCTACTTTCGGTTGAAACTGGCAAACACTCGATGATGCTCAAGGCACCGATGGGCGCGTTCAGCAGGGCCGCAGAAGGCCTGCTCACAGAAGAAGGGGCGGCAGAGCATCTTTGGTCTATGTTTATTTCCACGATGCAGCATTGACGCACGTGAGTCGCCGCGCTGAAGCTGGCTGAAGACTTGAGAATTGAGATGAGCGGCGTGAGGGAAGCGCTTGGCGAAGCTAAGGGCTCCGCCTAGTCGGATTCTGCAAATGGAAGCGGCAGCGAGCTCCGTGGAACACTCAGCTCTTTTTGCGCAATGGTTTGAATGCTTACTTGTGCAGCGCATCGCGCAATGTCTTCGTCGTCAGAATAGATTTGCTTGACACCGCGAGACGCCGCGCAGGCCACGATCATCCAGTCGTATTTAAATTTGGTGCGTGCAATGTCCCGCTGGGTTTTGCTGTCCCAGGCCTCAGCGAGCGACAACGCACATTCAGTTGCGGCCCGGCGATCAAACGGAATTACTTCGAACGTGCTGGAGTTGCCCAGTTTTTGAACGTACTCGTCTCGAGCTTTGCCAGCGCAAATAAGCAGCTCCGTCAGGCAAGGCGACGGTATCAAAATGCGTGTGCGGGATGTTGATAGGCTTTGGACAGATGGTCCAAGGCTGCGCGTTGGTTGCCAGCTATTTTGGGATTGAAAAGGTCAATGAGATAGGTGGAGTCAAAAGCTGTACCGGCCATGAATCAAGCTTTTCGTAGTTTTTTTAGTTCTGCTTGAGGGTCGGCGAAGCCGTTCCACAGACTGCCTTCTACAGCTCGCAACGCCTTGATTTCATCGACGAGTGGCGTTTGATCGAGCTGCTCCCAACTCTTGATGCGGAACTCATCCAGCACCCATGCGCGCTCGGGTGTGCGGCGCCATTTGCCTGTGCCTTGTACGCGAACCAGGTCGCCGAAGAGGTGCTGAGCCAGTTCACGCGCTATGGCACGGGTGGTGGTACACAAATAAATCGCACCGTCGGTGTCTTGCAAGGTCAGCGGCACCGTGTCATCCTTGCCCCCGACCCTGATGACTGCGCCCACCAACTCGCCTGCTTCGTGAACGACCGCTTCGTCGGCAAGTGGCGTTTTACAGCCAGGGAACTGAATCAGCTGCGCGCCGTGCTTGACCCTTAGCACTGCGGAGGCGTTGTCCTCACGAAGCTTTGCATTGACTGTTTGCACCGCCTTTGCAGCATCTTTCGGCGCCTCGTTCATGCCCACAAGCTTTAGGCGGCCATGCACTTGTAGCGCGACGGCTTCCTGAACATGAATTTCAGGTATCGCGCTGCCTCTACGCACCTTAAGGAAATGAACTTGATCTTGTGACCCAAAAATTGTCGCTAGGCACGCTAAGTATTCAGCAAGCCGCGCCATAGGAAGCGTATCTGGCTTCCAGGCGTCAATGCGAAAGTCGTAAATGGTCGGGATGGTCACGATATCGAGATTATTTCACTAAGCGGCAGGCTCGTCACGAAACATCTGGGCTCCATACGTGCCAACTTGCTATTAACTCAGGAGCTGCTTGCGCACGTATTACCTGGGCTACAGGCCAATTTGGCACCGAACCATGTCTGCAAAGCAGCTTCAAACGGCTTCAAAGCACCGCCTCCAGCCCCTTACGCTCCAGCAAACTCAGCAGCTTCAACGACGGCCCGCTCGGGTGCTTTTCACCGCCCTCCCATTTCCGCACGGTGGACAGGCTGGTGTTCAACACGGCGGCCAGCACCGCCTGGCTCAATTGAAGATGGTCACGCAAGGCGCGGATTTTTTCGCTGTCGTAGTCGGGCACGGGCTGCAGGCACAGCGCGTCGAACTTGTGCATGTTGCGTTTGTGGATGAAGCCGAGGCGGTGAAGATCAACGGCCGTTTCATGCACGGCTTCCAGAATGGGGCTTTTGGCTTTGAATCTAGTGATTTTTGTCATGGCAAATTTCCTCAAGGGTTGCCGCGTCCGGCCAGCCCGATTCGCTTCTTGATCACGCCGCTGCCCAATTCGGCATCGATCAGCCCTTGCGTCATTTCGACGACGGCGGCACAAAGCAGCTTGTCGGTCAACTCCGTTTTGCGCATCCAGCGGGCGAACTGACGGGTTTTGAAGACTCGTTGCACCTTTTTATTATGCCACTTAGTACCGTAGTAAATTGGGAGTGGCTTCATCCCGAAATTCAACGCCTCATGCGCGGCGCGGCTGCAGCCACGGTGGCTGGTCTTGGCCCGGCTGCAAACCTTGCCGCCGGTGGCCGTGGTCAGTGCCGAGATGGCCTTGCCAACCCGGCATGAAGGCAGGCGCATTCACCACCCTGCACACACCGCCCGCCACAGCACGGGCTGGTGCGCGCACTTGCGCTGCTAAGCCTCAGCCACTTGTTTGGCAGACTTCGTTTTCGCCTTCTGCTTGCCCGGCTTGAGCACCACTTTGGTCCAGCCGTCTTTACGCTCGTCAAAACTCTGGTAGGCCTCGGGTGCCTGGTCGAGTGACAACTCATGCGACACGATCAGCGACGGCTTGGCTTTGCCGGTGTGGATGAGGTTGCACAGCTTGCGGTTGTAGGCCTTCACGTTGGCCTGGCCGGTGGCAATGCGCTGGCCCTTGAACCAGAATTTTCCGAAGTCAAAGGCGAGTTGCCCTTGCTGGGCAAGCTTGTCTTTGGCGCCCGGGTCTTCGGGAATAAACACTCCCACCACGCCGATGCTGCCGGTCGCCTTGACGGTTTCCACCAGGCTGTTCATGGTCAGGTTGGGCACTTCGCGGCCGTGGTGGTCGCAGCACTGGTAGCCGACGCATTCGCAGCCCCGGTCAGCGCGCTGGCCTTTGGTGAGTTCCATCACGCGCTCTATGGCGTTGCCGTCGCTGTTGTCAACGGCAATAGCGCCGAGTTTTTCGGCCAGCTTGAGTCGGTCTTTGTGGGTGTCCACCACCATTACCTGGCTGGCCCCTTTGATCACGGACGAATAGGCGGCCATCAGGCCAACCGGGCCGGCGCCGTAGATCACCACCGTTTCGCCAGGCTTGACACCCGCCAGCTCGGTGGCGTGATAGCCGGTCGGAAAAATATCGGACAGCATCACGTAGTCGTTTTCTTTTTCAACGGCGTCGGGCGGCAGCACCAGGCAGTTGTAGTCGGCATAGGGCACGCGCAAAAATTCAGCCTGGCCGCCGCTGTAGGGGCCCATGCCGGCAAAACCGTAGGCACCGCCGGCGCTGCCGGGGTTCACCGTCAGGCAATAGCCGCTCAGGCCGCGTTCGCAGTTTTCGCAAAAACCGCAACCGATGTTGAACGGCAGGCAGACGCGGTCACCCACCTTGACGCGGTCAACCGCCTTGCCGACTTCGATCACTTCACCCAGATTTTCATGGCCCAGAATGCGGCCTGTTTCCATATCGGTGCGGCCTTCATACATGTGCAGGTCGGAGCCGCAGATATTGGTGGCGGTGATCTTCACCAGCACATCCGTGGGGCGTTCAATTTTCGCGTCGGGCATGTTCTGGACCTGGACATCGCGCGGCCCTTTGTAGACGAGTGCTTTCATGGAAATTCCTTGAGTTGCTGAGGTTGGGAGGATGAGGCAAACGGAGGAGACAAAACGCCCGGCAAGCAGGCGCGTGGCGCCGCATGCCGGCCTGCAAGGGCCTGGGCTGCGCGGCAACCGTTTTTAAATTTAGGTGGCGCGGTTTGACTGGTTTGTCAGACGCGCTGGGGCCTCGTTGTAGGAGTTGGCGCAGGCGAGCTGCCGTGCGTGACGTCGTGGCGACCAGCCAGTCACAGCGGCTATGCACGCCACTTCCTAGCGCGTAAATCCCAGACGCCGGCACGGTGAAACGTCGATAGCATCAAGCGCATGAACCTTCTTTTTTCAAACACACGCCTGCTGGCGCTGGCTGCACTTGTCACGGTCGTTACCACCGCCGGGGCACAAACCATCACGATGGCCTCGACGACCTCGACCGAGCAATCGGGCCTGTTCGGGCACCTGCTGCCTGCGTTTAAAAAAGCGTCGGGCATAGCCATCAAGGTGGTTGCGGTGGGCACGGGGCAGGCCATTGACATGGCGCGCCGGGGTGATGCTGATGTGCTGTTTGTCCACGACCAGGCGGCCGAGGAAAAGTTTGTTGCCGACGGCGGTGCGCTGAAGCGCTATCCGGTGATGGTCAACGACTTTGTGCTGATCGGCCCGAAGGCCGATCCGGCGGCGGTGCGGGGCAAGGACATCGTGCGGGCGCTGAAAAACATCGCTGCGGCTAGCGCGCCATTTATTTCGCGCGGCGACAAGAGCGGCACGCACGCGGCCGAGCTGCGCTACTGGGCAGTGGCCGGCATGGCCGACGCCAAAGGCGATGGCTACAAGGAATGCGGCTGCGGCATGGGGCCAGCGCTGAACATTGCCGCCTCAGCCAATGCCTATGTGCTGGCCGACCGCGGCACCTGGCTGAGCTTTAAAAATCGCGCTGAACTGGCCGTGCTGGTCGAAGGCGATACGCGGCTCTACAACCAATACGGCGTGATGGTTGTCGACCCGGCCCGACACCCGCACCTCAATGCCGCAGACGCACAGAAGTTTGTTGACTGGGTCACCTCACCGGCCGGGCAAGCCAGCATTGCCGCCTACCGGATTGGCGGCGAGCAGCTGTTTTTTCCAAACGCGGTGAAATGATGCTGCCTAAGCGTCCGCTGGGCCAACTCACCTGCCCGCTTCGACACTGATACGCCGCGTGCCCAGCGGCGGCTCTGGAAAGCCGCGCAAGGCGGCGTCCATCATGGCGGGCAGCACGGCTAGCTTGTCGGCTGACGTACCGGAATGCGTGGCCCGGGTTTCAAACACCACCTGTTGTGTGGCGACTTCGCGCATCACGATGGTCAGGTCGTGCCTGGCCGATGACGAGGCGCTGCGCCCGAGCGGAAAGGACAAGCCGACCCCCACGCCGCTGCCACCGCCGCCACTGCCACCGCCCAGAAACACGCCGGGTCCGCCGAAGCCGCCGGCGCTGTCAGTGACGCTCTGGGTGCTAGTAACGACTTGCACCGCATAGCGGGGCGCTGCCGGATTCAAGGTCATGCCCACTTTGGCAAGCGCGGCACGGGCGGCAGCCTCGACAGCGTCCTGCTGCTCTTGCGGCTGCTGCTGCGACGGCAGGCGCTCGAAGCGATAGGCCGTGTTGGGTGCGGGCGGAGCATTTTTCCATTGCGGAAATGCGCTGACATCGGTGTCCACCGTGCGAAGGCCCGCACACGCTGTCAGCAGTAACAGACTCACCACCCCACAAGCACTTCTTCGCCACCAGGTTTTCATAGTCGCCCCAGGAATAAAAATGATAAAAAAAGCCGCCAGCGCACGGTCATCGCGCGATAGCGGCTTGTTTGAAATTAACCCGTAAGAAAAGGCTTAACGCGCCTTGCCGCGACGGAACAGGTTGACGATGGCCAGCAAAATAATGGCGCCGACCAGCGACACCAGCATGGCGCCCAGGCTGAAAGCGTTTTGGTTGATTGACGGTACGCCCACCAGCGGCGATATCAGCAGTCCGCCCAAAAATGCGCCGACGATGCCGACAACGACATTGAGAAAGACGCCTTGTTGCCCATCGGTTTTCATGATCATGCTGGCAACCCAGCCAATGATGCCCCCTACTACCAGCCAAATTAAAAAGTTCATCTGAGCCCCCTTGTTTGAATTAACGGTTGGCTAACCCGGCCTATCCGCAGCTAGCACTGCAACAACCTGCCTGAGGATTCAGACCGTGTCGCCAGCAGCAATTCATGATGCGACGCGTAACAAAAAATTCTGTAGGTAAAAATCTTCCTTGCGGGTCGGCAAGTGCCGGTTGATGGGCGCGTTTTAACCTGGCTCACCGCTTGCAATCCGATCGCAATACTCAGCCGCTTTTGCTATTACATTTATAGCTGTTTACGCACGTATTCATTGGGCTACGGGCATATATTGTCCTTGACTGCGGGCCTGCTTCGCCCGGTTCTGATGGCATTGCACTTGAGACCAGCAAACCGGTCATGCGCCGCTGGTTCGGCAGGCCGGGCAATGACCGTCGGCAGCGATCTGGTCAGGCCAAAACGGCGTCCTGGTCGCGCCCCCCGCCTATGCCTTATGTGCGCTATCGCACGGACGCATGACCATCTCTTGTGTAAGCTTTTTTTATGCTTCATGACTTTCTGAAAAATCACCGCACTGACCTGATAGGCCGGTGTCGGCACAGCGCCGCCCAAAGGGCTTTACCTAACGAAACTGACCAGGAAACCAGGTTTGGCATTCCCTTGTTTCTGGACCAGCTGATCGGCACACTGGAGGCCGAATACCAGGCTGAGTTTGGTGCGGCTGAAGAGATTTCCGGTCATGCGGGCGGCGCATCGCGGCGCTCGCAAATTAGCTCTGCCGGCCTGAAACACGGGGGCGAGCTGTTCAGGCAGGGAGTAACGGTAGAGCAGGTCGTACACCAGTATGGCGACTTGTGCCAGGCCATTACCGGCCTGGCGGTTGAGCTTGATGCGCCGATTGAGACCACCGAGTTCAAGACGCTGAACCGTTGCCTGGACAACGTGATTGCTGATGCCGTCACAGAATTCGCGTATCAGCGCGAACTCATTAACGCCGACCGGGAGACGCAGGCACTGAACCAGCGAATTGGTTTTTTGGCGCATGAGCTGCGCAACCATATCAACACGGCCACGCTGGCGCTGCGCGTCATCAAATCGGGCCAGGCCGGTTTTGCCGGCGCGATGGGGGGTGTGCTGGACCGAAGTCTCATTGGCCTGCGCACCCTGATCGACAAGTCGCTTGCCGAGGTGCGCATGACGCCTGGCATGGCAACCCAGCACCAGCTGATTGCCGTTGCTGATCTTTTTGCCGAACTGCTGGTTTCGACAAGCCTTGAGGCGCAGTCCCGCGGATGCCAATTGACCGCCGGGGCCGTTGATGCCGAACTGGCGGTGCTGGCCGACCGTGACCTGCTGCTGGCCGCTATCGGCAACCTGCTGCAAAACGCTTTCAAATTTACCCGGCAAGGCACCCAGGTCATGCTGACGGCCCAATCGGTGGGCGACCATGTTGACATCGAAGTACATGACCAGGGCAATGGATTGGCCCCAGGTCTTCAGGAAGATATTTTCAAGCCGTTCACCCAATATGGAGCGGATCGATCCGGCCTGGGCCTGGGCCTGTCCATCGCCCGGCGTAGCGTGGAGGCCAGTCACGGCACCCTGAGTGTGCGCAATCTGCCCGGTTCGGGCTGTGTTTTCTGCATTCGCCTGCCCAGGCATGTGCTGTCTGAAAAGCGGGTGTGATGCCTGCCCGGCGCACGGGCCGGACAGTCAGATCTCGTCGATGCCGCCCAGCAGCGCCAGCAACCGGGACGGGTCAACCGGCTTTTCAAGGTGGTGGTCAAAACCCGCTGCCTTTGATTTTTCACGGTCTTGCGACTGGCCGTAGCCGGTCAGTGCAATCAGCGTGGCGCCAGACGTTGCGGGCGCTGCGCGAAGCCTGCGCGCCAGTTCAAACCCATCCATGCCGGGCAGACCGATATCGAGCAAAAAAGCCTGCGGTGGATTTACCGCCGTAGCCAAAACGGCCAGCGCCTGTTCGGCTGAATGCGCCACTGAAACAGTGTGGCCATCGATTTCCAGCACCATCGCTACGGTGGTGGCGGCGTCCACGTTGTCATCCACCACCATGATGTGCCTCCCCTGCGTATGGCTGGTTGCGTCCTGCGGCGGCGCCAGCGGGGCCGGTTGTGCAGCACCATCGAGCAGCGGCAAAAGCACGGTAAATTCACTGCCCCGGCCTGGCCCTTCGCTGCGCGCCGTGACGCTGCCGCCGAGCAAGCCAACCAGGTTTTTGACCAGCGCCAGACCCAGCCCCAGGCCGCCCTGGGTTCGGTCCGGTGTGCGCTCGGCCTGCGTGAAAATGTCGAAAATTTGCGGCAGCAAGCTCTCACTCATGCCAACACCGTTGTCGCGCACCACGACCCGGGCCTGACCGTTGGCAACCGCAGCGTCAAGCGTGATTTTTCCGCCCGCCGGTGTGTACTTCGCGGCATTGGTCAAAATATTACTGAACACCTGCACCAGTCGCACCCGGTCGGCGTGTACGTGCAGGGCATCGCCAGTGACTTGCATGGAAAACGCATGGTTCTGCTTTTCCATCAGCGAGCGACCCTGCTCAACGGCGCTGGCCAGCACATCCTTCAGGTCCAGGGCCTCGCGCTCGAGCGAGACCAGGCCTTTGTTGATGCGTGACACATCGAGCAAGTCGTCGATGAGGCTGGTCATGTGGTCGGCTTGGCGGGCCACAATCGCACTCATTTCCTGCCCTGTTTTTTGGTCAATACCGGCCTGGCTCAAAATTCTGGCGGCCATGGTGATGGGTGCCAGCGGATTGCGCAACTCATGCGCCAGCATGGCCAGAAATTCGTCCTTGCGGCGATCGGCTTCACGCAACTTTTCTTCTGTCCGTTTTCGCGCTGTAGCATCACTGAAAACACCGACGTGCCGCACCAGCGCGCCGCCCACGGTGTTGTGGCAGACGCTGTAGCTGACGATATTTCGCACCGAGCCATCGGGCAGCTGAATGCGGTATTCGGTGCTCAGCCGCCGGTCTGCTGGGAACGAAGTCTGGATCTCTTTCATCACCCGCTCACGGTCGGCGGGCACGATGCGATTGAAAAAATCATCGGCCACGTGGCCCTGGTTGTCGTCAAAACCGAATATCTCGCGCGTGCGCGCCGAACACTCCACCTGATTACCAGCCAGGTTCCATTCAAACGTGCCCAGCTGCGCCAACCCCAAGGCGTTCTCGGCGCGCATCTGGCTGACGCGCACGGCCTCCAGGGCGGCGTTGCGTTCGGTCACGTCGCGGAAGAAAATCGCAATACCGCCATCAAGCAAAGGCGAGAACATCAGCACCACCGATGCGATATGCCCGTCGCCAAATTGAAGTTCCTGCTCCACGCTTTCGGACACCCGCATCGCCATCACACGCTGGTGCACGGTTTCCAGATCAGTGCCTTTCAACTCCGGCCAAACATCCCAAAGGTTGCGGCCTATGACCTGCATCCGGGACCGCCTGCTAATGCGAAGTCCTACCGCATTGATCTGCACAACACGCCAGTCGCTGTCTACCACCGAGAAACCTTCGCTCATGGTGTCAAAAATATATTGGCTCTGGTCGCGTTCAGCGCGCAATTCTGCTTGTGCGCGGGCGCTTTCGGCAGCGGCCCAGGTGCGCTCCGCCACGTCTTTCACCAGTTCGATTTCGGCGTCGCTCCAGCGACGCGGCGAGGCGTGGTTCAGTGAAAACACCACCGTCAGCACGCCAAACTTGACCATAGGAACCGCCAGGTCTGCGCGTATGCCGAGTTGGGCATAAGCGGCTGCATGCTGCGCGGTGCGGGGGTCCAGCGTCACGTCATGGTTGGCTGATACCTGGCCAGCGCGCAGCGTATCAAGATGCTCAGGTCCAAAATCATTCAAGGTGCGGGTCACACCGGCAATGCTGGGTTGCGAGCCATCCGTCCAGTCGCTGCGGATAAAAAAGGTATTGTTTGCTTCATTGATTTCACTGAACACCACGCGCGACACGCCCAGCTGCTTTCCCAGCAGTTCACAGGCAGCGGCGGTGACTTCTTCCGGCGTGGAAAGGGGGCGCAATCGATCAGCCAGGGCCAACTGAAACGACTGCCGGGTCTCGGCGGCCTGCAGGCGCTGCAGGTTGCAACCCAAATCCAGCTGGGCGCGCTGGTGATCGGTCACGTCGCTGCCGCTGACGAAAATGCCGGTCATTTCACCCTGCGCGTTTTTGATTGGCTGGTAGACGAAGTCCAGATACCGGTCTTGGGGTGGACTGTTCAACGGCGCGTCAGGCACAACCAGCGAAACCAGCCGATTGGACGCCACAAAGGTTTCGCCCGACTGGTACACCCCATCGAGAAGTTTGCCAAAACCCTGCGCCTCTACTTCGGGAAGCGCGTGCAGCACCGACTTTCCGATCACGTCGCGGCCCGAAAAGAGATGCCTGCCTGCGGCGTTGACGACCTCGAACACATGGCTCGGGCCTTTGAGCACCATCATGAAATTGGGCGCCTGTTCGAACATCTGCCGCAGCTGTTCGTCCGCAAAGCGGGTGGCTTCCAGCAGCGCCCGGTTTTCGCATTCCATCAAGACGCGCTGCGTCGTCTCCACTGCAGTCACCACCACGCCGCCTATCGTGCCGCCTTCATTGCGCGCAGGCGCGTAGGTCACCGTAAAAAAGCGTGTCTCTGGCACGCCTGAGGGCTCAATGACGAACTCCTGGTCTTGCAGGTACACCGGCTTTCCGGTGTCCATCACCTGCCGAAAAATTGGCTGATTGAAGTCCCACACTTCCGGCCAGCACGCTCTGGTGCCCTGGCCCAGGGCAAGCGGGTGGCGCAAACCCAGATTGGGTCGGTAGGCGTCGTTATAGATCTGGATCAGCGCTGGGCCCCACACCACAATGATCGGCAGTGGCGAGTCGAGCGCTGTGGTCACCGCAATGCGCAGACCGGCCGGCCATTGCTGACTGGGCCCAAGCGGTGTCAGCGACCAGTCGGTTTGGCGAATGGCATCGGCCATCTCGCTGCTCTGCGGCGGCCAGGTGTTGGAAGAATCGGGCAAACCCATATCGAACGCCTTGAATCGCCCGGTGGAGGCATTCAGGCACTCTAGCAGAACGGCTGCAAGCGCAGGCACATTGCCCTACGGTGCCTGTCGCCCCTCGCCTGCAACGCGCGGGGCTGGTAATTTCTAAGGTCACAGTAGGTCTTTCTATTTCAACAACACCTTCTACTGGAACCTTCATGAAATTTGCACCCGTCACCCTTGCCATCGCATCGCTGGCCGTATCAAGCCTTGCTTTTGCTGCCGCCCATACCGCGCCGGCCGCTGCGGGCACGCCAGCCGCAAAAGACAGCGCCAAAGCCAGTGCGCAGCCAGGTGCCAACAAGGAAATGCAGGCCGTGCTCGACGCGCATGCCAGCCTGATGCCCAAGCCTATCGAATCGCTCACTCCGGCCGAAGCGCGCAAGCAGCCGACGCCCGCAGATGCAGTCAACGTGGTGCTGAAGCAGCAGGGCAAGAGCACTGACCCTGAAAAACTGGTGCCGGGCGTCAAAAGCGTTGACCGCATGATCACAGGCGCGGCCGGGCAGATCCCGGCGCGCGTGTACACGCCCGACGGCGCTGGCCCGTTTCCGGTGATCGTTTATTTTCATGGCGGCGGCTGGGTGATTGGCGACAAGCAGGTGTACGACGGCGGCGCGCGCGGGCTGGCCAAGCAGGCGAATGCGGTGGTCGTATCAGTGGACTACCGCTTGTCTCCAGAAGCCAAATTTCCGGCGGCGTGGGACGACTCGCTGGCGGCCTATAAATGGACGCTGGCCAATGCCGCCTCCATCAAGGGAAACCCCAAAAAAATTGCGCTGGCGGGTGAAAGCGCGGGAGGCAACCTGGCCGTGGCTACTGCCGTCGCGGTGCGTGATACAGGCTTGCAGGCGCCGCTGCATGTGCTGGCGGTGTACCCGGTCACGCAAACCAGCCTGACGACAGAGTCCTACACAAAATACGCCATGGCCAAGCCGCTGAACAAAGCCATGATCGAATGGTTTGTTGACAAGCTGACCACGTCGCCAGCGCAACTCAAAGATACGCGACTGCAACTCGTCGATGCAAAGCTTCAGGGCCTGCCGCCAGTGACTTTGATCAGCGCGCAAATTGACCCGCTGCAAAGCGACGGCGTGATGTTGGAGAAAGCGCTGAAAACCGCTGGCGTGGCGGTTGAACGGAAAAACTATGACGGCGTGACCCACGAGTTCTTTGGCATGGCGGCGGTGGTGGCCAAGGCCAAAGAGGCGCAGCAGTACGCCGGTCAGCGTCTGAAAAAAGCGTTTGGCAATTAAGCGGATTTTTTGGTCGGGGACGGACTCAAGCTGCACAAGCAGCTAATCCAACCGCGACACGACCCGAACAAGTCCGATGCTGACACGGCGAGTCGCCTTAAGCCTAGACCCGTACCTCTGGCGCTCTCTAGCATGAGGACTCACTATTTTTATTCACCTCTTTGAAAAGGAAAACCGATGTCGAAAATCACCACGCTTCAAGAACTTTATGTAGACGAGTTGAAAGACTTGTGGTCGGCCAATGATCAGATGATCAAGGCGCTTAAAAAAATCGCACCACAAGCGGAAAACCCGAAACTGAAAAGCATGCTGGAAAAATCAGGCACCGGCATCGCAAAACACACCGAACTTCTGAAGACACTGATAGAAGGTCAGGACGAAAAGCTCAAGAAAGAGCATTGCAAGGGCATGGAAGGTCTGGTCACCGAAGCTATCAAGCACACGGTGGAGGAAGCACCCGAGCGGGGTCCGGTTCTGGATGCCTCCATCATCGGGCAGTACCAGCGCATGACGCATTACGGCATCACTGGTTTTGGAACCGTTGCAGCGTTTGCCAAGGCGTTAAAGCTGAGCGGCGACCGCGCCAAGCTCGATGCTGCCGTGAAAGACATGTACAACGCCGATGAACTGATGACCGAGCTGGCGGAGTCTGCGGTTAACGGCGAAGCTGTCTAGTCCTTTGGGGACTGGGCGAGCCGTTCCGCTCCGTTGGCAGTCTTGGTAGTGAAACACTTGCGGCCCCTTGAGGGCCGCAATTTTTTCGCTCGTAGCTTGTGGTTTAGCGAAGCGCCAGGTCGCGGCGCTGGCCCAGCGTTCCGCCCCACCAGGCAAACAAACCACCCATCGCCAGAGCGAGGAATCCGAGCAGCATCGCACGGGACAGCGCCTTGGCAGATGCATCGGCAACTTGACGGGCTTTGGCCTTG
Organism: Polaromonas sp.; assembly: GCA_031365885.1. Classification (GTDB taxonomy): domain Bacteria; phylum Pseudomonadota; class Gammaproteobacteria; order Burkholderiales; family Burkholderiaceae_C; genus Polaromonas. Next base: position 1,289 of record JANLYY010000171.1, on the reverse strand, counting down.
GCTTCCTCAGCCGCTTGTGTTGCCTTGACGCGCGTTTGTTCGGCGGTAGCCTCCCAACCAGCTACCCGTTTCGCCGCTTCCTCACGACTCACATTGCTGCGGGCCATCACGACGTTGACAACCGCTTCCCGGTCAACCTCACTTACTGCTGCACGACCTTTGGATAGAAGGCGCTCAAGCAAGGCCGTGAAATCCTGGTCCGACGGGTTGCTCGCCGTGCGGCTGGCGTCGGAGGCAGCGCCTTTGGCTTGTTGCTCCACGTTGCGTGGCTGAAGCTCGGGCTTGCCGGTCTGGCTGAGGACGGCCAGCGCTTCCCGCTTGATGGTGTCAAACGAAATACCCGCTTTGTCCAGTTGCTCACCCGCCACGTCGGCAATTTTTGGTGCTGCAGCTGCCGCGCCGGTAGCCGTAACGGTTGCAGCCGTCCCGAGTACGCCCGCAGCGCCACGGACCAGTGATCCAGCCGCAGAGCTGACGAGATAGACCATGGCGAGCACGGCGACGGCCCAGGTCAGCATGCCGTGCATGCCGCCCTCGGCAGTGCGTACAACACCAGAAAGTCGTCCGGCAACCCAGCCACCGGCCATCAGGGAAATCAGGCTGGCTACTACCCACCAAAGGGCAGCGCCGCCGCCAAGCGCCGCGGCTGACGGCGTTTCGCCCGTCGCAACGGCATCTATCGTGCTGGCGCCAATTCCGGTTCCCAGCATGGCAAGAAGGACCTGAATCGCCAGCGCGGTCACCGTGCCAGCCGCGACGGCGCCCCAGGAAATGCGGCGCACCGGCCCCGTGTTGACGATCTTGATTTCATCGGCCGAATGAATTGACCGAACATCGGGCTCGCCGTGCAGATTGGACGGCGGCGTAGCGCCATAAGTAGTGGATGTCACCATGGGATCCTTTAAAAGTTTCGTAAAGCGTTGGACTCAGATGTGTCACTCCGCAACAAGTTTGCAATGTTCCCGTGCGGGTCCGACTGCCGTTGTCAGACGCAACCCACTGCTTTAGCAAGCTGTCAACCATCAAGCCATCGGCCAATGCCTACACGCAACCCGAAAGTCAACGCGCCGCGATTATGTCCATACAGCGAGCTTGTAGGACGTTGACAGAAGGCGGCTTAGGCGATGGCCGCTTGTCCTGAAAACCCTGGCGCCGCTGCTGTATAACGACGTTTTTTAGCCCTGAAAGGCGAACTCATGAACACTCCCCGAGCGGCTAATATCCGCGTAACTGAAGCCATGCCGTTTATCTACAGTGGATGCCGATTTGTTTGTCAGATCGAGCCTATT
>JANLYY010000158.1:0-3322 GCA_031365885.1 Polaromonas sp. | reverse complement strand
CTTCCTTCTCGAACAGCTGATCGACCAGGCGCGCCAGGCCGGCGTCGACGTGCCGTTCTCGGCCAACACGGCCTACGTCAACACGATCCCGACCGACCAGGAAGAGCGCAGCCCCGGCAACATCGAGATCGAGGAGCGGCTGCGCGCCTACATGCGCTGGAACGCGATGGCAATGGTGGTGAAGGCGAACCGCCTGCACCCCGCCGACGGCGGCGACCTCGGCGGCCACATCTCGAGCTTCGCCTCGCTGGCGACGATGTTCGGCACCGGCTTCAACCACTTCTGGCATGCCGAGACGGCGGAGCACGGCGGCGACCTGCTCTACATCCAGGGCCACTCGTCGCCCGGCGTCTATGCGCGCGCCTTCATGGAAGGCCGGCTCAGCGAGGAGCAGCTGCTCAACTTCCGCCAGGAAGTCGATGGCAAGGGCTTGTCGAGCTATCCGCACCCCAAGCTGATGCCCGAGTTCTGGCAGTTCCCCACGGTGTCGATGGGCCTCGGCCCGCTGATGGCGATCTACCAGGCGCGCTTCCTCAAGTATCTGCACGCACGCGGCATCGCCAACACCGAAAACCGCAAGGTCTGGGTCTTTTGCGGTGATGGCGAGATGGACGAGGTCGAGTCGATGGGGGCCATTGGCCTGGCGGCACGCGAAAGGCTCGACAACCTGGTCTTCGTCATCAACTGCAACCTGCAGCGTCTCGACGGCCCGGTGCGCGGCAACGGCAAGATCATTCAGGAGCTCGAGGGCGAATTCCGTGGCTCAGGCTGGAATGTCATCAAGCTGATCTGGGGCAACGGCTGGGACGCGCTGCTGGCGCGCGACAAGGACGGCGCGCTGAAAAAAGTGATGATGGACACGCTCGACGGCGACTACCAGGCCATGAAGGCGAACGACGGCGCCTACGTACGCAAGCATTTCTTCGGTCAGGACCCGAAGACGCTGGAAATGGTGGCCCATATGAGCGACGACGATGTCTTCAATCTGCGCCGTGGCGGACACGATTCGCAAAAGGTCTACGCCGCGTTTCATTCCGCAGTGAATCACAAGGGCCAGCCGACGGTGCTGCTGATCAAGACCGTCAAGGGTTTTGGCATGGGCAAGATCGGCGAAGGCAAGAACAACGTCCACCAGACCAAAAAACTGTCGGACGACGATATCAAGGCGTTTCGTGATCGCTTCGGTATTCCGATTCCCGACAGCAAGCTGGCCGACATTCCGTTTTACAAACCCGCTGACGATACGCCGGAGATGCGCTACCTGCACGAGCGCCGCAAGGCCCTCGGTGGCTATCTGCCGCATCGCCGCAAGAAAGCCGATGAGCAGTTCACCGTGCCGTCGCTGGAGACTTTTAAATCAGTGATCGACCCGACCGCCGAAGGCCGCGAAATCTCGACCACGCAAGCCTACGTGCGCTTCCTCACACAGCTGCTGCGTGACCAGGCACTGGGTCCGCGTGTGGTGCCGATTCTGGTTGACGAGGCGCGCACCTTCGGCATGGAAGGCCTGTTCCGTCAGATCGGCATCTACAACCCCGACGGCCAGAAATACACGCCGGTCGATAAAGACCAGGTCATGTACTACAAGGAAGACGTGAAGGGCCAGATCCTGCAGGAAGGCATCAACGAAGCCGGCGGCATGAGCAGCTGGATCGCGGCCGCTACTTCTTACAGCACGAACAACCGGATCATGATTCCGTTTTACGTGTACTACTCGATGTTCGGCTTTCAGCGCGTCGGTGACCTGGCCTGGGCGGCTGGCGACATGCAGGCGCGCGGCTTTTTGCTGGGCGGCACGTCGGGGCGCACCACACTGAACGGCGAAGGCCTGCAGCACGAAGACGGCCACAGCCACATCATGGCGGGCACGATTCCGAACTGCATCTCCTACGACCCCACGTTTGCGCATGAAGTCGGCGTCATCCTGCACCACGGCTTGAAGCGCATGGTGGAAAAGCAGGACAACGTGTATTTTTACCTCACGCTGCTCAATGAAAACTACGCCATGCCCGGGCTGAAGCCCGGCACCGAAGAGCAGATCATCAAGGGCATGTACCTGTGCAAAGAGGGCAAAAATGTGGCCCCCACGCTTGCCGCTTCGCGTGCTGCGCTGCCCCCCGAGGGGGCGCCTTTGCCCTTAGGGCGGCCCGGCGGGCAAAGTTTGACCCCTCGCGTGCAATTGCTCGGCTCCGGCACCATCCTGCGTGAATCGATTGCGGCGCAAGAGTTGCTTGAGAGAGACTGGGGCGTATCGGCCAACGTCTGGAGCTGCCCAAGCTTCAACGAGCTGGCCCGCGACGGCCAGGACGCCGAGCGCTGGAACCTGCTGCACCCGCTTGAGAAGCCGCGCGTGTCCTTTGTCGGCCAGCAGCTTGAAAAGCACACTGGCCCGGTGGTCGCTTCGACCGACTACATGAAAGCCTATGCCGAGCAGATTCGCTCATTCATTCCAAAAGGCCGCACGTTCAAAGTGCTGGGCACCGACGGTTTTGGCCGCAGTGACTTCCGCAGCAAGCTGCGCGAGCACTTTGAAATCAACCGTCACTACATCGTGGTGGCGGCCTTGAAGGCATTGAGTGAAGAGGGCACGGTGCCCGCAAGCAAGGTGGCGGACGCGATCAAAAAGTACGGCATTCAGGCCGACAAGATCAATCCGCTGTACGCGTAAAAAATAACTTGTTGGGCATGCCGCCACGTAGTCAAGGCGCCGTACCCAACCGATTGGAGACAACATGGCAATGGTAGATATTCAGGTTCCCGATATTGGTGACTTCGACGAAGTGACCGTGATCGAACTGCTGGTGAAGCCGGGCGACAGCGTCAAGGCCGAGCAGTCACTGATCACGGTCGAGTCCGACAAGGCGTCGATGGAAATTCCATCGAGCCAGGCCGGTGTGGTCAAGGAAGTCAGGATCAAGATCGGTGACAAGGTCAAGCAGGGCTCGGTCGTGCTGACGCTCGAAAGTGGCGCTTCTGCCGCAGGTTCGGAACAAAAACCGGCTACAGCCCCCGAAGAACGTGCGCAAGAAGCTACTAAATCAATAGCATCTGCTGCGGCCTCCATACCCGCTCCTACAGCTGCGCCCGCGCCGGCTGCATCGGCTGGCGGTGGCGCAGTGGAAGTCCGCATTCCCGACATCGGAGACTTCAAGGACGTGTCTGTCATTGAGCTGCTGGTCAAGGTCGGCGACACCATCAAGGCTGAGCAGTCGCTCATCACAGTCGAGTCTGACAAAGCCTCGATGGAGATTCCGTCGTCCGGCGCCGGCGTGCTCAGGGAGCTGAAAGTCAAGATTGGCGATGTCGTCAACATTGGTGATCT
>JANLYY010000156.1:0-5599 GCA_031365885.1 Polaromonas sp. | reverse complement strand
TTTTTCCCGCGCATTATGTGCTATGTTTTTAGTAGCTGCTTGCGCAGGAAAAAACAGCACCACCGCTGACCGTGCTGTGGATAACGCCGATGCGCGCGCTGGCAGCCGACACGCTGCGCGCTCTGCAGCAACCACTCGATTATTTGAAGGGGCAGGTCGTCGATAACGACGGCGTGATTCATCCGGTCGCACCAGGCTTTGCGTGGACCGCCGGCGCGCGCAGCGGCGACACCGCAGCCGCCGAGCGCAGCGCACAAAACAAGCGCCTGCCGACGGTGTTGGTTACCACACCGGAAAGTCTGTCGGTGATGCTCTCGCGCGCCGATGCCAAAGAGGTGCTGGGCAGCGTGAAGATGGTCGTGGTCGATGAGTGGCATGAGCTGCTGGGCAATAAGCGCGGCGTGCAGGTGCAGCTGGCGTTGGCTCGTCTAAAAATGTGGAGGGCATCACAGGATACGAGTAGCCCGGAGGACGGTGGCCGCCGCGCCGGGCCGCCCCAAGCAAGGCCAGCCCCCCCGGGGGGCAGCGCAGTACGCGAAGCGACAAGCGTGGAGGCTCTATCCATTTGGGGCATGTCCGCCACGCTGGGCAATCTTGATGACGCCATGCGCACGCTGCTCGGCCACAATAACGGCACGCTGGTGCGCGGCGCCGTGCCAAAGAAGCTCGTCATCGACACCCTGTTGCCGCCGCGCGCCGAACGCTTTCCGTGGGGCGGCCATCTGGGCCTGACGATGCTGCCGCAGGTGATTGAAGAGATCGACAAAAGCAGTACGACGCTGGTGTTCACCAACACGCGCTCGCAGTCCGAGATCTGGTACCAGGCGCTGATTGCGGCGCGGCCGGATTGGGCTGGCGTGGTGGCGCTGCACCATGGCTCGCTGGATCGCGGCGTGCGCGAGTGGGTTGAGGCCGGTTTGAAAAGTGGCGAGCTGAAAGCCGTGGTGTGTACGTCCAGCCTGGACCTGGGCGTTGATTTTTTGCCGGTCGAGCGCGTGCTGCAGATCGGCTCGCCCAAGGGCGTGGCGCGGCTGCTGCAACGTGCAGGGCGATCTGGTCATGCACCGGGCCGGCCATCGCGCATCACGCTGGTGCCTACGCACAGTCTGGAAATGGTTGAAGGCGCCGCGGCGCGCGCGGCGATTGCCGAAGGACATATCGAAGCGCGCACCTCGCCCCGGCAGCCGCTTGATGTTCTGGTGCAGCATCTGGTCACGGTAGCGCTCGGTGGTGGCTTCATTGCTGACGATTTGCTGGCCGAGGTGCGCAGCACAGCGGCGTACTCCGACTTGTCCGATGCCAGCTGGGCCTGGGCGCTGAACTTCGTGCGGCAGGGCGGCGCGTCGCTGGCGGCGTACCCCGACTATCAGCGCGCGGTGCCTGACGATGACGGCATCTGGCGCGTGCCCGATGCGCGTCTGGCGCGCCGCCACCGCATGAACATCGGCACCATCGTCAGCGACGCCAGCATGGCCGTACAGTACATGGGCGGCGCCAAAATTGGCACGGTAGAAGAAAGCTTCGCCGCGCGCATGAAGCCCGGCGACTGCTTTCTGTTCGGCGGGCGTTTGCTCGAATTGGTCCGCATTCATGACATGACTGCCTGGGTGCGGCGCGCCAGTGGCAAACGGCCGGCCGTGCCGCGCTGGAACGGCGGGCGTATGCCGCTGTCCACCACGTTGGCCGATGCGGTGGTGCAGCAGCTGGCGCTGGCGGGGGATGGGAACTACGATACGCCTGAACTTCAATGCGTGCGGCCCTTGCTCGAGCTACAGCAGCAGTGGTCGGCACTGCCGACGCCCCAGACGCTGCTGGCCGAGGTGCTGAAGACGCGTGAAGGCACGCATCTTTTTCTGTATCCGTTCGCGGGCCGCCATGTGCATCTGGGGCTGGCAAACCTGATCGCCTGGCGCGTGGCGCAACACGCGCCGCGCACGTTCTCGATTGCGGTCAACGACTATGGCTTTGAGCTGCTGAGCGCGACAGAGGTCGAATGGAATACCCTTCTGCCGCAGGTACTAAAGACCGGCCATGACGCAGAACTGCAGCAGGCTCACACGCACCACGACGAGCGCGCTGCGCTGCTGGATGAAGTGCTGGCCAGCCTGAACGCCAGCGAGCTGGCGCAGCGGCGCTTTCGCGAAATCGCGCGTGTGTCGGGCCTGATCTTTCAGGGCTATCCGGGTGAAAAGCGCAGCAGCAAACAGTTGCAGGCGTCGTCGTCGCTGTTTTATGAAGTCTTTCGCAAGTACGACCCGGCGAATCGATTGTTGCTGCAGGCCGAGCAGGAGCTGCTGGCGCAAGAGCTGGAGATAGGCCGCCTGCGCGCCAGTCTGGACCGCATCGCCACGCAGCAACTGGTGATCAAAACGCTGTTGCGGCCGACGCCGTTTTCGTTTCCGCTGATGGTCGAGCGCTTTCGCGAGAAACTGTCAAACGAGAGCGTTGCCGACCGGATTGCGCGCATGGTCGAGCAGCTGGAGAAAGCAGCTGGTGGCCCGGTAGTCGCAGGCGATGCGCAGCAGGTCAAAAGTACGCTCGCCTTTGGTCAGGAAGGGGCGGCCGACCGTGCAAATGCGGGTGTCAAGCGGCCGCGCCGCGAACGCAAGCCATCCCGGCCTTTGCCTCTTTTATGATAGATGCAGAGTAAATGTGGCCTGTAGCCGCCGTAATACGTGCGCAATCAGCTATAAATATAATAGCAGCAAGAAATTTAAACAAAGCTTATGTTGCACCCGTTTTCATCGTCGTTGCCATTGTCCGCACCCGTCACATGCGCCGTACCTGCATCACTTTGCAAGGTTCATTGGGCAGGCGTCGAGCTGCAGCTGTTGCCCGAGCGCGCACTCTGGTGGCCGCAGCGCCGGACGCTTTTCATCGCCGATCTGCACCTGGGAAAAGCCGCCACCTACCGCGCGCTGGGCCAGCCGGTGCCGGGCGGAACGACGCAGGAAAACCTCGATCGTTTGAGCGCGCTGATCGTCAGACATTCACCGCATCAGCTTATTTTTCTAGGCGACTTTCTGCATGCAGCAGCAGCGCGCACGGCCAGCGTGATGGCCGCGCTGGCGCAATGGCGTGAGCAGCATGTCGGTGTGGTGATGACGCTGGTGCGCGGCAACCACGACAGCCGCGCCGGTGACCCGCCTGCGTCATTGCAGATCGAGGTGGTCGATGAACCGTATCTGCTTGGCCCGTTTGCCCTGTGCCACCACCCGCAGCTGCACGCAACGCATTTTGTGCTGGCCGGGCATGTGCATCCGGTGTGCCGCCTGTCAGGGCGTGGGCGCGACAGCTTGCGCATGCCGTGTTTTGTCGCTACGGAGGGGCAGGCTGTGTTGCCGGCGTTTGGGGAATTCACCGGCGGCTGGATGGTGGAGGCCGAAGTGGGGCGGCGCTTGTATCCGGTGGGTGGGGATGTTGTTTGGTGTTTGCCGGGTGCTACGCCGTGAAACTGCGATCTGACCGCGACAACCCGGCTGTGCGACCCATCTGATCCGCTGCAGAGGTCTTTTACGCCTGTAGCCCCCGTAATACGTGCGCAAGCAGCTATTAAATATATAGCATACGCCGCGCTACATCAACAGCGGGTTATCAGGCAATTCATTCGGATTCAGCGTTCCGCCTGGCGCGCCTTCAATGGCAAAGTGCTGCATCAGTAGCGCCGATATTTCGCCCAGCGCTTCGGTCAGTCCTTCTTCATAGCGTCCCTCTTTGAAGGCCACTGACATGTGCGCAACCATCTCTTGCCACTGTGCTGCGCCGACGTGTTTCGTCAGGCCCCGGTCGGCGACGATCTCGATGGCGTGTTCGGCCAGCAGCAGGTAAATCAACACGCCGTTGTTGTGCTCGGTGTCCCAAACGCGGAGCTTGCCAAACATCATCACCGCACGCTGGCGGCTCAAGGCGCCTATGGAGTTGTCGCTGCCCAGCCGCCACACATAGCTTGCGGGCAGTGCGGCCTCCACGCAGATACGCACTTCGCCACTGTGGCGTCGCTCGCTGGCGGCGACGCGCTGTGACAAGCGCTGGAGCATGTCGGGCGGAATGGCGCTGCGGGTGTCGTCGGCGTCCAGCCACAGGTGCCTGATGATGGTTTTGAGCTTGTTGATCATGCTGCTCACCAGCCACCGGACGCGCCGCCGCCGCCAAAGTTGCCGCCACCGCCGCTGCTAAAACCGCCACCGCCACCGCCACCGCCCCCAAAGCCGCCGCTGCCGCCTCCTCCGAAGCCGCCGCCCCAGCCTGACGAGCGGCCACGGCCCATCGAACCCAGTGAGCCCAGGCTGGTGATGAGTGCAAAGACCAGGCCCGCTGCCGCCGCGATGCCGCCTATCAGCAAACTGCTGGTGAACAGCCACGCCAGCACGCCCACCGCGCCGCCTGTCGCTGCCGCGCCCAGCTTGCGACCGAACATGCCAGACAGCACGCGCCCGCCAATTGGCACGGCAAAAAACAAAAATACCGCCAGGTCGGTCCAGCTCAGTCCACTGCCTGACTTGCGGGTCTGACCGCCGTCTGCGGGCGCAGGCAGGTTTTCTCCCGTGATGCGCGCCATGATCTGATCGGCAGCTGCGTCGAGCCCGCCAGCAAAGTCGTTTTGCCGAAAGCGCGGCGTGATGGCGCTGTCAATGATCTGGCGTGCCGCCAGGTCGGGTATCGCGCCTTCCAGCGCCTTGGTTGTTTCGATACGCACGGTGCGGTCGTTTTTGGCGACCACCAGCAGCAAACCATCACCGATATTTTTACGGCCGATTTTCCAGTGGTCGCCGACGCGCTGCGCGAAAGCTGCAATGTCTTCGGGCACGGTGGTGGCCACGATCAACATCACAATCTGCGCGCCGCGCTTTTGCTCGAACACAGTGAGCTTGGACTCCAGCGCCTGGCGCTGCGCGGCATTCAGGGTGTCGGTCTGGTCAATGACATGCGCCGTCAGCGCTGGAATCGGCTGTACGTCTTGCGCCGACGCGGCGGGCACCATCACGGCATAGAGCACGGCACACAGCAGGGCGCCAGACACCAGCATGCCCCGCTGTTGAAACAGGCGATGGATGAGCGCGAAAAAAGCGGGCATCAGTCGAGCGCAGCCATTTGGAGACGCTGCCTTGGGGCTCACTTTTTGTTGAAATCAACCGTCGGCGGCGCGGAAATCTGTGCCTCGTTGGCCACCGCAAAATTAGGCTTGACCTTGTAGCTGAAGACCATCGCCGTCAGGTTGTTGGGAAAGCTGCGGGTCAGCACGTTGTACTCCTGCACCGTCTGGATGTAGCGATTCCGCGCCACCGTGATCCGGTTTTCGGTGCCTTCGAGCTGCACGCGCAGATCGCGAAAGCCCTGATTGGCTTTCAGGTCCGGGTAACGCTCACTCACCACCATCAAGCGGCTCAGCGCACTGCCGAGTTCGCCCTGCGCGGCCTGGAATTTGCTGAATGCGGCCGGGTCGTTCAGCGTTTCAGGCGTCACCTGGATCGAGGTCGCCTTGGCGCGTGCTTCGACCACCTTGGTCAGCGTATCCTGCTCGAAAGCCGCTTCGCCCTTGACCGTGGCGACAATGTTGGGAACCAGGTCGGCGCGGCGCTGGTACTGGTTCAGCACCTCG
>JANLYY010000001.1:0-6264 GCA_031365885.1 Polaromonas sp. | reverse complement strand
CGGTTTACCTGGGCGAACGCGATTGCTCCATGCAGCGGCGCCACCAGAAGATTCTGGAAGAAGCGCCGGCGCCTGGCATCAACCGTAAACTGATCGAAAAGGTCGGCGAGCGCTGCGTGGCGGCGGTCAAAAAAATTGGCTACCGGGGCGCGGGCACTTTCGAATTTTTGTTCGAAAACGGCGAGTTTTATTTCATCGAGATGAACACGCGCGTGCAGGTCGAGCATCCGGTGACCGAGTGGATTACCGGCATCGACATTGTGCGCACGCAGATCATGGTGGCGGCTGGCGAAAAGTTGCCCTTCGTGCAGCGTGACATCCAGCTCAAGGGCCATTCGATCGAATGCCGCATCAACGCGGAAGACCCGTACAAATTCATTCCATCGCCCGGGCGTATCACGACCTGGCACACGCCGGGCGGCCCTGGCGTACGGGTGGACTCGCATATCTATGCCAACTATTTCGTGCCACCGAATTACGACTCGATGATCGGTAAGATCATTGTTCACGGCGACACGCGCGCGCAGGCCCTGGCGCGCATGAGCACGGCGCTGGCCGAAACTGTCGTTGAAGGCATCAACACCAATATTCCGCTGCACCGCGAACTGATGGTCGATGCCAAGTTCGTCGATGGCGGCACCAATATCCACTACCTGGAAGAGTGGTTGTCCAAGCGAAATCGCTAATGCCCCCACGCCAGTTTTTGGGGTCAGAGCCCAAATTTTCCAAGCCTCCGGCTCGCCCTGCGGGTGCGATGCGCGCATCGCAGCAAAATTGGTGTCTGACCCCAATAACTGGCCCCCCAAGGGGGCGCCGCGCCTGCGGACTGGCAAAGCCGGATCTGCGGCCCCTGCTTGCACGGATCTCCGGCCAGGCAGCAATAAATCATGTTTGAACTGATTTTGTTGGCTCCGGTAGCCAGTGTGGAAGCGCTCAGCGACGCGCTGGAGGCGCTGGACGCGCTCAGCGTCTCGGTGGAAGACGCCGATGCCGAGACGCCGGGCGAGCAGGCGCTTTTCGGCGAGCCGGGCATGCCACCGCCCAAGGCGGGCTGGGAGCGCTCGCGCGTGGTCTCGCTGTTTTCCTCTGAAGCGCTGGCGCGTGATGCGGCCGTGGTTCTGGCTGCTCAGGATTTTTTCGCCGGTTGCCAGCTGGTTGCCATACAGGCTGTGCCTGATCAGGACTGGGTGCGGCTGACGCAGTCGCAATTCACGCCAGTCGAGATCACGCCATCGTTCTGGATTGTTCCCACCTGGCACGAGCCGCCGACGCAGGCCACCACGGTCATCCGGCTCGATCCAGGTCTGGCGTTTGGCACCGGAACGCATCCGACGACGCGCATGTGTTTACGCTGGATCGCTGGACGAGGGGAGGCGCAGAACGTGCGCAGCGACGGGCTACCCCTGGCAAGCACAGCCCCCCCGGGGGGCAGTGAATCGAAGGAAGTCGGGAGCGTGGGGGCTGCTTTTGGGCGTGTGCTCGACTACGGCTGCGGCTCGGGCATTCTGGCGATTGGCACGGCTAAGTTCGGCGCTGTTGATATTGACGCAGTGGACATTGACGAGGCCGCCGTACAGTCCACCCATGCCAACGCCGAAGCCAACGATGTCGCGCTGAACGCCGGTCTGCCGGACAAGGCCGTGGGTGCGTACCAGACGGTGCTGGCCAATATTTTGGCGACGCCTTTGAAAGTCCTCGCGCCGTTGCTCTGCGCCCACGGGGCGCCGGGAGGTCACCTCGTCCTCGCGGGTATTCTAGAGCGCCAGGCCGACGAGCTCAAAGCCGCTTACGCGCCGTACTGCACGCTTGACGTGCATGACTCCGAAGACGGCTGGATTCTGATGACGGCCCGCTTCTGAACCTGACTCCAGGCCAGCGTTTGTCAACGATGGCGCCCGTGGACGGACTCTACAATACGGCTCTAGATGAGCCTCATTACCCGTTGCCCGGCCTGCGGCACGATGTTCAAAGTCGTGACCGACCAACTGAAAGTCTCTCAGGGCTGGGTTCGATGCGGACATTGTGCAGAAGTTTTTGATGCGTCGAAACACCTGCTGCCGCGCGAGGCCTCGGCAGAGGCACTGTTCATCATTGCCAAGCCGTCCGCAGACCTAAACATCAGCGCGCCGGGCGAATCAGCGTTGCCAGTAGTACCCGTCGCTGCCGCTTCAGTCACCCTTGAAGACACCGACCCGACCTTGACGGAGGTAGATCGGGCAGACGCTGCGGCGGCTCCAGATATCGTCGCTCCGCAGGGCGCGCGCGCGTGGCCATTTTCCCGCTGGGGGGCAGGCAAGCGCGCGCAGGTTGATGCTGCGCCGACGGCGGACAGCGATGACGTCGACAGCGCTGCAGATTTTGATCCGGCGAGCTGGAAAGTGGCGCTGCAAAAGCGTCAGCGGCAGGAAGATGGCGCCATCACCGTTTTTTTGGCGCTTAATAGTGGCAAAGGCCTGACACGTCCGCCGTCTGACTTTGTGGGGCTGGCTGGAGAAGTGCCCGTGGCTGACGAGCCACCAAGCCGGCCGGATCTGGTGCGCAAGGCCACGGTGCCGGATGCCGCGATGGACGAACAGCCGGATGCTCTGCAGCAGTTGACCGTCAAACCAGAAAATGAGGTTTCTTTTGTGCGTGATGCCGAGCGCAGAGACTTCTGGAAAAAGCCGCTGGTCCGGGGCATGTTGACGGGTTTTTCACTGGTACTTGTGTTGCTGCTGGGGCTGCAGTGGGTGCTGCAGCAAAAAGACAGCCTGGCTGCTTCAGAGCCCCGACTTGACGATGCACTACACGTGCTCTGCGATGTCTTGGGCTGTCAGATTGAGCTGCCTCGGGGCGTTGAATTGCTGGTCATCGACAGCTCCACGTTCAACAAAATTGCCCCGGACGCCTATCGATTGAGCTTCGTCCTGAAAAATACCGGCAGCGTTCCGCTGGAGATGCCAGCGCTTGAACTCACACTGACCGATACCAACGACCAGGCCTTGGTTCGCCGGGTGTTATTGCCAGCGCAATTTGGCGTGGAAACCGGCCTGTTGGCGGCGCGCGCGGAAGTCTCGGGCGTTGTCAACCTGCGCGTCAGCGGCGATGCGGGGCGCCCTGGTTCGCCGTCCGGTGCAAATTTAATACGCGTGGCCGGTTACCGTGTCCTAGCTTTTTACCCTTGAATGAATCGAGTACTAAATGCCTGCTGTAATTTGTGGCTCTCTGGCCTTTGACACCATCATGACTTTTGAGGGCCGCTTTTCCGAGCAGATACTTCCGACCCAGTTGCATATTCTTAATGTGTCGTTTCTGGTGCCAGCGCTGCGCCGGGAATTTGGCGGTTGTGCCGGCAACATCGCCTATGCCTTGCAGCAGCTTGGTGGCACACCGCTGCCGATGGCGACTGTTGGCAGCGACGGCGCCGAGTATGTGGAGCGCCTGAAAAAACTCGGCATCGGTTGTGAGTTTGTCCGCGAAGTCGATGACGCCTACACGGCGCAGGCCATGATCATGACTGACCGCGATAACAACCAGATCACTGCCTTTCACCCAGGCGCGATGATGCAGGCGCACATCACGCAGATCGCGCCCCGCAGCGACATCAAGCTGGGCATCATCTCGCCGGACGGTCGCAATGCCATGCTTCAACACGCCGAGCAGTTCAAGGCAGCTGGAATTCCCTTTGTGTTTGATCCGGGTCAAGGGCTGCCCATGTTTGACGGAAAAGAGCTCGCGCACTTTGTCGAACTTGCCACTTGGATTACGGTCAATGATTACGAAGCCAAAATGTTTTGCGACCGGACGGGCCTGAGCTGTGCGGAGATGTCCCGCCAGGTGCAGGGCCTGGTAGTGACTCTGGGTGCGGAGGGTTGCGAGGTGTGGGTGGACGGTGAGAAGGCGCTGGTTCCTCCCGTCAAGGCCGAAGCGGTCGTTGACCCGACCGGCTGCGGTGACGCGTTCCGCGGCGCACTGTTGTTCGGGCTGGAGCAAGGCTGGTCGCTGGCCCGCTGCGCAGCGTTGGGCAACCGTGTCGGTGCCCACAAGATCGCCAGCCGGGGTGGGCAAAATTACACACTAAGTTTAGCCAAAATTGACCTTTAGCCCAATAAAGACGTGCGCAAGAAGCTATCAATTTAGTAGCATAAATTAAAAGCTGAGGCGATTGGGCGAGGGCAACAAAAAAGCCCGACACCTTTCGATGTCGGGCTTTAAGCACAAAGCTCTGACTGCTTATGGCTTGCTGGCTGTCGGAAACGGCCAGGCAGCTTGCGGGTTCAGAGTCGTCTGAGCTGCGGGAGCAGCTGCTACGGAAGGTGCTTTGGCAGCGGGTTTTTTCGCGGCTTTCTTCGCAGCGGGTTTTTTCGCGGCTTTCTTGGCTGCTGGCTTTTTCGCAGCGGGTTTCTTCGCAGCGGCTTTCTTCGCTGCCGGCTTTTTTGCTACCTTCTTGGCAGCAGGCTTTTTCGCGGCAGCTTTTTTAGCAGCAGGCTTTTTAGCCGCTACTTTTTTGGCTGCTACTTTTTTCGCCGGCGCTTTTTTCGCAGCAACTTTTTTAGCTGGCGCTTTTTTGGCCGGAGCCTTTTTCGCTGGAGCTTTTTTTGCCGCTATTTTTTTAGCCGGTACTTTCTTTGGTGCAGCTTTTTTAGCTGCTGGTTTTTTCGCAGTTGCCATAGTTTTCTCATTGATCACATTGCAAAGAGCACTTCGCGTTGGGAGTACGCAAAGCGATTCAGGGCGTTGGGCAACCGGTTAACCGGGCCCAGCGCCGCGAACACAGGAACAACGATCAGTTCGCACTCTGCGGTGCAATCGCTGGTCATTGCAATTTTGGAAATCATTGTTGTTGATGTAAATCTTGTCTTACTCAATCCCATGAAAGAGCGCCACCCGACTGGTATTCAATCACGCGGGTCTCAAAGAAGTTGCGTTCCTTTTTCAAGTCGATCATCTCGCTCATCCATGGAAATGGATTTTCTTCGTTTGGAAAAAGGGTTTCAAGTCCAATTTGCGTGGCGCGCCGATTGGCGATGTAGCGCAGATAGCCCTTGAACATCGATGCATTGAGACCGAGCACGCCACGCGGCATGGTGTCCTCGGCATAGCGATACTCCAGCTCGACCGCTTTCATGAACAGGGCCTTGATCTCCGCTTTGAACTCTACTGTCCAGAGATGTGGATTTTCCAGCTTGAGCTGGTTGATCAGATCGATGCCGAAATTGCAGTGCATCGATTCGTCACGCAGGATGTACTGGTACTGCTCTGCGGCGCCTGTCATCTTGTTCTGGCGGCCAAGCGCAAGAATCTGCGTGAATCCAACATAAAAGAACAGGCCCTCCATCAGGCACGCAAAGACAATCAATGACTTGAGCAGCGTCTGGTCGGCCTCGGGCGTACCGGTCTTGAAGTGCGGGTCGGAAATCACCTCAATGAACGGAATCAGAAACTGGTCTTTGTCACGAATCGACTGGACTTCGTTGTAGGCGTTGAAGATTTCCGCTTCGTCCAAGCCAAGTGATTCAGTGATGTACTGATAAGCGTGGGTATGAATCGCTTCCTCAAAAGCCTGGCGCAGCAAAAACTGGCGGCATTCCGGCGCCGTGATGTGACGATAGGTTCCAAGCACGATGTTGTTCGCTGCCAGCGAGTCGGCCGTGACAAAGAACCCGAGATTGCGTTTGACCAGACGACGCTCGTCTTCGGTTAGACCATTCGGGTCTTTCCAGAGCGCAATGTCGCGCGTCATGTTGACTTCCTGCGGCATCCAGTGGTTGGCGCAGCTGGCCAGATATTTTTCCCACGCCCATTTGTATTTGAAAGGCACCAGCTGATTGACGTCGGTCTGACCATTGATGATGCGTTTGTCGGAAGCCTTAACGCGCTTGGCCACCGGAGGAATAAGGGCTGCATCCTTGGCTGCTATCGAAACAGGAGCCGATGCTTTTGCTGATTCAGGAAGGGTTGATGCAGGCCCCTGGAGAGCGCCGTCGTTCAGCATGCGCACTTGCGGCTGAGACTGTGCAGAAAAAGGAAGCGGAACCTCCATCGAACGGCTATTCAGTGAGCCGCTGCTCTGTGGTTTTTGCGAGGATGGTTTGACTTCTTCGTCCCAGGTCAACATATGTATTTCCAATACTTCGGGATTATGAAAGCAGTGAAACAAAATGAAAAGTGTTCATTCGCGTCGCTGTAATTTAGTGTTGCTCAATTGCGTCGTGTCGCGTCGTTTAGTTGTCGTATGGCAAGCGCAATTTGAATAATGCTGCTTCGATTTATTGACAGGCTTCG
>JANLYY010000145.1:0-3865 GCA_031365885.1 Polaromonas sp. | reverse complement strand
AACAGCGTGCAGTACGGCCTGCTGCTGTTCATGCTGGCGGCTGGCCTGACGCTGATTTTCGGCATCATGGGTGTGGTCAATCTGGCGCATGGCAGTTTTTATATGCTGGGCGCCTACCTGGCCTGGTCGCTCAGCGCGCTTTTTGGCAGTCTGACGCTGGCGATTCTTGCTGGCGCCGTGCTTTCTATCATCTTCGGGCTGGCGCTGGAATGGCTGCTGTTCAGGCACTTCTACCAGCGCGACCACCTCGACCAGGTGCTGCTGACCTTTGGTTTGATCTACATCTTCGAAGAACTGCGCTCCATCGTGTGGGGCGACGATGTACACGGCATGCCGATTCCCGATTTTCTCAGCGCATCGATTCCGCTGACCGACAACCTGTCTTACCCGGTTTACCGCCTGTTCATGTCGGGGGTCTGCATTGCGCTGGCCATTGGCCTGTATTTGCTGATCTCCAAAACCCGCCTCGGCATGAAGATTCGCGCCGGCGCTTTTAACCGCGACATGGCCGAATCACTCGGCATCAACATCAAGCTGATTCATGCGGTGGTGTTTGCACTCGGCGTGGGCCTGGCAGCCGTGGCCGGCATGATCGCCGCACCCGTGGCCAGCGTCTACCCGAACATGGGCTCGCAAGTACTGATCATGTGCTTTGTCGTCGTCGTGATAGGCGGCATTGGTTCGGTGCGCGGCGCGATGATTGCGGCGCTGCTCGTGGGGCTGGTCGATACCTTTGGCAAGGTGTTGCTGCCGTCGGTGGCGGGCATGCTGGTGTACATGCTGATGGCGGCGGTGCTGCTGTGGAAGCCTGAAGGGCTCTTCAAAGCATGAGCGCGCAAAAAGCAAACCTCGAGATCTTGCCGCACGGCGTGCAGGTCGCACTCGGCCTCGCATTGATTGCCCTCGTCGCCTTCCCCTTCGCCGGCACGGACTTCTACACCCAGATGGTCACACGCATGATGATCATGGCGATTTTTGCCATGAGTCTCGATTTGCTGCAGGGCGTCACCGGGCTGGTGTCGCTGGGGCACGCGGCCTACTTCGGGCTGGCCGGTTATGCGCTGGCTTTCCTCACGCCGCAAGGCGAGGCGGTCAGCCTGTGGTGGACGCTGCCTGTCGCGGTGCTGGCCTCGGGTGCGGCCGCGCTGATCATCGGATTTTTTGTCGTCCGCACCCACGGCATTTACTTCATCATGGTCACGATGGCGTTTGCCCAGATGGTGTTTTATCTGTTCTTCGACAACAAGGTGCTGGGCGGCTCGGACGGGCTTTATATCAACTTCAAACCCAGTGCCGATGTATTTGGCTGGACGCCCTTCGATCTGGACAACAAGCGCACGTTGTACTACTTCACGCTGGCGGCGATGCTGGGGGTTTACGCCTTCCTGCGCCGCCTGCTGTGGAGCCCGTTCGGCCGCGCGCTGGCAGGCATCCGCGTCAACGAGCATCGCATGCGGGCGATGGGGTTTGGCACCTTCGGCTACAAGCTCGCCGCCTTCACGCTGGCGGGCGCGCTGGCTGGATTGGCGGGCTATTTGTGGGGCGCGCAGACGGGCTACATCAACCCCGAGCTGATGGGCTTTCACATGAGCGCGCACGCCATCATGATGGTGATTCTGGGCGGCATGGGCAACTTTGCCGGCGCTATCGTGGGGGCGTTTGCCTTTGAGTATTTGCTGCATGTGTTCAAGGACCTGCCGCAGGTCGATTTATTCTTCGGCAGCGTGAACCTCGGCAAGCACTGGCAGCTGTGGATGGGGCTGTTCATCGTGCTGCTGGTGACCTTTGCACCGCGCGGCATTCTAGGCCTGGCTGAAAAGCTGATGCAACGCAAAGAAAAAGCAGGTACGCCCAATGAATGAAGTCCTGCTCAGCGCCAAAAACCTGACCAAGCGCTTTGGCGGCTTGGCCGCCGTCAACAACGTTTCCGTCGATCTCTGGCGCAACCACATCCACGCGGTCATCGGCCCCAACGGCGCCGGCAAATCGACGCTGACCCATCTGCTGTCGGGCGACATGCCGCCGACATCAGGCTCCGTCACGCTGGGCGGCCATGATGTGACCGGCTGGAGCCCGGAGAAGATTTCAGGGCGCGGACTGGGCCGCAGTTACCAGAAGACCAACATCTTTTTGCCCTTCAGCGTCTGGGAAAACGTGCGCCTGGCGGCGCAGTCACGCCAACCGCATGCGTTTCGGTGGCTCAGTCGTGCTACTAATTTTGTAGCTATCAACGCACGTTGTGAAAAGGCTATCGAGCTTTCTGGCTTGAAAGACCGAGTCAGCAGCATGGCTGGCACCATCAGCCACGGCGAGCAGCGCCAGCTGGAAATTGCGATGACACTGGCGACCGAGCCGCAGGTGCTGCTGCTCGATGAACCGCTGGCTGGCATGGGAACAGTTGAAGCCGAACGCATGGTCGCCCTGCTGCTGACGCTCAAAAAAGAGCATGGTATTTTGCTGGTCGAGCACGACATGGATGCGGTGTTTGCACTGGCTGACCGGCTCACGGTGATGGTCAATGGGCAGGTGATTGCGAGTGGAACGCCGGCCGAGATTCGCACCGATGCGGGCGTGCAGGCGGCTTACCTGGGCGAGGAGCACGCATGAACACCGGGTTGTTGATCAAGGCCCGCGACCTTCACACCTACTACGGCGCCAGCCATATCCTGCGCGGTATTGATTTCAGCGTGGCGCGTGGTGAAACCATAGGCCTCATGGGCCGCAACGGCATGGGCAAAAGCACACTGCTGAAAAGCCTCATGGGCCTGGTCAAGCCGCGTTCCGGTTCCATCACGATTGTCGGCCAGCCGATGATGGGCTGCGCGCCCTATGAAATTGCACGGCTGGGCATTGCCTATGTGCCCGAAGGTCGGGGAATTTTCGGCAACCTGAGCGTCACTGAAAACCTCAAAATGGCCGCACGCGCCGGCACGCGTGGCCAACGCGACTGGACCTACGAGCGCGTACTCGACACCTTCCCCCGCTTGAAGGAACGCCTGGGCCACGGCGGCCAGCAGCTCAGCGGCGGCGAGCAGCAGATGCTGACCATCGGCCGCGCTTTGATGACCAACCCCGACGTGCTGATTCTTGACGAAGCCACCGAAGGCCTGGCGCCCCTGATTGCGCGCGAAATCTGGCGCATCTGCACCTTAATCCGTGAGAGCGGTATCAGCAGCGTCATCGTGGACAAGAACTGGAAACACGTTACCCAAATCACTGACCGCAACGTGATCCTGGTCAAGGGTGAGGTGGTGTTTGAGGGAAGTTCAGCTGAACTTCACACCCAGCCCGAACTGCTGCAACAGTACTTGGGCGTTTGATCCCCACTACATAGGCCATGGGTTGAGCGCGTTCATGAATTGCCTGCGAAACTGATGCGATCCGAGCCAGGCGGGATGTCGCCCGCTATAGCCCTATAAGCGTCGTCTTGCCTGCACCATTCGGACTAATGATGGCATGGCGTTTCGCCCCTTAACCGACAGGAAAATTTCGCTTCACGTTCGAACGCCACCGAAACTCTTTGTCAGATTGCCAATTTGCACCATGGTGTCAGGCATGACTAAACCTCTTCATTAACCTGTCGACCGCACCCTGCCAAGCAGCAAATCAAAACAAAAACCTATGTTTATGGCTGCAATGCGGGCGGAACCGATCATAGGATCTGAAACCACCAATAACTCTTGACGGCCGCTAGCCATCTATCGCTTGCGTTTTGGCTTTTTTAGGGTTGAAGTTGAATCCTTCAACATCTCGCGCATCAATGCGCGCACTTTGTCCAGAAGTGGCGGTTCGGTGCGCGAAGCAATAGTGACCAGCCCCAAACGCGCTTTTGCATTCAAGGACGGAGAGACGGGCAGTTCCACCA
>JANLYY010000112.1:0-11201 GCA_031365885.1 Polaromonas sp. | reverse complement strand
GGTGTGGTGCATGTCGAGCTTGAGTAGCGCTCGTAAAAATCGACTCAAAAAACTAACTGCAAACGACGAACGTTTCGCACTCGCTGCTTAATTGCCAGTGAGCTTTACAACAGCAGGCCGATGGGCTGGGCAAGGGGTTTTAAACGCAAGTTAAGGGCTCCCGGCTGTAAAGATAATTTTATCGGCTGGCTCCGGGCTGGGTACCTTAATCCGGGGCGAGAAAATAGGGTGCTGGCGGCCTGAATAGCGTGCGACTGCGCGATTCAGATGGCGAGACTTAAATCAGATCGCTAAACATGTAGATCTGCCCGAAGAAGGCTTGCGGACGGGGGTTCAAATCCCCCCAGCTCCACCATATGCCCATACAAAGGCCGCTAACAATAACCAGTTAGCGGCCTTTTTCCTTGGTAAATCAACAACTTACAGGCTAATAGGGTATAGGGGTGCTATTGACGGCTGACCTTGCCCCTGAAAGCGTATCTCTTGCTGAGTGGTTCAATACAGACAAGGGAAACGGAAATGACAAAAACATCAAGGGCTCGCTACACGCTCGAATTCAAGCAAGAGGCAGTCCGGCTGGTGGAGAACAGCCAAAGCATTGCGGCGGTGGCGAGCACATTAGGCGTGGTCGATCAGACGCTGTTCAGCTGGCGCATAGCAAGGCAAACTCAAAGGAGCCGGCAGCAAGCCAGTAAGTGCTGAGCGGATGGAAATCAGCCGGCTGCGGGGTGGGTTGGCGCGCGTGAAGATGGAGCGTGACATTCTGGGAAAAGCGACGGCGTACTTCGCAAGAGGGTCGATTTGAAGTACGCCTTCATTGAGCAGCACCGCCGCATTTGGCCGGTCTCGGTTCGATGCCGGGTGTTGCAGGCCAGCGCGGCCGGCTACCACGCGCACGTGGTGCACCGTGCCGGTGGTGCGCAGCGGCGCCACCTGAGCGACGAGCACTGCTGGTGGACATCAAGGCCGTGCACGCCGAAACCCGCAGTGCCTATGGCTGACCGCGAATCTAGCGCGAGCTGGTGGCGTGCGGTATTGGGGCGGGCAAGGGCCGGGTGCAAAAACTCATGCAGCTGCACGGCATTCGTGCCAAAGGCAAACGGCGCTTCAAGGGCACCACCGACAGCAATCATAAGTTGCCGATTTCGCCCAACTTGCTCAACCTCGAGTTCACCGTGGCCGACCCCGACAAAGCCTGGGTCGGTTACATCACGTACATCGCCACTAATGAGGGCTGGCTACGCTGGTACCACCAAGCACGGCTGGATTCGACGCTGGCTTACGTCAGCCCGATGCAGTTTGAGAAAACCTGGCTTCAGGCCAGGTAAGGCAGTTCATGAGCTCGGTTATGGGATACGCAATTCAGGGGCAAGGTCAGCAGCTGTCTTTTTTGATAGCACTGTAAGTCTAGGTAGACGGTAGCATTGTCAAAACAGGAGAACGACGGGAGAACAAAGCCGAAAATTTCCAGTTGAAACGAAATATTCATGCGGGTTTCAAGCCATCATTCAGTTGACCCCAGTCCACATTGAAAAAGCCGTTTGCCGGTTTCTCTGGCAAATAACGTTTCTTTTATCCGTTCGATTGTTATCGAAGTTCGGCTCTGCGGCTGTCCAGCGGCATGGTGAACGAGTTCTCACCCCAGTTCGAAGGAAACCGGCTCGGCATGACGCTGGGGCTTCCCGAATCGCGGGGTCGCGGAGTTGTTGAATGACTGGCACTCAGGGGCGCCATGTCGCTTGTGCGGGTCAAACGCTGATGCATGAGGGAGGCGCGCAAACTGGTGCTGGCGGCCCTTATGGCTGCCTCGTCACGGTCGTGCTCGCGTGTCATGGAGGCCATCTCCCCCAAAAATTCAGAGCGAATATCCTGCAAACTGGGCAATCGGGTCGATTCAATGACCAGATAAGCAATACCGCACTGGTTAAGAAGCGTTTCCTTGAGAATCTGGTTGCGCCGGGCAATGCGCCGCACGTTGGGTACGTCAACGCAGCCGATCACCCGACCATCAACGCCGACCACGGTAAAAGTGCAATAGACACTGCTCAGTATTTCGTACCAGTGCGCGCCTTGCTTTTTGGTGCGTGGCAGGGTGAAGCGGGTGACAGGCATTTTGATCATGACCGAATGATCATAAAAAGCACCGGCTAGCCAGCGCCATACCTTGCGCTCCTCACTGCTGGCGACCAGCCGGGCGCTAAGCGGCCAGCGTTTCGGGATGCGCCTGCGCTCACGGGCGGCACGGCGAAGCAACCAGCTATAACTGACGATGCCCAGAAATGCACCGATCAATATGCTGCTTCCTCCCAGAGCGAGCCAGTTGCCCCCGAAATAGGCGCTCATCACGTACCCACCTTTTTTGTATTTGCAACTCAGTGTAACAATGATAAAAAATTTTCTACGTGACAAATTTCCGCAAAAACAGAGCATTCGCACCGATGGAGTGAGGTTTTGTGGACAACACAACAGAAAAATGTCCAGCGTCGAGCCGGAAAAATATACTATAAAAGTATTATTTATTGGGTCTTGCAAGTGTTCAAAGCTGGGATTCGAATAGCAGTGCGACGCGCTCCTTGAACTTTTCCTGCCAGGGCCGATTCGACCAGGCCTCAAAGGTCATGCGTCTTGAGCGGATGAGGTCGTCCTCAAAGACTTTCGTCTGGCGCGCAGCGAAGGTCGTGTCGAAGATATTCAGATTGGCCTCGTCGTTGAGGCGAAACGAACGGTTGTCGAAATTTGTGGAACCCACCGACACCAGCAGTGAATCAACGATCATGGCCTTGCAGTGGTACATGGTGGGTTGGTATTCGTAGATTTCTGCCCCCGCCTGCAACAACGGCCCCCACTTCCCACGCGAAGCAGCGCGCACCGTTTCGGTATCGATGACGTCGCCAGGTGTGATGATGCGGATCTTCACGCCGCGCGCCAGCGCTTGTATCAGGGCCTTGCTGGTGAGGTCGTCTGGCACGAAGTAGGCGCTCGACAGGTCAATGCTGCGCGCAGCGGCTGTGATCGACAAGTGATACATCAGCTGCATGCTTTCGCTGCCGCCCGACGGTGAACTTGAGAAAACCTGGGCGCCGCTGCTTCCAACGGCCGGTAGTGCGGGGAAATAGGCCTCGCCATGCATCACATCGCCGGTCACCTTGAGCCAGTTGTCCATGAACACGGCCTGCATCTGCGCCACTACCGGGCCTTCGATCAGGAAATGCGAATCGCGCCAGTGTTCGGCGTCCTGGCCCGAGCCGGTCCATTTCGGCGCGATGCCGACGCCGCCGGTGAAGCCGGTCTTGCCGTCAACTACCAAAATTTTGCGATGGGTGCGGTTGTTCATGCGCGTCAGACTGGACCAGCCGGGCTCGTGAAACTTGCGGACGTCGGCGCCTGCGGCTTGCATTTCTTTGAGCAGCGCGTCGTCGATCTTGGCGCTGCCGACCCAGTCCAGCAGTACATGAACCTTCACGCCCGCGCGGGCGCGCTCGGCCAGCGCCTGAGCGAACTCGCGGCCAATGTCGCCGGCCCAATAGATGTAGGTCTCAAAGGTAATGCTGCGCTCGGCGGAGCGGATGGCCGCCAGCATGGCCGGGAAAATCTGGTTACCGTTAAGCAGTTCCTGAGCGCGGTTGCCACCCAGAATTCCCGGGCCCAGCAGCGAGCCCATCGCGCGGTGAAACTGCGGATCTTGCGCCTGGTAAAGCCGTGTCAGCTTGCGCTCGACGTTTTTCTCGCCACTGGTGAAGTTCAGGACAATCAGCACGCCGATGACGCTGAGAGCCAGAGTGATGCCAATCGTCATGGCGAGGCGGGTTTTTTTTATCATGGGTCGGGCCTGATTGATAGCGTGCAACATCACTGTAAGCGCCTGCCACCCACGGTGCTGAGAGCCTTGGACGTTTCATCGCGTAGTCGAAGGCCGAGACATTTTTGAGCGGCAACAGCAGCAGTCGCCAGGGCGGCGACGCCTGAGACAATGGCGCCATGGCAAGCATGCAAATTCAGGACATTCTTTTTTCCCAGGGCTTTGGTACGCGGCGCATCTGCGCGGGCCTGGTTCAACAGGGTTTTGTGGCTGTAGCCGACGGAATCATTGCGCAACCAGCTATGGAATTCATAGCGGATGGACTTCACTTCACAGTGCAGGGCGTGGCCTGGCAGTACTTTGAAAAAGCCTACCTGATGCTTCACAAACCGGCCGGCTATGAGTGCTCGCAAAAACCCAGCACCTACCCCAGCGTCTACACCCTGCTGCCAGCGCCGATTCGCCAGCGCGGCGGCGGGGCAGCGGCTGGCGTGCAGGCGGTCGGGCGGCTGGACCATGACACCACCGGTCTGCTGCTGCTGTCAGATGACGGCAAGTTCATTCACCGCATGAGCTCGCCCAAACACCATGTGCCCAAGGTGTATGAAGTCACCGCCAAACACCCGATTGATGAGGCGCAGGTGCAAAAACTGCTCAACGGCGTGGTGCTTGACGACGACCCGAAGCCGGTCAGGGCGGCCGCCTGCCTTCAGACCGGGTTGTCGCAACTCAGCCTGACGCTTACCGAAGGCAAGTACCACCAGGTCAAACGCATGATTGCCGCCGTCGGCAACCGGGTCGAAGAGGTGGGTGGGCTGCACCGGTCGCAAATCGGCGCGCTGGCCTTGCCGGCCGACTTGCTGCCCGGTCAATGGCGCTGGCTGAGCGCGCAGGACTTGCAGGCGATTTCTGCCACTCCAGCAGTCATCTAAACCAATTCAGGGGTGAAATATGCCTCTAGCCCCCGCAATACGTGCGTAAGCAGCTATAAAACTAATAGCACTCAATTTACCTGATGCAGAAAGCTGGTAATCGCATCCAGCGTTTTTTCAGGCTGGTCACGCTGCGGTGAATGTCCGCAGGCGGGCAAATGAAGCCGCACCGCATGGGGCGCTGCCAGCGCAATTTCATCAAGCTGGCGCAGCGTGCCGTATTCGTCATCCAGCCCCTGAATCAGCAGCAAGGGCGCGGTGATGCGGCGGCAGTCCTCGCGAATGTCAAAACTGCGAAACGCAGCCGACAGCCAGACATCATTCCATTGCCGGAAAGCGCCGTCTACATCCGCGTGGTGGCGCGCCAGCCGGTCGCGCAAGCCGCCGGATCCAAACGCGGTTTTTGCCTCGGCAATCGACCTGATCGCCACTTCTTCGACCAGCACATGCGGCGCCAGCGCGATGCAGGCCGCAACCGGGTGCCGGCTGGCATAGAGCAGCGCAATCGTCGCGCCGTCAGAGTGGCCAAGTAGTACTGGCTTGTCGATTTGCAGCACCTGCAGCAGCGCGGGCAGCACCTCCCAGGCCTCGCGGTGCATGTAGTCGGCGGATAAATTTCCGGCCGTGGGGCCGGACTGGCCGTAACCACGCCTCGAATAAACCACGCCGGCGCGGCCGGTGGCATGGCAGACCTGCTGCGGCCAGTCGATGCCGCGCTGCGTCCACAGGCTGACCGAGCCGAGTCCTTCATGCAAAAAAATGACTGGCGCGGTTGTGGTCGGTCCAGAGATTTTCCGCACCTCCAGCGGTACGCCGTTGAACCACATTTCACTCATCGCAAGCTCACGGTGGTAGCGATACGGTATCGCTGGTTGAGTACACTTTGGGGCCGGGTTCGCTGGACGCATTCGGCTACCTGGTTGGCAGCGCGGAAGCGCAATGCGTTGGGTTTAAACATTGAGGAAGCACTGGTGCGTATGAGTTCAATCCGCTGGATGATTTTAGGGCTCGCCCTGGTTGGGCTGAATGCTTTTGCCGCCGAGCCGCAGGCGGTAATGCTCGAAGACATGACCTGGATGGAAGTTCAGCAGGCGATGAAATCAGGCGCCACGGCTGTGATTGTCCCCATCGGCGGCACGGAGCAAAACGGCCCCCACATCGCATTGGGCAAGCACAACGCCCGCATCAGGGTTCTGGCCGGCAAGATCGCCAACCGGCTGGGGCACACGCTGGTGGCACCGGTCATGGCCTACGTGCCCGAAGGCAGCATCACGCCGCCGGCAGGACACATGCGATTTGCCGGCACGTTGTCGGTATCGGCCGAGGCGTTTGGCGGGATCGTTGAGGGCGCGTCGCGTAGCCTGAAGCAGCATGCCTTCAAGGACATTATTTTGATTGGCGACCACGGCGGTTACCAGCCGCAGCTCAAAACCATCGCCGACCGGCTGAATCGGGAGTGGTCTGCCAGCGCCACCCGGGTTCATTTCATCGAAGCTTACTACCAGTCAGCGCAAAAGCCCTATGCAGACGCGCTGCGAGGCAAGGGACTCAGCGATTTTCAGATCGGCACCCACGCGGGCAGCGCAGATACCGCATTGACGATGGCGCTGGCGCCGCAGATGGTGCGCCCCGAGCTGATTGACGATGCCGCGCAGCGCGGGCCGGCGGCGGGCACTGTGGGCGATCCGCGTAAAGCCAGTCTGGCGCTGGGCGAGCTGGGCGTGGAGTTGACCGTTGCGCGTACGGTGGATGCCATCAAGGCCGCCCAGGCGCGTCGTTAAAATACAGTGCATGTTGTCCATCCCGGTAGTTTCATGATCAATTCCATGCACCGCGCCAGGCCGGGTCTTTCCCGCTTTGCTCTTTACACAGCCGTCGCTGCCTTGTCTGGCAGCGCGCTGGTAATTTCTTTGACCTTTGCCGCGACCCCCACGCCCGCCGCTGATGCTGCGGGAAAACCATTGCCTGCCGCCTCTGGCGCAGCGGTGCAGAGCGTGTCAGTCGTACCCGGCATGTCACCCGTTCCAGATGCGAAAAATTTATACAGTGAAACCGCCAGCGACAAGCTGAGCAAGGCCACAGCCAGTGCGCTGGAGCGGATCTATGTGCCGAACCGGGGTGAAAACACCGTGTCGGTGATTGATCCCGCCACACTCAAGGTGATCGACAAATTCAAGGTTGGGATCAACCCGCAGCATGTGGTGCCCTCATGGGATTTGCAGATGCTGTGGGTCGCCAACAACGCCGAAGGCCGCACCGATGGCAGTCTGACGCCGGTGGACCCGAAGACCGGCAAGCCGGGCCAGTCGGTGCCGGTCGATGACCCGTACAACATGTATTTTTCGCCTGACGGCCAGATGGCCATCGTGGTGGCAGAGGCCTACAAGCGGCTGGACTTTCGCGATGCGCGCAGCATGAAGCTGGTGTATTCGATCGCCACGCCAAAATGCGCTGGAATCAACCACGCAGATTTCTCCATCGACGGCCGTTTTGCGCTGTTCACCTGCGAGTTTGGGGGCGCCCTGACGAAGATTGATCTGGTGAATCGCAAAGTGGTGGACACCATCAAGCTCAGCCCGTATTTCAACCGTCCCGATGCGCTGGCAGCTATTGCCGCGCCAGGTAAAAAACCGCTGAAAATTCCTGACCCTGGCCAGCCGGGCGCTGATATTTGCACCACACCCGGCATGCCGCAGGACGTTCGGGCCTCACCCGATGGCAAGACTTTTTTCGTTGCCGACATGATGGCCGATGGCGTTCACGTGGTGGACTTTGAGAGATTCAAGCAGACCGGCTTTCTGCCCACCGGCGTTGGGGCACATGGCCTGTATCCGAGCCGTGACGGCAAGAATTTGTACGTCGCCAATCGCGGCAGCAACAAAATTCGCGGCACACCGAACGGCAAGGGAAGCATTTCGGTCATCAATTTCGCCAGCCGCACGGTGGTCAAAACCTGGCCTATTCCGGGCGGGGGCAGCCCTGACATGGGCAATGTCAGTGCTGATGGCAAATTCCTGTGGCTTTCTGGCCGCTATGACGACACGGTCTACCGCATCGACACCGAGTCTGGCGGCGTGGACAAAATAAAGGTCGGCCGCGAGCCGCACGGCCTGACGGTGTGGCCGCAACCGGGGCGCTATTCGCTTGGGCATACGGGCAACCTGCGCTAAGCAAATCAGTCGAAAGCCCTACAACGCTTTCACCGCATTCACCGCACCTGGACAAATCGGCCGCGCTACTTTTTCCCATGAACCTGCTGCTTGACTCCTTCTGGCGCGCCGCTATGTATTGCCTGCATCCGCGGGTAATTGCCCTGTCCATCCTGCCGCTGGTGATTATGGCGGCGCTGTCGCTGGGCCTGAGCTACTTTTTCTGGGACGACACGCTCGCCGCCATCCGCAGCAACCTGGAAAGCTATGAGATGGTCAGCCGCATGGTGCGCTGGCTGGAGAGCCTCGGGCTGTCCAGTCTGCGCCTGGTGCTGGCACCCGCGCTGCTGCTGGCGCTGGCGATTCCGGTGATTGTTATTGCGTCGCTGCTGTTTGTCGCGGTGTTCATGACGCCGGCCATGGTGTCGCTGGTCGCCGAGCGGCGTTTTCCGGGGTTGGAGCGCAAGAAGGGCGGCTCGATGCTGACCAGCGTGGTGTGGTCGCTGGGCTCGACCGTGGTAGCCGCCATCGCGCTGCTTGTCTCCGTCCCGCTGTGGCTGATTCCGCCGCTGATTTTGATTTTGCCGCCGTTGATCTGGGGTTGGCTGACGTACCGCGTGATGTCGTACGACGCGCTGGTCGACCACGCCAGTCCAGACGAGCGCAAGCAGCTATTCAAAGAAAACAGAATGTCGCTGCTGGCCATCGGCGTGCTCAGCGGCTACCTGGGGGCGGCGCCCAGCCTGATCTGGGCGTCGGGCGCCATGTTCGTGGCCATGGCGCCCATTTTAGTGCCGCTGGCGATCTGGATTTACACGCTGGTGTTTGCTTTCTCGTCGCTGTGGTTTTCGCATTACACGCTGACCGCGCTGGAGCAGCTTCGCAAGCAACAAATTCTGGTAGCCCAATCATTACGTGCGCAACCAGCTATTGAATTAATAGCAAATAACACGCCCGTCCCGACGCCTCGTTTTCCGCCAGCGGGCAGTCACACCGAACCCCTTTCTTGAACCGAACTGAAATCAACCGCATGACCACGCACTTCGGCCTCATTATCATCGGCGATGAAATTCTGTCCGGCAAACGCGCCGACAAGCATCTGCCCAAAGTCATCGAACTGCTGGCCGCCCGCGGCTTGCAGCTGGCCTATGCCGACTACGTCGGCGACGACCCGGCTCGCATCACGGCCACGCTGACGCGTGCATTCGCGGCCGCGCGCGAGTCCGGCGACGTGGTGTTTTCCTGCGGCGGCATAGGCGCCACGCCCGACGACCACACGCGCCAGTGCGCTGCCGATGCGCTGGGCGTGAAGCTGGTGTTGCACCTGGAAGCCAAGTTGCTGATCGAGTCCCGCATGCACGACGTGGCGAAAGAGCAGGGCGTGCCGTACGAGCCCGACCGGCATGACAACATTCACCGCCTGAACATGGGCACCTTCCCGGAGGGCGCCGAGATTATTGCGAATCCGTACAACAAGATCCCTGGTTTTACCTGCGCTGCCGGTTTGGGCGCGATTCACTTCGTGCCGGGCTTTCCGGTGATGGCGTGGCCAATGATTGAAGAGATGCTGGACCAGCGCTATTCGAATCTGCACCAAAAGTCCGCGTTCAGCGAAAAATCGGTCATCGTCATGGGTTCCATGGAAGCGACGTTGACGCCTTTGATGCTGGAAATCGAGGCAGGGCATCCACAGGTCAAGGTCTTCAGCCTGCCTAGCGTTGACCACGCCGAGTACGGGCGCCATATCGAGTTGGGGGTAAAGGGCGCGCCTGACGCAGTGAACCGCGCGTTCCCGGCCTTGCTGGCGGGGCTTCATCAGTTCAACGTCAAGCTGGGTCCGGAATTGGTGCGCTAGCAAGAGAGCGTCATCAACGTGCCTTATTTCGGTGCGTCGAGAAGTGCCCTTACTTGGTGCATTTGCGCTGACTGTTTTTTCGTAACGCCTTGGATTCACCCCTGAAGCCGCCCCGATTGGCGGCACAATCCGGTTTGGCTCGGTGACCTTAAGCATTTGATGCCCAAGCATTTGGCATAAAAACTGCATTCGGTAACCCCCGGAAACTAATTTCTAAACCAACCACGCAGCAACAGGAGATATTGATGGCAAAGACCGTCGCAGATGTCATGAAAATGGTCAAGGAAAGCGAAGTCAAGTTTGTTGACTTCCGCTTCACGGACACCCGGGGCAAAGAGCAGCACGTTACCGTGCCTGTGTCGCACTTTGACGAAGATAAATTCGCCTCGGGCCACGCCTTTGACGGCTCCTCGGTCGCTGGTTGGAAAGGCATTGAAGCCTCAGACATGCAGCTGATGCCTGACCCCAACACCGCCAACATTGACCCGTTTTTTGAAGAGACCACGCTCTTCATGAGCTGCGACGTGCTCGAGCCTGCCGACGGCAAAGCCTATGACCGCGACCCGCGCTCGATTGCCCGCCGCGCCGAGTCGTACCTCAAGGCCTCCGGCCTGGGCGACACGGCCTTTTTCGGCCCCGAGCCCGAGTTTTTCATCTTTGACGACGTGCGCTGGAACACCGACATGTCGGGCACTTTCTTCAAAATCGAAGAGTACGAAGCGCCATGGAATTCCGGCAAAAAACTCGAAGGCGGCAATCGCGGCCATCGCCCAACCGTCAAGGGCGGCTACTTCCCCGTTCCGCCGGTGGACAGCACGCAGGACATGCGCGCCGAGATGTCGCTGATTCTGGAATCACTCGGCATTCCGGTCGAAGTGTTCCACCACGAAGTAGCGGGCGCAGGCCAGAACGAGATCGGCACCAAGTTCAGCACGCTGGTGCAGCGCGCCGACTGGACGCAGATGCTGAAATACGTGGTGCAAAACGTAGCGAACGCCTACGGCAAAACCGCCACCTTCATGCCCAAGCCTATCGTTGGCGATAACGGCTCTGGCATGCACGTGCACCAGTCGATCTGGAAAGACGGCAAAAATCTGTTCGCTGGCGACGGCTATGCCGGCCTGTCAGATTTTGCGTTGTACTACATCGGCGGCATCATCAAACACGCCCGGGCCCTGAACGCCATCACCAACCCCGGCACCAACAGCTACAAGCGCCTGGTGCCTGGCTACGAGGCGCCGGTCAAGCTGGCTTACTCGGCCAAAAACCGCTCGGCTTCGATCCGCATTCCGTATGTGGCGAATCCGAAAGGTCGCCGTATCGAAGCACGCTTTCCTGATCCACTGATGAACCCGTACCTGGGCTTTTCGGCGTTGATGATGGCCGGTCTTGATGGTGTCGAAAACAAAATTCATCCGGGCGAAGCGGCTACCAAAGATTTGTACCATCTGCCGCCGGAAGAAGAC
>JANLYY010000048.1:0-4337 GCA_031365885.1 Polaromonas sp. | reverse complement strand
ATCGAATGGCGCTAAAAAATGAAATGATCCTCAAGCGGAAACGCCGTGGAAACCGGCTTGGCCGGGCCACCCGCGTTGCCCCTTGCGGGGGCCGCGGCGCACGCCGCCACGGGGGGGGTTATAAAGCGCGTTTGCGGCGTTCCATCATTCGCCAGATGAACGGTGTAAAGATCAACTGCATGGCTATTTCCATCTTTCCGCCGGGCACGACGATGGTGTTGGCGCGGCTCATGAAGCTGCAATCAATCATGCTGAGCAGGTATTGAAAATCGATGCCCTTGGGTTTGGCAAAGCGGATCACCACCATGCTCTCGTCCGGCGACGGAATGTCACGGGCGATGAACGGGTTGGAGGTGACCACCATCGGCACGCGCTGGAAGTTCACATGTGTGTGCATGAACTGCGGGCAGATGTAGTTCACGTAGTCGGGCATGCGGCGCAAGATGGTGTCGGTGACCGCTTCGGTGCTGTAGCCGCGCTTGGACTTGTCGCGCCAGAGCTTTTGAATCCATTCGAGGTTGATGACGGGCACCACGCCCACCAGCAAGTCGGGGTGCTGGGCAATGTTGACTTCCGGCGTCACGACAGCCCCATGCAGGCCTTCGTAAAACAGCAGGTCGGTGTTGGCGGGCACGTCTTCCCAGGGCGTGAAGGTGCCGGGTTCCTGTTGGTAGGGTGCGGCCTCGTCGAGGTCGTGCAGGTACTTGCGACGTTTGCCGGTACCGGTCTCGGCGTAGGCGCGAAACAGCTCGGCCAGTTCCGGAAACAGATTGTTGGCCGGACCGAAATGGCTGAAGTTGTTGTCGCCAGCTTTCTCCGCTTCGGCGGCCTTGCGTTTCATTTCCTTGCGGTCATGGCGATGAAAACTGTCCCCTTCAATCACGGCCGCATTAACCGCCTCACGCCGGAAAATATTTTCAAACGTTCGCGTCACCGACGTAGTGCCGGCACCGGACGAGCCGGTGATGGCGATGATGGGGTGGCGTTCAGACATGGTGAGGTCTCCGTAAGTTAGAAATAAGTGTTGAATCGGCCTCTAGCCCAGGTAAAACTTGCGCAAGCAGCTATGAAAGTAATAGCACCTGACTACCGTGATTGCCAGCGGGAAGCCCTCGCTTCCAATCGGAGAAGGAGTAAGACGCGGCGTCCCCATGCAAGCAGGGGCCGCGGAACCGGCTTTGCCGGGCCGCAGGCGCAGCGGCCCCCTCGGGGGGCAGGGAGCGACACGCAGTGCGCGACCGTGGGGGCCACATATCTAGATGCGAAAAAGGCTGCGCTCGGCAAACAGCGGGTTGCTTTCCTCGACCCTGGCCGGCTCGGCGTGGTAGCGCTCGATGCGCTCGACTTCGCATTTGGAGCCGAACACCAGACCGATGCGCTGGTGCAGTGACGTCGGCTGCACCGCCAGCATGGGCTCACGGCCGGTGGAGGCGCGGCCACCGGCTTGTTCCATGATCATGCCGATCGGGTTGGCTTCATACAGCAGGCGCAACCGGCCCGGTTTGCTCAAATCTTTGGTGTCGCGCGGGTACAAAAAGACGCCACCGCGCATCAAAATGCGGTGCGCCTCGGCCACCATGCTGGCGATCCAGCGCATGTTGAAGTCTTTGCCGCGCGACCCGGTTTTGCCGGCCAGGCATTCATCAACATAGCGCTTGACCGGTGCTTCCCAGAAGCGGCTGTTGGACGCGTTGATGGCGAACTCCTGTGTCTCCTCGGGGATTTGCATCTTCGGATGCGTCAGCATGAACTCGCCAAAGTTGGGGTCAAGCGTGAAGCCGTTGACGCCGTCGCCGACCGTTAACACCAGCATAGTGGTGGGGCCGTAGATTGCATATCCGGCAGCCACCTGCTCGGCGCCGGATTGCAGGAAATCGGCTTCCACCACATCACGCCCGGTGGTCACGACGTCCTGACCGACGCGCAAGACCGAAAACACGCTGCCCACCGAAACGTTGACATCGATGTTGCTGGAGCCGTCGAGCGGGTCGAACACCAGCAGGTACTTGCCGCGCGGATGCTGCGCCGGAATCTGGTAAGGCAAGTCCATCTCTTCGGACGCCATGCCAGCCAGATTGCCAGCCCATTCGGTGCGCCGGATAAACAGGTCGTTGCTCAGTACATCGAGCTTTTTTTGCGTCTCGCCCTGCACATTGACGGAACCGCCCGCCTCGGGCGCGTGGTTGCCCATGACGCCGCCCAGCTCACCAAAAGCCACCGCGCGCGAGATCGCCTTGCAGGCCAGCGCCACGTCAAGAATCAAGGCGTTGAAGTCGCCGCTGGCAGAGGGGAACCGGCGACGCTCTTCGATCAGAAATTGCGTCAGGGTTGATCGGTTGGTTAAGGGCATGGTGTCTTTCGTCGCTTTTTAATTTCGTTTTAGTAAATAACCGCTTGGCCGCGCAGTTCGCGCATGATGCCGTGGTAGCCACCATCGACATCAGGCGCGCCAAACACGGCACTGCCCGCCACGCAAGTGTCGGCACCGGCATTCACAATTTCAGCGATGTTGTCGGTCTTCACACCACCATCGACTTCCAGCCAGATCGGCTGGCCACCGGCGGCCTGATGCGCTTCGATGCGCTGGCGCACCTGGCGCAGCTTGCCGAGCGTGGACGGAATGAACTTTTGCCCGCCAAAACCGGGGTTGACACTCATCAAGAGCACGATGTCGATCTTGTCCATCACATGGTCGAGCCACTCCAGCGGTGTCGCGGGGTTGAACACCAGGCCGGCCTTGCAGCCGTGCTCTTTGATCAGCGACAGCGTGCGGTCGACGTGGCGCGAGGCCTCGGGGTGGAAGGTGATGATGTTGGCGCCGGCTTTGGCGAATAGCGGAATCAGCGCGTCCACCGGTTCGACCATCAGGTGGACGTCTATACCGATCTTGACGTGCGGGCGAATCGCCTCGCAGACCAGCGGCCCTATCGTCAGGTTCGGTACGTAGTGGTTGTCCATCACATCAAAATGAACCAGGTCGGCGCCGGCTGCTTCAATGGCGCGCACCTCTTCGCCCAGGCGGGCGAAGTCGGCAGACAAAATCGAGGGCGCAATGCGGAGTAGCGTGGTCATGGTTTCGGGTATTTTTAAAATCGAAAATTAATGACGGGCCGGAGGTGGTGATGCTGCAGCGTGCAGGCTTAGCAGCTTCTCCAGACTACAACCCGCAAGATCAGGCAGAACAGCCAGCGCGCCTGAAAAATCATGGTGCTCTGTAAAAGAGTTTTTGGTGATGATGGTTTGCAGCCCGGCCGCCATGGCCGACCGCAGGCCGTTGGCCGAATCCTCCACCGCCAGGCAGGCCGATGCAGGCAGCTTCAACCGATTCAAGGTTTGCAGGTACGCCTGTGGATGCGGCTTCTTGCGCGGCGCGGTAGACGCGTCTTCGATCACCACAAAAAATTGCGCCCAGCCCGGCCCGATGGCGGTGCGCAGCAGCGCGGAAATATTGACTGGCGACGTGGTCGTGGCAATGGCCAGCTGCAGGCCGGCGTCATGGGCTTGCTCGATCAGTTTCAAAACGCCAGGCCGCAACTGCACTGAGCCGTCAATCACCATGCGCTCGTAGACTGCGGTCTTCTGGTCATGAATGCGCTGCACGGTGTCGGTGAACGCGGCGTTGTCGATAATCTTGAGATCGGGCTGCACCTGCCGCCAGTAATGCGTGATGCGCTCCTTGCCACCCGATACATCCAGCAGCTGGGTGTAGAGCGGTACATCCCAATGCCAGGGCAAGCCTTCCTGCACAAAAGCCGCATTGAATGCCGCCAGGTGCGCCAGCTCGGTGTCGGCCAGCGTGCCGTCGACATCAAAAATCAGGGCCTGCAGTTTTTCGGTGTTCATGACTGGACTTTCGCTTCATGGAACACGCGGCTGGCGCGAATGTCCCGCTCTTCAATGGTGGTCAGGTCGTCAACGGTCAGCACCCGGTCGCGGTCTTCAAACAGGCGGCTCGCCTGACGCAGACGCGCCCGCTCCAGCGCATTGCGGGCGCTGCGCGCATTGGCAAAATGGGGCTGCCCAATGCGCAGCGTGAGGTACTCCTCAAACACCTGGGCCGCACCCGGCGCGAAGCGGTAGTTCTGGTCGCCCAGCATTTTTTGCGAAATTTGCATCAGCTCGCCGACTGCATAGTCCGGGAAATCAATGTGGTGGGAGATGCGCGAACTCATCCCCGGGTTGCTCTGGAAGAAGGTGTCCATGCGGTTTTTGTAGCCAGCCAGAATCACCACCAGATCATCGCGCTGGTTTTCCATGATCTGCAGCAGAATTTCGATGGCCTCCTGCCCGTAGTCGCGCTCGTTCTCAGGGCGGTACAGGTAATAGGCCTCGTCAAT
>JANLYY010000026.1:0-4728 GCA_031365885.1 Polaromonas sp. | reverse complement strand
GGGCCGCAGCTACAAAAGCTACCGCGGCATGGGCAGCATAGGCGCGATGCAGCAGGGCAGCGCCGACCGCTACTTCCAGGAATCGAGCACTGGCAACCCGAACGCCGACAAGCTGGTGCCCGAAGGCATTGAGGGCCGCGTGCCGTACAAGGGCTCGATGGTCAGCATCATTTATCAGATGGCCGGCGGCATTCGCGCCAGCATGGGCTACTGCGGCTGCGCGACCATTCAGGACATGCAGGACAAGGCCGAGTTTGTAGAGATCACGACCGCCGGCATTCGCGAAAGCCATGTGCATGACGTGCAGATCACCAAAGAAGCGCCCAACTACCGCGCAGATTGACCCTCAGCAATCACTAAACAGGGCAGCCCGAAAGCTGCCCTTTTTACTTTTCGACCATGTCACACCAAAAAATTCTCATTCTCGATTTCGGCTCGCAGGTCACGCAGCTGATTGCGCGCCGCGTGCGCGAGGCCCATGTTTTTTGTGAAGTCCATCCCTGTGATGTGACCGACGAATGGATTCGAGACTACGCCGAAGACGGTAACCTCAAGGGCATCATTCTTTCCGGCAGCCATGCCAGTGTCTATGAAGACACCACCGACAAGGCACCGCCGTCGGTGTTCGAGCTTGGCGTGCCAGTCCTCGGAATTTGCTACGGTATGCAAACCATGGCGTACCAGCTCGGCGGCAAGGTCGAAGGTGGCCAAAAACGTGAGTTTGGCTTTGCCGATGTGCGCGCGCGCGGACACACCGCCTTGCTCGAAGGAATTGCCGACTTCACCACGCCAGAAGGCCAGGGCATGCTCAATGTCTGGATGAGCCACGGCGACAAAGTCACCGAAATGCCACCGGGCTTCAAATTAATGGCCAGTACCGACAGCTGCCCGGTGGCGGGAATGGCCGACGAAACGCGCCATTTCTACGCGCTGCAGTTTCACCCCGAAGTTACCCACACCAAACAGGGTGCAGCTATCTTGCAACGCTTCGTACTGCAGATTTGCGGCACCCGGCCAGACTGGGTGATGGGCGACTACATCACTGAGGCGGTCGAAAAAATCCGCGCACAGGTCGGCGACGAGGAAGTGATTCTCGGTTTGTCCGGCGGCGTCGATTCGTCGGTCGCGGCTGCCCTGATTCACCGCGCCATCGGCGACCAGCTGACCTGCGTGTTCGTCGACCATGGCCTGCTGCGCCTGAACGAAGGCGACATGGTGATGGACATGTTTGTCGGCAAGCTGCACGCGAAAGTGATTC
Organism: Polaromonas sp.; assembly: GCA_031365885.1. Taxonomy (GTDB): domain Bacteria; phylum Pseudomonadota; class Gammaproteobacteria; order Burkholderiales; family Burkholderiaceae_C; genus Polaromonas. The sequence continues at coordinate 3,470 of JANLYY010000026.1, read as the reverse complement.
GCGTCGATGCCGAAGCACAGTTTCTGGGTCACCTCAAAGGCGTCAGCGAGCCCGAAGCCAAGCGCAAGATCATTGGACGCGAATTTGTAGAGGTGTTTAAGGCTCAAGCCCAGGAAATACGTGCGCAAGCAGCTATCAAAAACGGAGCGGATGGTGGTCAAAAAAAAGAGGTGAAGTGGCTAGCCCAGGGCACCATTTACCCTGACGTGATCGAGTCCGGCGGCGGTAAAAACAAAAAGGCTGTGGTCATCAAGAGCCACCACAACGTCGGTGGCCTGCCCGAGCAATTGGGGCTCAAACTGCTTGAACCTCTTCGCGAACTATTTAAGGACGAGGTGCGCGAGCTGGGGGAGGCGCTTGGATTGCCGCACGACATGGTCTACCGCCACCCGTTTCCCGGCCCGGGACTCGGCGTGCGGATCCTGGGCGAAGTCAAAAAAGAATATGCCGACCTGCTGAGGCGCGCCGACGCGATCTTTATCGAAGAGCTGCGCAACTTCAGGGACGCCGAGACAGGCAAAACCTGGTACGAACTGACCAGCCAGGCCTTTGCCGTCTTCCTGCCCGTCAAAAGCGTTGGCGTGATGGGCGACGGCCGCACCTACGACTGCGTGGTCGCCCTGCGCGCCGTGCAAACCAGCGACTTCATGACCGCCGACTGGGCCGAGCTGCCCTACTCGCTGCTCAAAAAGGTGTCGAGCCGCATCATCAACGAAGTGCGCGGTATTAATCGGGTTACTTACGACGTCAGTAGCAAGCCGCCGGCGACGATTGAGTGGGAGTAAACGGCAAGAGAAATTAAATCGGCATTCGCTGATCGCATAAATTTCTCAGCTATTCCAAAATGAAAAATCGTCTTTTGTTTTTCTGGGTTTTTTTATCTGCCTTGCGGATGGTCAAAACGTCATTGCTGAAGTAGCCAGCGCAACCCGATAGCTGGTTATTGAAAAAGACCGGTCAGGCATGGTGGTACATCACGAAACCCAGCCCGCAGCCTACCGAACTCAAGCAGCGCGTGCGCAGCCCGGTAGAGCTCGACTTAATCAGCAGAGCCCGAGCACTCCTCCCCAACCGACCTGCAAAAGCTATTGCTTTGGTGAATGGCGATGAAGTGGTTTTTTCAGAGTTCAAAGCCCCTGCAAATGTTGAAGCAATGTTCTATGGCTACTCGATAGGCAAGACTGTGACTTCCATGGCCGTCGGCAAAGCAATCTGTCAGGGAATGCTGAAACTTGACACCACTTCAGAGCAACTGGCGCCTGAATTGAAAGGCAAAGCATGAGGAAATGCTTCGGTTCCAGATCTGCTAAAAATGGTCTTCGGTACGTTTGATCCAAACCAGGACAGCACTATTTTTGCAGGCGATCAATATAAAGAATGGCTTGCGGGAAAACTATCGTGTGTCGACGTTATCTCTTCGGATCGCGTCGCGACGGCAAAGTACAGCGTTTTGGGGACTACAAGCCTGGCGAACAGTTTTCCTACAAATCGACCGACCCGCTCTTACTGTCATGCATTCCCGTGCTGCAGGAATGGGAAGGGGAGAAGTGAGTGCAGCGTGAGGTGCTCAACCTTATGGGCGCGGCTGGCCCTAGCTTGTACGAACAGGACAAAGACCATCACGGGCAAGGCAGCGTCGGATTGAGTGCTACCCTGAACGACTGAATTCGTTTTTCGGGCGTTGGGTAAAACGTTCGTCAAAGGAGGCCGGCTGCTATGGTGACTACGTTCGTGCAGCACTCGGCACACAGATTTGATATTCAGGAACCGTTCAACCACGCCAGTTCGGAGCCTTGTTCGCAGGTCACGGGTACTACGTTTGGGCTGAAAACCAGATTGCCGCAAATCAGGCATGGTTTGTCGGGTATGGCGGTCAGCGCATTGGGCTGGCCCAGTCGATGGGCAAACTGGTTATCGGCGCGGATGCAGCAACTGTTGGAGGCAACTGAAATGCGGGTGATCTTCGGCGTTCTCTCTTTGGTGCTGGTGCTGGGCGTCGTGGCATGGCTGAGCAAAACGCAGCTGGCTTCGACACGGCGGGCTATGCCGTCGCTGGCTGCACCGGGCGGCAATCTAAGCAGTGTGCCCGCCAGTGTGCCGGTTACCAACGTGCGCGAGCAATCGCAGCAAATGCAGCAGCAGATCAAGCAATCGGTCGAAGCCGCCATGCAGCAGGCCCGCCCCCTGCCTGACGACAGGTAATCATTATCAAATCGGCCTCTAGCCCCCGCAATACGTGCGTAAGCAGCTATTAAAAGTATAGTCTTGTGGATACGACTGTGGACACCCTTTTCATGCGCCTGGCGCGATGATTCCGCATCCGGGAACGTTGCGACGGGAGGGCTGACCATCAAATCGGCATTGAGCGGAAGACGACTCATCTGGCTGATTACTGGGCTGGAAACCAGTCGTGACGGCGGGCGGTATTTCCTGCAAAATGTGAAAAAACGCGATGGGCAGGCATGCAGAGAGTGCCCGTAAGCCGTCGCACCGTCCTTCGAGAGGAGGGTCACATGCAGGCACAGTACCGATTTGGGAGCTTTGACATGCTGCCCGGCATTCGCCAGTTACTGCTGGATGACGCGCCGGTTGTCATCGGTGCCCGTGCATTTGACCTGCTGCAATGCCTGATCGAGAGCCATGAGCGGGTGGTAAGCAAAGACGACTTGATACGTCGCATCTGGCCCGAAACCGTGGTGGGTGAGAACAATTTGAATGTGCAGGTCGCGACGCTGCGCAAGCTGCTGGGCGCGCAGGCGGTGGTCACCGTAGCCGGTCACGGATACCGCTTTGGTCTTCAGCTGAAAAAGCCGAAAATCGAAGTGGATGTCGTGCAAAGCCAATCAGTTGCGCTGGCGCTTCCCGACAAACCTTCCATCGCGGTGCTGCCCTTCCTCAACCTGAGCGACGATCCGCAGCAGGCATTCCTCGCCGACGGCGTCACCGAGGACATCACCACGGAACTGTCACGGTTTCACAGCCTGTTCGTGATTGCCCGCAATTCAGCCTTCACCTACAAGGGCCAGGCTATCGACGTGCGCACCGTGTCGCGCGAGCTGGGCGTTCGCTATGTGGTCGAAGGCAGCGTCCGCCGCGCCGGCAATCGCGTGCGCGTGGTGGCACAGCTGATTGATGCGTTGACGGGTGAGCACATCTGGGCCGAAAAATACGACCGGGTTGTCGAGGACATTTTTGATCTGCAGGACGAAGTTGCCCGCGCTGTGGTGGTCGCCATGGCGCCACAAATCGAAGTGCCCGAAGCCAGCCGGGCGCGCCGGGTGCGCCCCGACAACCTCAGTGCCTATGCGCTGGCGCAACGTGGCTGGGCTGTGGCTTCGGCCAGCGACATGGTCTATGACCGTTCGCCCCGTGACGAAGCCTTCCGGTGGGCAAGCCAGGCGTTGGCGCTTGATGAAAACTGTACGCTGGCCCTGCGCACCATCGCGCTGGTGCAGTGGTGGCACGCCTAC
>JANLYY010000019.1:0-2739 GCA_031365885.1 Polaromonas sp. | reverse complement strand
CGCACGGACGACTGCACCTGCGCCTCGGTGGCCTGGCCGTTCAGCCACAGCGCCAGGTCGTTGACGCGGCGGTCGCCGGTCAGGCGCTCGAAGTCTCGCTGAGCGATGACGATGGAGCCGAACTGGCGTGCGTAGTCGCGCCAGACGCAGGCGACGAAAAAAACGCTGGTATTGGGCGCACCTCCGTTTGCTATTAAATCAGGAGCTGCTTGCGCATGTGTTTGCTGGGCTAGAGCACTGAAAGCCTTGGAAAGTGGATTGAAAACAGTGCCCGGACGCGCGTCATACAAATCAACCATCGCCTCGCTGACGTAAATGCCGATTTGCCCAGCGGGCACCGGTAACGGGTTGCCGACTAGCGGCAGCGTGGCCGCCGGGTCATCAATGGGACGGGCAATCAATGCCACGGCCGGCTGGGCTGCATCGAGCAGCAGTTGCGTTGTGCGCAGTGCACTGATGCGCGTCACGCCCGGCACAGCGCTCAGGGCCTGCACAAAGGCGGGTGAAAAATACGCCGTGTCACCCGCCGACGTGCCCACCGCCGTGCGCACATACAGGTCAGCCGGTAGCACCACATCAAGCCACTGCGTGACTGAATCGCGAAAGCTAGCCACCATCACTGTCAGCGCGACTGCCAGGCTCAGCGACGCGACCACGCCGCTCACCGCAACCGCCGCGCTTTCGCGCACACGGCGCGCGCGCTCGACCGCCAGCATGGGCAGCAGGCGATGCGCCACCAGCGTGCTGAGCCGGTCATACAGCAAGGCGATCAGCCACGGCAGCGCCGTGATACCGCCAATCAGCAGCAGCGCCACGGACACATACGCTGCCAGCGGAATGCCGAACACCGGCGGCAGCATCGCCAGCATCGCGCCGGCGGCGATCAGCATCAGGCTGAGCCAGTGAGTTTTGCCGGCGCCTGGTGCGGCGCCCAGACCCTTGAGCGTTTGCGCTGGTGGCAGGCTTTGCGCCACGCGCGCCGGCCACCAGCCACCCACACCGGCCGCTGCCACGCCCAGCGCGCCGTAAGTCAGTGCAGCCCAGCCTGACCATTGCAGCGACGGCGCCACGCCAGCGAAATAGCCACCCCCCAGGTCGCCGCCCAGCAGCCGCAGCGCGAGCGCCGCCAGACCGGTGCCCAGCGCAATGCCCAGCGCGCTGCCCACGGCGCCCAGCAGCAGCGATTCAGTCAGCACCAACCGCAGGCGTTCGCGGCCCGTCAGGCCCAGCACGCCGAGCAGCGCAAACTGCTGCGCACGCTTGGCCACACTGAGCGACAGCACCGAGAACACCAGAAACGCGCCAGTAAAAAGCGCCACCAGCGCCAGCACGGTCAGGTTGACGCGGTAGGCGCGCGACAGGTTGTTGACGCGCTGGGCATCGTCGTTTGGCGACGTGGCCGTCACATTTGGTGGCAGCTGCAGGCTGGTTAAAAATTTAGCGCTATTACTGGCTTGTTTTAAACGCACATCGATGCGCGACAGCTGCCCGGTTTTGCCGAACAGGTCCTGCACGGCGGCGATGTCCATCACCGCCAGCGCGCTGCCGCCCGCACTGATGCTGCCGCCTACCTGCACGCGGAGCAGTTGCATCCCGCTTTGCAAATGCAGCGTGGCATTGCCAAAGAGCTGCCGCGCCGCAGCGTTCAAAAAAATCACAACTGGTGCAAATACCGAAAACCGGCTGTCGCCGTCTGCGGTTTCAGAAGGCACGGGAATCAGCGCCGGCGCAATGCTGGCAACGGCCAGCACATCAACACCGACGATACGCAGCGGCTGGCGTTGGGCTGCATCGGCCGCGTCACGTGTTCCGTAGGTGGCTACTTCCAGCACCGGGCTGGCAATCTGTACTTGTGGATGATTGGCGACGCTTTGGTAAAGCGCCTCGTCAAAACTGCCCTGCACGGCGCGCAGTTCCAGATCGGGCTGGCCGTTCACGGAACGCACCGCCTGAGAAAATTCACTCAACGCCGACGCGTTGATCAGGTGGACAGAAAACGCCAGCGCCACCCCCAGCATCACCGCCACCGCAGCGGCTGCGTTGCGCCACGGATGGTGCGTCAGTTCCTGCCACGAGAAGGTTATTAGCAGGGCGATCATGAACGGGATATGAAGCGCGGCATGGGCTGTGTTGTATAAATAAGCGGGTCGCCGCACTGTGCTGCAGCGGCCTTTAACGAATGCCCAACCATGCTGACTTTGCCTGTTTTCGAGGATGTTGTTGCCGCTGCCGTGCGGCTGGAAGGCCATGCCCACCGCACGCCGGTGCTGCAGTCGCGCACCGCCAATGAGCAGCTCGGCGCCAGTGTATTCTTCAAGTGCGAGAACTTTCAGCGCATGGGGGCTTTCAAGTTTCGCGGCGCCTTCAATGCGCTGTCGCGCTTCAGCGCCGAACAGCGGCAGGCGGGTGTCATCACTTTTTCATCCGGCAATCACGCACAGGCGGTGGCGCTGTCGGCGCGTCTGCTGACCATGCCCGCCGTCATCATCATGCCGCTGGACGCGCCCGCAGCCAAGATGGCCGCCACGCGGGGCTACGGCGCAGAGGTCATCACCTACGACCGCTTTACGCAAGACCGCGAAGCGCTTACCCGTGAAATTGCCGTCGCACGCGGCATGACCTTGATCCCACCCTACGACCACCCCGATGTCATCGCGGGCCAAGGCACGGCGGCCAAAGAGTTGTTTGAAGAAGTCGGCGAGCTGGACTTTTTGTACGTTTGTCTGGGCGGTGGCGGGC
>JANLYY010000144.1:0-8276 GCA_031365885.1 Polaromonas sp. | reverse complement strand
TGGTCGTGGTCGTGGTCGTGGTGATCGTGGCTCATGCAAGACTTCCTTTTGGGCTTACTAATTGCCGAGATAAGCTTCGCGCACCCGAGAATTGTTCAGCACCTCCCCGGACGACCCGATAGTACTATTTCACCGAGCGCGTCGCTCAATTGCATTGGTTTTCAAACATAGAATCAACCGCCAGCCCAGGTAAGTCATGCGTAAGCAGCTATTAAAAACGTAGCGCCCTAAGTGAGGCAATGTTCACGAGCTTGGGGTTCCCTGATTGATTTTGAACGATAAAAAAGCCGCGTGGAGAGCGCTCCATGCGGCTTTTCATAAGTCAAATTGACCTGCAGCCCCCGTAATACTTGCGCAAGCAGCTATCAAATAAATAGCAGGTAGCTTCTGTCAGGCGGCTTTCAACAACGGCCGCGCCAGCTGGCTGGCGTGCTGCCAAGCCCGGCGCAACACCGCCGGCGATTTGGTTTCTTCGGGAATCAGCAGGTAGTTGTTAGCGCGCAGCGTCGTACCCACGCCAACCTTGCTGGTGACCACCGTCATCGGGATCGACAGCAGCAGCGGCAAGCCGACCGGCAGCAGCCACACCAGCGCACTGGCATCAATCATCGCGATGCCGGCGGCCAGCACGGCAATCACGCCACTCATCGGTGCCAGCTGACGCAGCGCATGACCCCAGGGCACGGCAGCGGCTTCACGCGGTGGTGACTTCCATTCGAGCTTCAGGCCGGTCAGCGCCACCACCACGAAGAGCGAGTGCGCCAGCATGCGGATCGGTGCCTGCAGCAACGCGATCAGCGTTTCCAGCACCGCGCTGCGCAGCAAACTAGCCGTGCCGCCGTACGATGCCTGCTGGCGGTTGATCAGCACGGCTGCGATGCCCAGAACGCGCGGCAAAAACAACACGCACAGCGTCCAGGCCCAAAGCGATACCAGCTCGCCGGGCAGCAGCGTCCAGTCGGCAATCATCGGCGAGCCCGACAGCCACAGCGCCGTGCCGAGCGTCAGGAAACACAGCCACAACGGCGCCGACAAATAAGCCATCGCACCGGTGCCGAACATTGAGCGATGCACCGGGTGAATACCGGGCTCGGCAATCAAGCGCGAGTTCTGCAGGTTGCCCTGGCACCAGCGGCGGTCACGCTGCAGTTCTGCCAGCAAATCCGGCGGTTGCTGCTCATAGCTGCCGATCAGGTCAGCCACCAGCCAGACATGAAAACCGGCACGGCGCATCAGCGCGGCTTCAACAAAGTCGTGCGACATGATGCTGCCCGACATGCCGCCGGTGCCAGAAATATGCGCCAGCGCGCAGTGCTGCATGAAGGGCTCGACGCGGATGATGGCGTTGTGGCCCCAGTAGTGCGACTCGCCCATCTGCCAGTACTGCATGCCGAGTGTGAACAGCCGACCCGTAACGCGTGACGCAAATTGCTGCGCGCGCGCATGCAGCGTGACGTGGCCGATGGCCTGCGTGGCGGTTTGAATGATGCCGGACTTGGGATTGGCTTCCATCAGTTTGACCATTGACACCAGGCACTCACCGCTCATCACACTGTCGGCGTCCAGTACCACCATGTATTTGTAGTCCTTGCCCCAGCGTCGGCAAAAATCTGCCACGTTGCCGGCCTTGCGGTCAGTGCGGCGTGTGCGCAGGCGGTAGTAGACCTCGATCTGCGGCTGGTCGGGCTGCGTCGCGAGTTGCGTGCGCAAGTCTTCCCACGCGGCGCGCTCGGCCCGGATGATGGCCGCATCGTTGCTGTCAGACAAAACGAACACGTCGAAGGCGCGCACATGACCCGCTATAGCCACCGACTCACAGGTCGCGCGCAGGCCGGCAAACACCGTCCGCACATCTTCGTTGCAGATCGGCATGATGATCGCGGTGCGCGTGGCTGCATCCAGCGTGTGGTTCTGTACGTTTTTGGCCGACAGGCTGTGCGGGTCGCCGCGCAGAGTCACATAGAAACCCATCATCGCGGTCATGAAACCCGTCACCACCCAGCCGGACAGCAGTGCGAACAAAACGATCTGCCCGTATTCAAGCCAGGCGTTGTCGTAGTCGGGCTGCATGTCGGCAAACAGGCTGGTCGCCAGGGCAGTGCTGATCAATGTCAGCAGCATAAAAATGGTCCGCCGGCGCTTGGCGGCGCGCTGCCACGGCTGCGGCACGTCAGCATCCGGCTTTGTAGCGGTTTTGACAAAAGGCATCAACGCAGCCGTGCCCATGCTGTTCCAGAAACCGCGCCATGGCCGGGGCGTCATCGAACCACGGTTAATAGGCGGCGCCGTGACTGAATTGGGGTGACGTTCTTCGCGCAGCGTGCTGCGGGAAACGGGCTTGGAAACAGATAGGGAAGTAGGTGTGGTCATGGTGTGATCAGGTTGGTCCATGTTTCGCTCACGGCGTTGCCGTTCAATTGCAAAAAGGCCCGCAGTTCAACGGGTTTGGCTGGCTGGGACAGGTCTGCGCGCAGCACGCGCAAGGTCATGCGCCAATGTCCGGTCGCGGGATTTTTGTAGGCCAGGCTTTCGACGATGCGGCCGTTGGCGTCCGCAGTCGCAACGGCTTTGACCGGCGCATCGTCTGGCAGCTTGTCTAGCGCCGGGCCGGCAAAGTCGATGGTGAATTGCGTCGGCTGGTTGGGCGGCAATGAGCCGTCTTTATTCGCCGGAATGAAGCCATTTCCCCGTCGCGATTGGGTCACGTAGCCGTTGGGCGGCAGTTGCTGGTTATTGCCCTGCCAGGACACCTGGTAGGCGATGTCCATCGCCTGGCCGGCAACTGGCGTTTTTTCCGGTACCCAGTAAGCCACCACGTTGTCATGCGTCTCGTCCTGAATCGGAAACTGGAACAGTTCTACCCGCCCGGTGCCCCAATCGCCGATGGGCGTGACCCAGGCGCTGGGCCGCATTTCATAGCGCGCCTCGGTGTCTTCGTAGTTCGCGTAGTTACGGTCGCGCTGCATCAGGCCAAAGCCTTTCGGGCTTTTCATGCTGAAAGAAGTCGTCAACGCCGTGCCTGGGTTTTGTAGCGGGCGCCACAACCATTCACCGTCGCCGTTGGCCAGCATCAGGCCGTCCGAGTCATGTACTTCCGGGCGAAAGTCGCCCGGCCGGGGCTGGTTTTCGCCGAACAAAAACATGCTGGTGAGCGGCGCGATGCCCAATGTTTTGACCGGGCTGGCGCCTGGCCGCATGAAAATTTTCGCGCGCACTTCCGTCGTCGTGCGTTCGCCCGGCGTGATGTCGAAACGGTAGGCGCCGGTCATGCGCTCCGAATCCATCAGCGCGTAAACGGTGACGATCTTTGCGTCGGTTGTCGGGCGCTCCAGCCAGAATTCGGTGAAGCGCGGAAATTCTTCCTTCGGGCCGGTGGTATCAACCGCCAGACCGCGTGCCGACAGGCCATAGCGCTGGCCGGCACCTAGCCCACGAAAATAACTGGAACCCTGAAACACCGCGACTTCGTCTTTCACGTCCGGCGTGTTCAGGTTGCTGAATAGTCGCAAGCCGCCGTGGCCCAAATCGCCCCAGCCTTGCGGGCTCAGTTTGTTTTTGCCGAAATTGAAGTCGGCCGGCATGTAGCGCATCGGCTTGGCCACGCCGCTAACGATTTCGTTCATGCGGACTGAAACCACCTCGCGCCCGACATGAAAGAAGTTGGCCTCGAACGGCAGTTTGTTGTTGCGCCAGATCGGCGCGTCGCGGTTGAAGCGGATGTCGCGATATCCGTCGTAATCCAGATTGGCGAGTTCAGCGGGCAGCGCCTTGGGCGTGCCTTGAAAGGGCGCTTTTGCGCGCTTGTCGGCCAGTACTGCTACGTCGTCGAGGCCCCAGGCATGGGCGTTTGCGGCGGTCAGGCCCAACCCGACCATCAGAGAAAAGGCACAAACAGCGCCCTTGAAACGGATCGTCCTGGCAGACGAAAACGGGGTACCCAATGATTGCATGTGATCTATAGGGCAAACCCTGTGCCAGACTTGAAAAGGCTATGTGGATCAAGCACTTGCAAGGGCATTTCTCTGGCGGACCAGAAAAATGGCCAGCCAGGCCCACCAAAACAGGCAAATCCGGGTGTTTTTGTCGCCAGTCGGCGACAAAGGCTCAAGAGGTTTGAAGAAAACCGTTATGAATCAACGGCTAAAGGCTGTCGCTCAGCGGCGACTCAGGCGTCGGGCGATCCTGGCGATGGCGTCGATCCCGAGGCACTGTCGGCCTTGAAATGGCCGGGTGTTAGGCCGTGCTTTTGCATCAGGCGGTAAAACTCGGTGCGGTTGCGGTCTGCCAGGCGGGCCGCATCGGCGACGTTGCCGTCGGTTAATTTGAGCAAACCGACGAGGTAGTCGCGCTCAAACCGCTGTCGGGCCTCGGCGAAGGTGAGCACCTGCACACTGGGCGAGCGAAGTGCCCGCTGCACCAGCGCCAACGGCACCAGTGGCGTCGTCAGCAGCGCGCAGACTTGCTCGACCACGTTGTAGAGCTGGCGCACATTGCCGGGCCAGGCGGCGGTGGTCAGCGCCTTCAGCGCTTCCGGCGCAAAACCGCTCAGGCGCTTGTCGTATTTACGGGCCAGCTTGAGCAAAAAGTGATTCGCCAGCAGTGGAATGTCTTCGCGGCGTTCTGACAATGGCGGCAGCGTCAGCGTCACCACATTCAAGCGGTAGTAAAGATCGGCGCGGAAATGCCCGGCGGCCATCGCCACGTCCAGGTCGCGGTGGGTGGCCGAAATTACCCGCACATCGACCGGAATCGACTGGCTGGAACCCAGCGGCCGCACCACGCGCTCTTGCAGCACGCGCAGCAGTTTGACCTGCAGCGCGGGCGGCATGTCTCCGATCTCGTCGAGCAGTAGCGTGCCGCCATCGGCCGCCTGAAACAGGCCCTTGTGGTTGGCCACCGCGTCGGTGAACGCGCCCTTCATGTGCCCGAAAAGTTCTGATTCCAGCAGCGCCTCGGGAATAGCGCCGCAATTGACCGCTATGAAAGGCTTGTTGGCGCGAGCGCCGGCCTGGTGAATCGCCTGCGCCAGCAACTCCTTGCCGGTACCGCTTTCGCCGCGTATCAATACGCTGGCCTCGGTCTGCGCCACCATGCGGGCTTCGGCCAGCACTTCGGCCATGCGGCTGGAGCGACTGATGATCTGGTCTTGCCAGGCTTCCTGGCTGCCTTTGGCCGCCACAGGCGCGGGCGCGCTCAACAACAGCGCCTGGGAAATTTTGGCTTCTAGCGCCTTGCCGTCGAAGGGCTTGGTCAGGTAGGTGAAGACGCCGCGCTCGGTGGCCTCCACCGCGTCGGGAATGGTGCCGTGCGCGGTCAGCAAAATAACCGGCACCGAGGGATGCGCGGCGCGTATGTCGTCGAACAGCGCCAGTCCGTCGCGGCCCGGCAGTTGCACGTCGCTCAGCACCAGTTGGGGTCGCTCGATATGCAACTGCGTCAATGCGGCCTCGGCAGAAGTCACGGCGGTAACGCGGTAGCCGGCTGCTGTCAGGCGGATGGTCAGCAGCCGCAACATGTCGGGGTCGTCGTCGACCACCAGCAGGTGCGGTGGCGGGTTGCCCGTTGCAGCGGCGGCAGGCGTGGTGGCCATACGGTTCAGGGCGGGGCAGCGCGGCCGCGGCTGGCGGGCGCCGATGCAGGCGCTGGCGCTGGAGCAGGCACCTGCGCGGGGGGCGGCGGCGCCGGCGGACGGGTGGTCAGGCTGCGCTCGATGGCCTTGAGGGCTTCGAGCCGCTCGGCGGTCTGGTCGAGCTTGCGCTGCACCTCGCGGGTTTGCTGGCGTTCTTTTTCGAGCTGGTCTTCCAGCCGGCGCTGCTCGCCGTAACGAAACGCCAGCAAGCGCGCCAGCGGGTGCAGTGGCTGCGCATCCGGCCCGGCATTGGCAAGCACCCGCGCCAGCAGTTCCTGCGCCTTGATCAATTCCGGCAACTGCCTGAGCTGACTTAAAACCAGCGACAGCTGAACCTGGCTGGCCGGTACGCTAGCTTCACCCGGGGCAGCCAGCCGCGCCAGTTCCTGGTTCAGTTCTGCCGCTGGCATGGTGCGCACGCGCTCGGCATAAGTCAGTACGCGGGCGGTGGCATCGGGTGCCGGCAGCACGACCGGCGGTGCTGGCAGTGTTGGCGATGGCTCGGGGCTGCTGGCGGCGCTGGCGGCTGCTTGTGCCTCGGCGACAGCTCTCGCCTCTGACGCGTAGAAGGCATTTCGCGCGGCCTCTTCCTCAGCCCGAGTTGACTTCCACGGCAGGCTGCTGCAACCGGCCAGCACGACGAAAAAAACCAGCGCAAATGCAGGCGGCGCAAAAAGCCACCCGAGCTTGCGGGCAGCGCGGCCGGGCTGTCGCAGTCGTGGTGGGGCAAATTCAGGATTTGGAAACATGGGGAAGCTCTATTCTGAAGTGTGCGCCGGGCTGGTCTTGTAAGAGCTCAACCCGTCCGCCATGCGCGGCCACGTACTCATGCACGATGGAAAGTCCAATGCCGCTGCCTCGCACTGCGCCCGGTGGCTGGCGTTCGCCCCGGTAGAAGGGCTCGAAGATGCGTTCCCGGTCTGCCGCCGCCACGCCGTTGCCCTGGTCATGAAAATCAATGCGGACGTAGCTGGCGAATTTGACCAGTTCAAGGCGAATACTGCCCTTGAGCGGTGAATAGCGGATGGCGTTGGACAGCAGATTGGCCACCGCCGTACCGATTTTTTCCGGGTCCAGCGCAATTTTGACGCTCTCGCCGACCACCGACACCGACAGCTCGCGCGCCCGCCACTGCAGCCGCTGCGCATCGACCTGTTCTTCAATCAACTGCAGCAGATCGACGCTCTGCCGATGCAATTGACGCGCCTCGAAAGCGGCAGTGTTGAAGCTTAGCAAGTCCTCGATCTGCTTTTGCAGCAATGCGGTGTTGTGACGCAGGATTTGCGCGATCTCGCGCTGCTCGTGGCTCAACGCACCGGCTACGCCGTCCTCCAGCAAAGACACGCCTTCGCGCATCGACGCCAGCGGCGTTTTAAGTTCGTGGGAAATGTGGCGCAGAAAACGCGACTTGTCGGCGTCGAGCTCGACCAGCCGCAGCCGCAGCCAGTTCAGCCGCTGGCCTACCAGCGCCAGGTCGGCCGGGCCCTGAATGGCAATCGCCTGGTCAAGCCGGTTTTCACCCAGACCAACGATGGCGTCTTCCAGCCGCCGCAGTGGCAGTGTGAACCAGATGCCGAAAGCCACTGCCATGGCAACCGCTAGCGCAATCGCCCAGCCCACCTGCTGGGTCAGAAATTTGCGGCTGTTGTCGAGCCGGGTTTCCAGCGATTTGTTGCGTCGCTGAATGGCTTGCTGCACCTGCGCGGAGATGGCGGTGTTGACGAGTTCGAGTTCGCGAAATTCCTGCGCCAGCAGGCGTTCACGCTCAAGTGCCGTGTCGGCTGTGCCGGCTAGCAGCGTGCTCATCTTTTGCAGATGTCCACGCCATTGCTCGCCGGTGGCGCGCGGCAGGCCTTCGGATTCGAGCGTGTCAACAATCTTCGCTGCATCGCGCGCCTCGTCGTTGAAGCGCCCGCGCAGCACGCGGTCGTCAAGCACCACCGACTGCCGCGACGTGCGCTCCATCGACACACTGCGTTCGTTCAGCGACTGCGCTGCACCGCTCAATTCCAGCGCGCGGGTGGCGTTGTCACGGCTTTGCAGCGTGATGTCTTCAAGTGTGAACAAAGCGCGCAGCGATGCGGCGCCGAGCAGGGCGGCAATCAGCAGGAAAGCGATGACCAACAGCTGCCGGAACGAAAATCGTTGCAGCATCGGTAGTCGGGCGATCAGCTGATGGCGCTTCAGGCCGCAACCGCAACTGCAAGCGCGTTGGTCACGACAACTCCCACCAACGAGCGCTGCGGCGCCTCGGTGATCCGCACGTCGATCAGTTGACCAATCACGCGGTCGGGGCCGGCGAAGACCACGGCGCGGTTGCATTCGGTGCGGCCGAACAGCGCGTTCGCCGTCTTGCGCGCTGCACCCTCGACCAGCACGCGCTGCACCGTGCCGAGCCGGCTGGCGCTGATGGCGCGAACGCTCTCATCGAGCGTGGCCTGCAGGCGCTGCAGGCGTTTCAGCTTGACGCTGTGCGGCGTGTCGTCATGTAGCGCGGCGGCCGGCGTGCCGGGGCGCGGGCTGTAGATAAAGCTGAATGAGGTGTCATAACCGACATCGTCGATCAGCTTCATCATCCTGCCGAAGTCCTCTTCGGTCTCACCCGGAAAACCAACGATGAAGTCGCTGCTCATCGCCAGGTCCGGCC
>JANLYY010000229.1:0-16908 GCA_031365885.1 Polaromonas sp. | reverse complement strand
AACAATCGCTCGCCCTTATCCGCTTGAAGCTCCGCTCCTCGACGCATTCACAAGGGTTTGGGGGTCGGGTTCGGGCTCGGGGGTCGACTGGTTTTGAGGGTCGGATCACAATTTCACTGCGCAGCGAAGCGCAGCACCCGCAGGGCGAGACGCAGGCTCGGGGAATTTGTGCTCTGACCCTCAAAACGCCCGCATCCGGGTAGTTGATCTCGCCCAATCGTGCTGAAATCACTGAGGTATGCGCAGTACGACCGCTGGAGCAAAGCTAACAGGAGCCAGAAATCATGAGCACACTTGCCATCAACCCGGCCGTCATTGCGCCTGCGTGGCACGCTTTTCAAAGCGTGCTTCCGGTGAAACCAGGCACCATTCGCAATGATGCCGACTATGAGCGCGTGGTCGCATTCATGAACAGCCTGCTCGATGTCGTGGGCGATGACGAAGCGCATGAGCTGGCCGAGCTGCTCGATCTGGTGGGGCAGCTTGTGGAAGACTATGAAGGCACGCGCCACGTCATCCCTGATGCCGCGCCGCACGAGGTGCTGCGTTTTCTGCTCGACCAGCACGGCTTGAAGCAAAGCGATCTGGCGGAAGAGATTGGTGGCCAGTCGGTGGTGAGTGATATTTTGAGCGGCAAGCGCGCCATCAATGTGCGCCAGGCGAAGGCACTGGCAGCGCGGTTTGGCGTGTCTGCGGTTGCATTTCTTTGAGGGTTGTTTTGCTACTAATTTAGTAGCTGCTTGCGCACGGTTTATCTGGGCTGGTGGCCTAAAACGTACCCCAACCTGGTTTTGAGGGTCGGATCACAATTTCACTGCGAAGCGAAGCGCAGCACCCGCAGGGCGAGACGCAGGCTCGGGGAATTTGTGCTCTGACCTTCAAAACGCCCGATCCCGAATCCGGTTTCCGTCTTTTCCGTTCGGGCTGAGGCATCGCAGCCTTGCATTAGTTCAGTCACCAAGTTCGTTGATGAGTCTTGGTGCCGCTCTGTCGCCGCGGCGGGCGACTCACTTTTCTTTTGCTTCGCCAAAAGTAAAGTAAGCAAAAGAAAATGCGACCCTGGTGCCTGCGTCCCTCCGCGTCGCTACGGGCAACCTCCGGTGCTCAGCCCAGCCGGGGTCCCGCTCGAACTCGCTGCGGTGCACTTCGCTCAGACAATCGCGGGACCTGATCCGTCTGGGCATCCGCTCCTCGGCGCATTCACAAGGGTTTTGGGTTCGGGGCCGAAGCCAGAATCCGTTCGTTCTGACCCTTCGACAAGCTCAGGACAGGGTACGCAACGCGTATCGAGGGATCGGGCTGAGCCTGTCAAAGATTTGTGGCCTCCCCACCGTTCGGGCTAAGGTATCGAAGCCTGTGTTTGAATCAGGCGCCGAACTTTTGTTGAAGTTGCCGTCAGGTTTTCGTACTTGACATTGACTCCTGAACGTGGGCTCAACCCACTAAATCCCGGATTAACAGGGGGACACAACCCTTATTTATCAACGACTTATGCTCGTCTTCGCTCATTACGTTCCGCCAAAATTCGTTAAGACCGTCACGTTCCGCTCACCATATGCCGCAGCCAACCGTCCGCTAAACTGAGTGAAATCCTCTTTGGCCTAGATGGTGAACTTATAGCTTTTCACGTCAGCGCCAACTGTTGATCCCTTGTAGTAGTTAGCAAAGTCGAAGCTGCTGCCGACCTTATAGGCAATATTGGTCTTTTCCTTGACTACCCAAGTTTCAAAATCCTGCCACTGAGTAATTAACGTCTTCAAGATCCCCTGGGCCGTCTTTGCCTTCGGTAGTCCTTCGTTGACGCAAGCCGCCAACAAAGCATATTGCCCATACCTCAAACTCTGACCGTACAGTTTGGTGTTGTACCGATCACCGGGACTCTTTGGTTTGCTTTTTCGTAAGACCTCCATCAGTTGCAACAGCTCGTAGCCGTAGGCGTACTTGGCAACGTCTTTTACCTTTAACAGGGCCTCCAGTTCGCCAGGCTTATAGAACTTGCTAATGCTGGAGCGCGCTTGGCTAATCTTGTAATCCCCGGCAAGACATACCCGAACGAGCTTGTCGCGATCTACCAACGACGTCTCAGTGATGTACTTTGAGCGCAGTCCATCACTGAACTCGCCCCTCTTCCGTTCGTAGTAAAGACCATACTCATCAAAAAAGTGCTTTTGTAACTTGATCTGAATTGGGTCGTTGGATCGACGATCAGACTCGTCCACCTTGGTTTGTGAATTACTGGCCTTCGATATCTCCCCAAGAAGTTGTAGTCTGCTTTCGGCATTGACAGCGGTCTGCTTCGCGACAAACGAAATCACACGTAGAAGAACTTCCTTACCCTTGAAAACTGTAAAGTCTTTTTTACTCTCGCAGCCTTCGTAAATTCTGCCTAGAGTGAAGGCCGTTTGACCACCATTTACCAGTTGCGGATTGCGAAGAATGATCTGAGCCTTGTCTGCTTTGGCAGTGTTCGAATTGACCTCAGTCTCATCTGAAATGATAGTAACGCCGTTGTTGAAAAGCGAGAATTCGTTGTTGGTGTTGTTTCGAATCGATGCCTCAATTTCCTGATTCACTGAATTACTACTCAATTCGAGGAAGCTGCGGGGGTTGTACTTAAGGACAGAATTCTTGTAAGTGTGCATGATCCGCCCGATCTCCCTGGTCGGTACAAACAACAACTTGATGTTTGTTTTCTGCTCTCTTGCTTTGACATCGTAGTCAAGATGAGTCTGACCTCCATTGGCTAAGTTGATTTCGATTGTGAGATCAGGCTCTGAAAAATATGTTCCATTGACAACCGGGAACAATAGGTTCGAGTAGATGCGTTCGTGTGGAAACTGATCTATTTCAAATCCATCTACTAACTTTTTGAGATCCCCGACAGAGAAATTTTTTGTATTCCCGAGCAAGACCACCTTGTAGTCATAACGAGCAATGTCTGGAATGCTTTGAATGACTTTCTGCAGATTTTTTGTTATTTGATTGTTGTATCTGTTGCCATTCTCATCCTCTTTTTTACCCTTTATGATTCGGGCAACGTCCATCTTCAGTAGTTCGTCCGCTGTCAGCGCCGTATGGCTGAAATTATGTGCATCCGCCCGAAACTTTGACTGGAGTATATGAATTCGTTTTGCATTTTCATCAACATAAAAAGCGTCAATACCACCGTCGTAGGGACCATCGGTAACGAACTTCTCTCGAATGGTGAAGGATCCTAATCCGAATCGCGCTTTCAGATACAGATGAAGCAGCGCTCTCGACCTCGCTTGAATCAGTGCATCGTTATTTTCATCAATAGGATGGTAGATAGACAGGGCTTGTGGCGCTTCACCTCTGAGCGAATCGAGGACATTGCAGAGCGTCTTATACAGGCGCTGCTGCCCCACTTTGTGTAACGCCTTTTGGGCAGCAATGACGTCCGCCGCAGTTCTCCCAAGTACCATGTGGTTCCGTCCAGTTAGTTTGTTTTCTGACGCACTTGTAACATAAGGACGTTGGCCATTACCACTCTCGCACCAATAGAAGCGCCGCATTGAAGGACTGAGTCGCCCCGGGGCGATTCAGCACTCCGCGGGTGCCCAAAACCGAATCTAAACGGCTTATGCACGTGGACTCGAACCAGGGAGCTACGGATTAACAGTCCGCCGCTCCACGCACACCAACCGAACCGCTATTATTTCAATAGCTACCCGCGCACGTCCCACCTAGGCTAGGAGCCTATTTGGCTTGATAACTACGCAACCACCCCAACCCAGCCGAAGTCCCCGCCCGCGGCCGGTACTCACACCCAATCCATCCATCAAACCCCAGTTCGTCGATCAGCGCAAACAAATACGGATAGTTGATCTCACCCACATCAGGCTCATGCCGTTCGGGCACGCCGGCTATCTGGATGTGGCCTACCTTGCCGGTGGGCAGGTAGCGGCGCAGGTTCATCGCCAGGTCGCCTTCGACGATCTGGCAGTGGTACAGGTCCATCTGCACTTTTAAGTTGAGGGCGCCGACTTCGGCTAGTACGGCGTGGGCTTCGGTTTGGCGGTTTAGAAAGAAGGTGGGAATGTCGCGGGTGTTGATGGGTTCGATCACGATGTCGCGGCCGGCTTGTGAGGCTTCGCGGGCGGCCCAGCGCAGGTTGCGCACATACACCTCCCGCAGTTCTTCGCGGCCGGCGCCGTCGGGCATCAGGCCGGCCATCAAATGAATGCGGGGGCAATCGAGTTTTTCGGCGTAGTCGAGAGCTAGTAACACGCCGCTCTGGAACTCGTTCTCACGGCCGGGCAGGCAGGCGGTGCCGCGCTGGCCGCTGGTCCAGGTGGTGTCTGCTGATGCTGCGTCGATGCCGCCGGGTGGTGCGTTGAACAACACTTGCTGCAAGCCGTTGGCTTTGAGCCGCGCCGCCATCTCGGTCGCTGAATGGGCGTAGGGGAACAAAAATTCGACGGCCTTGAAGCCGTCTTTTGCGGCGGCCTCGAAGCGGTCTAGGAACGGATGCTCGGTGTACATCATCGACAGGTTGGCGGCGAATTGGGGCATGGTGGGTGGGTGAGTGGGTTTGAGTGAGTGATGGAGGCCGGGAGCGGAAGCGGGGGAGCCCTCACCCCCGCCCTCTCCCAGAGGGCGAGGGGGCAAGAGGGGTAGCCCTCACCCCAGCCCTCTCCCAGAGGTAGAGGGAGCAAGACAATGCAGAGGGGCAGGGAACGTCATGGTTTTACTCACGTCTTTCACGATTTACCAGCGCGCGCCAAACACGCAACGCAGTTCGTCGATTTGTGATTCGGTCAGCGGGGCAGGTGCATCGCTTTGGGTCAGCAGCGCAAGCCGCGCGGTTTCTTCCAGTTCTTCCAGCACCGCCATCGCGGCAGCCGGGCTGCTGTGCCACACGTTGGGGCCGAGGCGCTGCAGCATCACCGCGCGCAGCGGCGTGCCTGAATTGCCGTAGTGATCGATCAGCGCCGCGACTTGTTCGGCCACCGCTGCATCACCGGGCAGCGTGTAGGGCAGCAGGGGCACATGGCCGACCTTCATCACGAAGTAGGGCGTCAGCGGCGGCAGCAATTCGGCGCTGTGGCTGTTCAGGCTGAGCGCCACGCAGTGCGCGCTGTGGGTGTGAATGATGCAACGCGTGTCGGCATCGAAGGCGCTGGCTGACGCGTAGATACGCGTGTGCAGCGCCAGGGTTTTGCTGGCCCGGTCGCCGCCGGTCTGCTGGCCGCTGGCATCCAGGCGGGCCAGCTGGGCCGGATCAAGAAAACCCAGGCAGGCGTCGGTCGGCGTGATTAAAAACCCATCGTCAAGCCGCACGCTGATGTTGCCGGCCGTGGCGTGTGCGTAGCCGCGTTCGAACAGGCTGCGGCCGATGCGGCAGATATCGTCTCTGGCCTGGGTTTCGGTCATGCGGCTGTGCTCAGTGATTGGAATGCTTTGGTGAAGAAGTCATCGCTACCGAAGTTGCCGGATTTGAGGGCCAGGTGCAGACCTTGCGGTGGCGCATTGGCTGAACCGGTGTTGACCAGGGCGTAACACCAGGGCACGCCGGTATCGATCTGCCCGCCGATGCGCAGCAGCGTAATGCCCAATGCCTGCACACACGCCCCGGACGTTTCACCACCCGCGACCACCAGTTGCCGCACGCCCAGCTCAAGCAGCCCGCGCGCGATGCGGCCCAGGGTCTGCTCGACCAGGGCGCCGGCCTCGCCCACACCGAGCTGGCCTTGCACCGCCTGCACGGCAGACGGCTCAGCCGACGAATAAATCAGCAGCGGTTCAGCAGCGGCTTTTTCCAGTCGTGATTCGGCCCAGATCAAGGCTTCGGCGGCCACGTCGATGCCAGAGGCAATGCGCAGCGGATCAATCGCCAAACTGGCATGCCCGGCTTGTTGAAAGCTGTGTACTTGCCGATTCGTCGCCTGCGAGCAGCTGCCTGAAACAATCGCCCTGGCGCCTTGCGCGGCGGGCAGTTGTGAAGCCGCTGCCGAGGGCTTGATGCCGAAGTTGTGCGCCAACCCGATGGCCAGCCCCGAGCCCGCTGTCATCATCCTGGCGGTGCTGAGCGCTTCGCCCAGATGGAATAAATCCGCGTTGGATACCGCGTCGGCAATGGCCAGGCCCACACCATGCGACCGCAGCTGCGTGATGCGCGCGCGAATCGCGCCTTCACCGGCGGCGACCACGGTATGGTCGATCAAGCCGACCATGCGCGCGCTCTGCGCCTGCAACACGCGCGGCAGGCTGGAGTCAAGCATCGGCGTCAGCGGGTGGTCGCGCATGCCGCTGTCGCTGAGCAGCATGTCGCCGACGAACAGGTGGCCCTTGAACACCGTGCGGCCGTTGTCGGGGAATGCGGGCGTGACGACGGCAAAGTCGGTGTCCAGCGCATCCATCAGTGCTTCGGTCACCGGGCCGATGTTGCCTTGCGGCGTGCTGTCAAAGGTCGAGCAGACCTTGAAATAAAACTGCCCGGCGCCCTGGGCCTGCAGCCAGTACAGGGCGGCGAGGGATTGGGCAATCGCTTCCTGCGGCGCGATGTTGCGGGATTTCAGCGCCACCACCACCGCATCGACCGGCTCTGCGAGCGGTGAGGTCGGCACGCCAATCGTCTGCACCACACGCATGCCGCTGCGCACCAGGTTGTTGGCCAGATCAGTGGCGCCGGTGAAGTCGTCGGCGATGCAGCCCAGTCGTAGATTCATAGTCAGATAGTAGCAAGCCTTGGGGTTTGTTTGCATTGCGGCAGACGCAGGTTGGCCCTTGGGCAAGCCAGTTTTTCTAAAATCGTACGCTATTGTTTTAATAGCTGCTTGCGCACGTGTTACCTGGGCTGCAGCCTTATTTAGCTTCTAAATCCGCGCTGTGGCTCAAATTGATCATGTTTTTGATGGTGGCCCTGTTCAGCGGGCACAAAGCCGGAAGCGAAGGTCCGCCGCGTTGATGCGGGCGCCACCAGCCGCTACGATAAGCGCATGAGCAGTTCAGGCACCCTTCACAGTTCCGCCCCAGGCGCGGCTTCACTTCGGCAGGATGTGGGCGTCATCGGCCTGGTGGGCACAGCGCACCTCATCAGCCACTTCAGCCAGTTGCTGCTGGCGCCGCTGTTTCCGTGGCTGAAAGACGAGTTCGCTGTCAGCTATACCGAGCTGGGCTTGCTGATGACGATTTTTTTCGTCGTGTCTTGTGCGGTGCAGGCGTTGTCGGGCTTTGCGGTTGACAAGTCGGGACCACGGCCGATTTTGTATTTGGGTTTGGGGCTGCTTGGCGTGGCGGCCCTCGGCTATTCGGTGAGCACGAGTTACTGGATGCTGGCGGCGTTTGCGGTGGTAGCGGGTGCAGGCAATGGCGTGTTTCACCCGGTCAACTACACCCTGCTGAACCGCAAGATCAGCGCGCCACGACTCGGCCATGCGTACAGCGTTCACGGCATCACCGGCAGCCTGGGCTGGGCGCTGGCGCCGGCCCTGCTGGTGCCGATTGCGCTGGCTTTTTCGTGGCGTTTGGCAATGGTTTCGGCGGCTGTTCTGGTGTTTGTCGTGCTGGCGGTGCTGGTGCTCAAGCGCGAGCATCTGCAGCTGCCTGCCGCCGACCATCTCAAGCCTGCAGGCACGGCCGCACAAAGCGGAAATCTCGATTTCCTGCGCATTCCGTCGGTGTGGATGTGCTTTGCCTTCTTCTTTTTCTACGCCATCATTTTGAGCGTGGTGCAAGCCTTTGCGCCCGAGGCGGCGCGGCAACTGCACGGCATGCCGCTGCAGCTGGTAGCCACCTGTCTGTCGGTCTACATGCTGTGCAGCGCGGGCGGCATGGTCGTCGGTGGATTCCTGGCGGCAGACCCCGCTCGTTGCGAGCGCGTGGTGGCTATCGGGCTCGGTTTTTCCGCTGCGGTGGCCGTGATGCTGGCTTTGTTTAATCTGCCGGGCGCGCTGGTGCCGGTGCTGTTTGGCCTGATGGGTTTTGCAACCGGCGCCGGTGCGCCGTCGCGTGACTTGATTGTCAAGCGCGCCACGCCGCCGCAGGCCAGTGGCCGCGTCTATGGCGTGGTGTATTCGGGGCTGGACATCGGCCAGGCGATGGCCCCGCTGATCTTCGGCAGCCTGATGGATCAGCAGCAGTACCGCGGCGTATTTTTGGGTCTGGCGCTGGTGCAGGGGGTGTTGATCTTCACTGCCTTTCGCGTGAAGCGGGTGAGGCGCAGCACCCTGGCCGCTGCCTGAACCCGCCCCGCAGGCGAACGCGCCACGAAGGCGCTGCGTTATCCTTGCCCGCATGTACGCGCCATTTTTCGGCCTGACCCAGGCGCCTTTTTCCATCGCCCCCGACCCGCACATGCTGTTCATGAGCGAGCGGCATCGCGAAGCGCTGGCGCATCTGCTTTACGGCGTTGGCGGGCGCAACGGAAACATCGGCGGTGCAGGCGGCGGCTTTGTGCTGCTGACGGGGGAGATCGGCACTGGCAAGACGACGGTATGCCGCTGCTTTCTGGAGCAAACTCCGGCCAGTTGCAACGTCGCTTACATCTTCAACCCCAAGCTCACGGTGGTCGAGCTGCTGCAGTCGATCTGCCATGAATTTCACATCGCCGCGCTGCCTGAAAAAGACGGGCTACAGCCGACGGTGAAACAATACCTCGACCCGCTCAACGCTTTTTTATTGCGGACACATGCGGCCGGGCAAAACAATGTGCTGATCATTGACGAGGCGCAAAACCTGTCGCCCGACGTGCTGGAGCAACTGCGCTTGCTGACCAATCTGGAAACCAGCGAACGCAAGCTGCTGCAGATCGTGCTGATCGGGCAGCCCGAGCTGCGTGTCATGCTGCAACGCCCCGAACTCGAGCAACTGGCGCAACGCGTGATTGCGCGTTACCACCTGCAGGCACTGACCGAAGCCGAGACGACGCAATACATTGCGCACCGGCTGGAAGTGTCGGGTCTGAAAGGCGCGCTGCCGTTTGACCGCCCGGCATTGAAGCGCATTCATCACTTCGCGCGCGGAGTGCCTCGGCGTATCAATTTGCTGTGCGACCGCGCCATGCTGGGCGCTTTTGCCAACGGCCAGGCGACCGTCAGCCAGCGTATTGTGGACAAGGCGGCAGGGGAGGTTTTTGACCAGCCCGCAGGCAAGTCATCGTCGCCAAAGATGTGGCGCTATGGCTATGGTCTGGCGGCACTGGGTCTGGTTGCGGGCGCTGCGGTCGTGGGTGTGATGCGGTTTTCTTCGACCACGGCAAAGGCGCCTGAAGTTGCCTCGACTGCGGTGCCAGCGCCGGATGTCACGGCGTCGGCGCCGCTTCCGTTGCCTGCGGCATCCTCCGCTTCTTTAGATTCCTCCGAATCTGCAACGCCTGCACCAGCAGCTGACGCGTCGGCGGTTCCATCCACGCCCACCCCGCAGCCCGGCCCACCCACGCTGCTGCGTGACGAAAACCAGGCCTGGCGTGAACTGGCGCAAGCCTGGAAACTGACGCCGGGCGAGAGCGCTGCGTGCCCGGCCTTTGCGCGCGAGCAGGTGCGATGTTTCAGCGGCAACACCAGCCTGTCCCTGATTCGCCAGCTCGGCCGGCCCGGCATCGTCAAGCTCGACGGCCGGAGCAGCTCGCCGTCGTACGCGTTGCTGGTCGCGCTGACGCCTGACAGCGCCACGCTGCGTGCCGGCGAAACCGAGCAGACCGTCACGCTGGCTGCGCTGGCCGCGCGCTGGGACGGAGATTTTTCAACGCTTTGGCGCGTGCCAACTGGCTACACCGGGCCTCTTAATGACGGCCAGGGCGGCCCGGTTGTCGAATGGGTTTCGGCACGCCTGACTGCCGTGCAGGGCAACGCGCCGGTTGCTGACCGGCCGCTGCAAAACGCCGCGTTCAAAGCCCGTGTGCGGGCATTTCAAATCGCCCAGGGCCTGCCCGCAGATGGCTTGCTGGGGCCGTTGACTTTCATGCAACTCAACCGCGCAGGCGGCGTGGACGAACCTGTCCTGCGCACCGGCCCGTGACCAAAAAATGTCCTACATCCTTGACGCACTTCGAAAAGCCGACGCCCAGCGTGAGCGCGATCCGGCGCGCGGCATTCACGCGCAGCCGGTGACATTGTCTGGGCCTGCAGACAATTCGTCGCCGACCAGCCGTCTGTGGCTGGTGGCCATGGCGCTGATTGCAGGTGTCGCATTGCTGGCGGCAGCGATGTGGGGGCTGGGATGGCTGGACCGGTTTAGCCGGCCAGTGACGCCGGCGGTTAATGCGGTACTTGCGCCCCCGGTGGTCTCCGCCGCTGCAACCGTGTCGGCGGTGACGTCGCCGCCTTCCCCTTCATCCCCTTCACCCCCGTCACCTGCCACTGAAGTATTGCCAGCCGCCCCGCCAGCGTCGCCACCGTCTGCGGCGCCGCCTGCGCGCGAGTCGCCCAGGGTCGCCGCCACAGTCACAGCCTATCCGCCCGTGCCCGCAACGTCGGCCCCGGACCGTCTGATGTCGCTGGCTGAACTGCCCGCTGATGTGCAGCGCGACCTGCCAAAGCTGACGATCACCGGCGGCGTGTATTCCCCCACACCCGCGCAGCGCCTGCTGATCGTCAACGGTCAGGTGCTGGGCGAAGGCGCAGAAGCCGCGCCCGGCGTGCTGCTGGAGCAGATTCGCCAGAAGACTGCGGTGCTTAACTTTCGTGGCTACCGCTACGGCGTGCCATATTGATTCCCCGCATTCGCGCTCGCAAGCCCGCTTTCGCCGGGTCGCATGTGGCTCCATAATGATTCAGGACTGGCCGTTTGCGCTGGTGCCACATTGCACCTTTAGGAGACTGGCATGAATGATTCGAACACCCCCAAAGACGGCGACTTTGCCCACTGGATTGAGGAAAAATCCGAGGCGCTGAAGTTCGAGCTGGGCGAAAAATTTCCGGTGCCACCGACGACGCTGCATTCCCCTTCGGTTCATGTCGAAACCGGTCGGCAAAAGCTCGAAGAAGTCCTGCTGGAGCATGAAGAGCCAACCACTGAATTTCTGGAAGAACTGGCGGCGCTGGAAGACGCACCGCCGCTGAGCGACGAAGAGCTGGCCCGGCAGGCGCTGGAAGCCGGTGGCGGCGACGGAGACAGCAGCACGTCCGAATAAGGGGCGGTGATCTGCGAACGTTGCTGGTTGCCGACGGCACAATAAGGCATGACCCAACAAATTGCCGGCCACCTCCTCGTTGAGGGCCTGATTGCCCAGGGCGTAACCCACGCGTTCGGCGTGCCGGGCGAAAGCTATCTCGCCGTGCTTGACGGCCTGCATGAGCGGCAAGGGCAGATCAAATTCATCACCTGCCGGCAGGAAGGCGGCGCGGCCTTCATGGCGGAAGCGCACGGCAAGCTGACGGGCCGGCCTGGCGTGTGCATGGTCACGCGCGGGCCGGGCGCCACCAACGCATCCATCGGCGTACACACCGCCTTTCAGGATTCGACGCCAATGGTGCTGCTGGTGGGCGATGTGGCCAGCGACTGCCGGGATCGCGAGGCTTTTCAGGAAGTCGATTATTCAAGCTTTTTCGGGCCGAGTACCAAGGGCTTCGCTAAACGGGTCGAGCGCATCGACAGCGCCGACCGCATTCCCGAATATGTGGCGCGCGCCTTCGCCACGGCCATGAACGGCCGGCCCGGCCCGGTGGTGCTGGTGCTGCCCGAAGACATGTTGACGCAGCTGACCGATGCCCAGCCGCTGCCGCGAGTCGACGCAGTTCAGGCCTGGAGTGACCCGGGCGCCCTGCGTACCCTGCGTGAGATGCTATTGAAATCAGAGCGTCCGTTGATTATTGCCGGAGGTGGCGGCTGGACACCGCAGGCGGCGCAGGCGCTGCAGCGCTTTGCCGAGAACTGGCGGCTGCCGGTCGGCAACGCTTTTCGCTTTCAAGACACGTTTGATAATTTTCATCCGCTCTACGCGGGTGATGTCGGCATCGGGCTGAACCCCAAGCTGGCGGCGCGCGTCATGGCCAGTGATCTGATCATCGCGATTGGGCCGCGGCTGGGCGAGATGACCACCGGCAACTACACGCTGATTGAAGCGCCCCGACCGAAACAAAAACTGGTGCATATCCACGCCAGCGCCGAAGAATTGAACCGTGTCTATCAGGCTGATCTGGCCATCAACGCGACGATGAACGCGGCAGCCCGATCGCTTGAGGTGCTGACAGCCCCGGTGTCAGTGCCATGGGAGGCGTGGACGGCGTCAGCCAATGAGGATTACATCGCCAACCTGCAACCGCAGAAGCTACCCGGCGAGATCGACATGCCGGCCATCGTCGGCCTGCTGCAAAAGCATTTGCCTATAGATGCGGTGCTGACCAATGGGGCCGGTAATTTCGCCAGCTGGATGCACCGTTTTTACCAACACCACGGCCTGGTCAAGGGTCACAAAACCCAAATCGCGCCGACCGTCGGCGCGATGGGCGCTGGTGTGCCGGCGGGCATCGCGGCCAATATCGTGACGGGGCGCACGGCGTTCACCATTGCGGGCGACGGCGACTTTTTGATGAACGGGCAAGAGCTGGCTACGGCCGTTCAGCATGGCGCGAAAAGCATCATCCTGCTGCTGAACAACGGCATGTACGGCACGATTCGCATGCATCAGGAGCGGGAATATCCAAAGCATGAAAGCGGCTCGCGGCTACAGAACCCCGACTTCGCTGCACTGGCGCGCGCCTACGGTTATGCGGGTGTGCGCATCACACGCACCGAGGAGTTCGAGCCCGAGTTGCTGGCGGCGCTTGAGCGTGGGCAGGGCACGCTGATCGAGGTGATGCTGGACCCGGAAGTCATCACGACGCGCGCCACGCTGTCGTCCATCACGCGAAATGCCTTGAACAAGACGCTATAAAAATAATAGCTGCTTACGCACGTATTACTTGGGTTAGAACACTAATTTATTGCTGAAAAACTAAAAAAGCCGGTCTAACCGGCTTTTTTTTAGTCACAACAGCGGACTATTCCTTGATGTCAACGCCGTAAAAACTGTGACGGCCAAACGGTGAGTTCTTGAAGTCGATCACCTTTTTACTGACCGGCTTCAACTGCACCGCGTGGGCGATGGTGAACCACGGCGCCTGCTCCTTGAAGATCACCTGAGCCTGCTGATAGAGCTTGGTGCGCTCGGCCGGGTTGGTGACCGTCTTGGCTTTCAGCACCAGATCTTCATAAGGCTGGTAGCAGAACTTGGCAATGTTGCTGCCGCTGACCGACTGGGCCGACGCGCAACCGAGCAGGGTGTACATGAAGTTGTCCGGGTCGCCGTTGTCACCGGTCCAGCCCAGCATGCCCATCTGGTGTTCGCCAGCCTGCATGCGCTTGCGGTACTCGCCCCACTCAAAGCTCTTGATCTCGGCGGTGACACCGACCTTGACCAGATCAGCCTGCATCAACTCGGCGATGCGCTTGGCGTTCGGGTTGTACGGACGCTGCACCGGCATGGCCCACAGGTCGGTGGTGAAGCCGTTCGGGAAGCCGGCATCTGCCAGCAATTTTTTGGCGGCTGCCGGGTCGTAGGGGTCGTCCTTGACGGCGTCGTTGTAGCCAATCATCGTCGGCGGGATCGGGTTCTTGGCGGCAACGCCAGTGGTGAGGTAGACGCCGTCGATGAGGGCTTTCTTGTTGATGGCCATGTTGATGGCTTTGCGCACACGCACGTCATCAAACGGTTTTTTGGTCGTGTTGTAGGCCAGGTAGCCGACGTTCAAACCGGCCTGCTCGATGACGGTGACATTGGCGTCCTTGCTAATCGCGTCCAGATTAGCCGGGTTCGGGTAGGGCATCACATGGCATTCGCCTTTTTGCAGCTTGGCCCAGCGAACCGATGCATCAGGCGTGATGGCGTAGACCAGATCGTCGATCTTGGCCTTGCCGCCCCAATACGCCGGGAAGGCCTTGTAGCGGATAACGGCGTCTTTCTGGTACTGCACCAGATAGAACGGGCCGGTACCGACTGGGTCCTGGTCGATTTTTTCAGGCGTGCCGGCTTTCAGCATCGCGTCTGCGTACTCTTTTGATTGCACCGCCGCAAAAGGCATGGCCAGGTTTGACAGAAAAGGTGCCTCTGGCTTGTCGAGCGTGATCTTGATGGTGTGGTCGTCCACCTTGATCACCGACTTCAACAGCTTGGACATGCCCATGTCGCCAAAGTAGGAGTGGTTAGGGCTGGTCACCTTGAAGAAGGCGTTGTCTTCCTTCCATTGGCGCTCGAACATGAACAGCACGTCGTCGGCGTTGAAGTCACGCGTGGGTTTGAAACTTTTGTTGGAAGTGTGCCACTTCACGCCCTTGCGCAGGTAGAAGGTGTATTCCTTGCCGTCGGCAGAGATGTCCCACTTTTCGGCCAGAGCCGGTACCACCTTGGTGCCGCCGCGCTCGAAGCCGACGATGCCGTTGTAGATTGGTTCGTTGGCATCGAACGACGTACCGGTGGTGTTAATTCCGGGGTAAAAATTTTCGGGGCTGCCTTCCGAGCAGAACACCAGCGTTTTTGCTGAAACGGGCGACAGCGCAAGCAAGGCCGGCAGGGCGACCGCACACAGCAGCCCTGCCCTGGTCAAACGCATTCGCTTGCCATCCGCTTTTTTAGGTTGAGTTTGAATCATTTGGAAAACTCCGTTTCACAGGTAATGCTGCAATGCAGCGGGTGGGCAGCCAGCTTGCGCCATGGGTAACAGCGCGCACTGGTCATCGGAAAAAATGCTTGTTCAGGCATCAAGAAAATTTTCGGCATAGTGGCAGGCGACTTGCCGGTCCGCCACCTGGCGCAAAGCTGGCCGTTCGGCACGGCAGCGCTCGGTGACATGCGGGCAGCGGGTCGAAAAAACGCAGCCCGCCGGTGGATTGAGCGGAGAGGGCAGCTCACCCTTGAGCATGATGCGTTGTCTGACCCCCGTGCTACCGGCCAGGCCGGGCGTGGAGGCGAGCAGGGCCTGCGTGTACGGATGCAGCGGCCGCATGAAGATCGCGTTTTTTTTGCCCTGCTCGACGGTATGGCCCAGGTACATCACCAGCACGTCATGCGCAATGTGGCGCACCACGCCAAGGTCGTGCGAGATAAAGAGATAGGCCAGACCAGTCGCCTGTTGCAGGTCAGCCATCAGATTGAGTACCTGTGCCTGAATCGACACGTCCAGCGCGGACACCGGCTCGTCGGCTACCAGCAGTGCGGGTTTGAGCATCAGTGCGCGGGCAATCGCGATGCGCTGGCGCTGCCCGCCGGAAAACATGTGCGGGTAACGGTCGTAATGTTCGGGGCGCAGGCCAACCTTGGCCAGCATGGCGCGCGCTTCTCCGGCACGGTCGGCGGCTGACAAGGTGGTGTTGATTTCAAGCGGTGCCTCCAGAATCGCACCGACTTTTTTGCGTGGATTGAGCGAGCTGTAGGGGTTCTGAAAAACCAGCTGCACGGCCTTGCGCAGGGCCAGGCGCTGTTCGTTGGGTGCATGCACCGCGTCCACACCCTGGATGGTCAGCTCACCGCCGCTCGGCGTTTCGATCAGCGACACCATGCGCGCCAGCGTGGACTTGCCGCAGCCCGACTCACCGACGACCGCTAGCGTCTTGCCCGGACGCACGGAAAAAGAAACACCGCCCACGGCTTGCAAATGATCAGGCGAGCGCATAAAGCCGCGTGAGATTTCATAGACACGCTTGAGGTCTTTGGCTTGGACGACTGGCGAAAATTCAGGTGCCAGGGTAGTTGCGGCGCTGCTCATGTCGCAAGCTCCAGCAGTGGCTTGTCGCGCGCAATCGAGGCTTCACGGTCGGCACTCCCGAGCGGATAGTGGCAGCGAACATGGCCGTCCTGCCAGTCGCCAAGGCGAGGGCGTTCGGCCCGGCAATGTTCAGTGGCGTAGCCGCAGCGTGGAGCGAACAGGCAGCCTGTAGGGCGGTCATACAGGCCAGGAACCATGCCTGGAATAGTCGCCAGCCGCGCGCTGCCATCGCTGCGTTCTGGCAAAGCGGCCAGCAAGGCTTCGGTGTAGGGATGTTGCGGAGTGTTGAACAGCGCGTGCGCGCTTTGCTCTTCCATGATCTGACCAGCGTACATCACCGCGACACGCTGGGCCATTTCAGACACCACGCCCATGTTATGGGTGATCAGCACCAGCGCCATGCCACGCTCTTTTTGCAGGCTGCGCAGCAAGTCGAGAATCTGCGCCTGAATCGTCACGTCGAGCGCGGTGGTCGGCTCGTCGGCGATCAGCAGGCGCGGATTGCAGGCAATCGCCATGGCAATCATCACGCGCTGGTTCATGCCACCTGATAGTTGATGGGGGTAGGCTTTCAGGCGGCTGGCAGCGGCCGGAATACCGACCTGTTCGAGTAGTTCAGTCGCTTTGCGTGTAGCCGCCTTGCCGTCAAGCTTTAGATGCAGGCGCATCGTCTCCATGATCTGAAAGCCGATGGTGAAGCACGGGTTCAGGCTGGTGGTGGGTTCCTGAAAAATCATTGCCACGTCTTTGCCGGTGAGCTGGTTGCGCTCACGGGCCGACAGCGACAAGAGATCATGTCCGGCGAATCGCAGCTTGTCGGCCTTCACGCGGCCCGGGTAGGCCACCAGGCCCATCAAAGCCATCATGGTGACGCTTTTCCCCGAGCCCGACTCGCCCACAATGCCCAACACTTCACCTTCTTCCAGCGACAGACTGACGCCCTCGACAGCATGCATGACGCCGTTTTGCGACGGAAATTCGACGGAAAGATTTTCTATTTCCAGAAGGGCCATATCTATCGCTTTAGTTTTGGGTCGAATGCATCGCGCAGTCCGTCGCCGAGCAAGTTGAACGCGAGCACGGTGATCAGGATGGCCAACCCTGGGAAGGTCACAACCCACCAGGCGCGCAAGACAAACTCGCGCGCATCGGCCAGCATGGTTCCCCATTCAGGTGATGGCGGCTGCGCGCCCAGGCCCAGAAAGCC
>JANLYY010000222.1:0-4946 GCA_031365885.1 Polaromonas sp. | reverse complement strand
ATCGCTGCGTGCCAGCGGTCCGTCGTGCCGGCGCGCGTGATGTGCCACATCGGCGGTGTGGCCGATCGTGCACTGATGTCGCAGATCCTCGATCTGCTGCGCCCGGGCGATGTGCTGACGCACTGCTTTTCCGGCGCGCCCAACCTCGCCGGCGATGGCACCAACATCGTCCAGGACGGCAAGCTGCTGCCGGCGGCATTGGCGGCCAAGCGACGCGGCGTGGTCTTCGACATCGGCCACGGCGGCGGCAGCTTTGACTACACCATTGCCGAGGTCGCCATCGCCCAGGGCTGCCCACCCGACACGATCTCATCCGACGTGCATGTGTTCTCAGGCAACACGCCTGGCATGCCGTATTTGCCATGGGTCATGAGCAAGCTGATCGGCCTCGGCTTCACGCTGCCCGAAGTGGTCAGCATGGCGACCGCCGCGCCCGCCCGCGTGATTAGCCGCATCCCGAAACACGGCACGCTGCAGATCGGCGCGCCGGCTGATTTGTCGATTCTTGAGATTGTTGAGGGGCCGGTTTCGTTTGTCGATACGCGGAACAACACGCGGCAGGGCAAGGTGTATTTGCGGCCTGTGGGTACGGTGGTGGCGGGGGTGGCGTTTGGGCGGCCTTATCAGGCGCCGTTTAGTGTGCGGTAGGGAGCTTCGGCAAAATTTGTTTGCTTCTGAGTCGAGTCCGCCCGTGGTGACTGATTGACAGCGGCCAGTTCATTTCGGACTGTCAAAATTGCGTCGCCGAATGGTTGCCAACAAATCTAAATCGGTTGCTCAAAATTGAATTTCATCAGGCACCATGTTTAGCACTGGTCCTCGTGTGCAAGCGCCTGATGACCCACATATCGTCGTGTTAGATTTTTTAGGTTGAGTACGCGGCAGATCTAACGTACTTTGCTATATCCCACACTGACTTATCAAAACTCTTGGAGAGGACTGTAAGTCTTCTCGGCTTTATGCCTTGCGCCCAACGAAGCGTTGAGTCCGGGTAAGGATCGATTATCAGGATGTCCGCGCTGCTTTCGCTAATAGGCTTCCAAACGTGTTGATCATGCTCAATGTATTTTGTTCCGACAATGATGACATGCGAAGATTTGAGTAGGGTGTTCGAATAATTCGTTTGCATTCGTTCCACAAGTCCCTTATTTATCACAGTCCGCTTATCTTTCGCATACATTGCGAGAACCGGACTAATATCGCTGTTTTTTGGATCACTGCACCAAGCACCAATTTCCCGAGTGCTGGATACGGCATTAGTCTGGAGTCCTTCCACAAAGGTGCCGCAATTGATCATCACATTGCCACTCAAGGTCAATCCACCAAGCTCGGGCAAAAAGTTAGATGAGCCGTGAATTTTCATTAATGACATACTCCCTTTCTCGTTGTTGTAGTTGAACGCGATCCGATGGTGGGCAAGCGATTGTTCAATGAGTAGGTCGTAATTGAGAGTTGCTATAGCAAGGCTGTCGCAGACCATTTTTATTTTATTAAATAGTCGGGAGTACACATTGTCTGGTGGTGTGTTGAAGCTCGACAGATAACACGCGAGCTCTTTTTGCAACGGATTAATTTGGCGACTGTCGTTAGCTACGGTTGCCATCCCGGATTCAAAGCCCTGCTCTAAAATACTTTCTTTTTTCGTTCATCTAACCGAGCGAAGGCGCCGCCTAGTCTAAAAAGCTCAAGAAACAAATCATTTCCCAATGGGGGATTCTTAGGAGAACAATTTCCCGACCCGAAGCTTGCACCTGCGCCGAACATTAACGTAATCATATAAATTGCCTCTGGTTCTATTTGGTGCTTTTATACCCAAGACTCTATCCCGATAACACTGAAACCATGAGGCGGAATAGAGAATGAAACGGCTCGATTCCCATCTTCACGCCCAAGCCGCGACATCTTCGCCACCGGATGATGCCGAAGCCTAAACGCATCCATTACATCGGTGCCGTTGGGGATGATGAATTCGTCACACCGGACAGGTGCCACGCAGCGCCTCAATTCAAAGCGTCTGCTGCGCTGCTTTCCACGCCACCAACTCCGACGGCCGCAGTCCGTAACGCGCCAACACCCCTTCATGCAAACGACGCAGTTCCTGCACGACCAGGGCCTGCAGTTCGTCGCAACGGGCCTCGAGCACTTGCGCCGTGGCCGGCGCAATGGCGGTCAGCGTATCGGCTTCAGAATGTTGCACCGCATCAAGGTTGGTTTGCTTGATCAGTTCCAGATAGGCTAGTCGAGTCGAGTCGAGTCGAGTCGGGTTGGGCTCGGGCAGCTCCTGCCTGATGGCCAGATATTCCTGCGTTGAGCGCTCGTACGCCCAGACCTATAAATCACGAAGCAGTTCCACCCGCGTCAGCTCGTACACGCCCAGCGTGGCGCGGCTGTAGGCGTGCTCGGGTACATCCAGAAAAGTGAGCGGGCACAGGTCGGCGCGGAACAGCGGCAGGTTGGCCGCCAGTCGCGACTTGCGCTTATCGACACCAATACCGGCAGTCCCTGGGGTTTGGCGCGTTTGGTAGGGGAAGTGGCGCGGTTTTTGGCGCTGTTCATCGAACTGCGTCACTCTGATGGCGAGATTCTGCTTGCCTATTTCCGTTTGACAGATTCTGCGACGCAGAACAAAATGGAGGGATGATCCGCTCTTTCACCTGCACTGAGACCGAGGCGCTTTTCAATAGTCAGGTTTTGCCGCGTTTTCGGAACATTGAGCGGGTGGCGCGGCGCAAGTTGTTGCAGCTTCAAGCTGCCACCGAGTTGGCAAGTTTGCGGGTACCGCCCGGCAACCAGCTCGAAGCCCTGAAAGGCGATCGACAGGGGCAACACAGCATTCGCATCAATGACCAATGGCGGCTGTGTTTTCAATGGCACGACGATGGCGCGTATCAGGTCGAAATTGTGGACTATCACTAGGAGCTAAAAATGACCGAATTACTTGACGAAATTCACCCGGGCGAGATTTTGCTGGAGGACTTCATGAAGCCGATGGGTATTTCAGCCCGTCAGCTCGCGGCTGACATTGACGTGTCGCCAAGCCGCATCAGCGAACTGGTGCATGGCACACGTCCGATTACCGCCGATACGGCGCTGCGTTTGGGAATGTTTTTTACCATGGAGGCACGTTTCTGGATCAACCTTCAGGCTGAGTACGATTTGCGTGTTGCGAGCCGGACCCTGAGCGAAAAAATCGCACCCAGGATTCGTGTGTTCCGCCAGCTTGCTGCGTAAGCGCACCGCTTTTCACCCCTTCTGCTGGGCTCACCTGCCACCCCCCAATACCGTAGCCACCGAATGATCCCGCAACCTGAACGCATCCGGAATGCCCAACCCCAGCAGCGGGCGCAGGTACATGCGGAAGGCGTCGGTTACGTTGGCGCCGCTGGCGGTGATGAATTTCGTCCTCCATTACGCGCGTCTTGCCGGCTACGGCCTCCAGCGGCAGCAGTTCGGGCAAATTAGTGTCCCATTCCGATCAAGTTCCCAGGCAGGACAAAACATCCCGCAGATGGCCAGCTGGCGGCGCGTCGAAAAAATAGTAAATTCCGCGCGTTGGGGATTAGATCAGGCGCTAGACCTCGTATTACCTGCGTAACCAGCTATTGTTTTAATAGCATATGAGGCGTCATCGCCGGCAGCGAATGCTGACCACTGCCGCCGGCCTCGGGCACCTATTCCAGCAGCCCGGCCAGCTCCAGGCCCTTCAATCCGTCGGGATGCCGGCAGTCAATGTCTTCGAACTCGTTGACCTGGTCGATCTCGGTGCCCATTGCGATATTGGTGACTTTCTCCAAAATGATTTCGACCACCACCGGCACGCGATGCTCTTGCGCCATGGCGCGCGCCTGCTGCAGCGCGGCCTGAATGTCGGCCGGGTTTTTGACACGAATCGCCTTGCAGCCGAGCCCTTCAACCACCGCGACGTGGTCCACGCCGTAGCTGCGCAGTTTGTCTTCGGAATCGGGCACGTTGATATTGTCAAACGCCAGCTGCACGCAAAAATCCATCTCGAAACCGCGCTGCGCCTGGCGGATCAGGCCCAGGTAAGAGTTGTTGACCAGCACATGCACATACGGCAGATTGAACTGCGCGCCGACAGCCAATTCCTCGATCAGAAACTGGAAGTCGTAATCACCGGTGATGGCGACCACGCTGCGTGACGGGTCAGCCGCCACCACGCCCAGCGCGGCCGGCAGTGACCAGCCGAGCGGGCCGGCCTGGCCGCAGTTGATCCACTGGCGCGGGCCGTAGATATTTAAAAACTGCCCGGCCGCGATCTGGCTCAGGCCGATGTTGCTGACATACACCGTGTCACGCGGAAAGGCCTTGTTCATCTCTTCATACACACGCTGCGGCTTGATCGGCACGTTGTCGTAATGCGTCTTGCGGTGCATCAGCCGCTTGCGCTCGGCGCAGCGGTACGCCCAGTCCTTGCGCGACGGCATTTGATCGGCGGCCTTGCGTTCGCGCGCAACCTCGACGAAGAGTTGCAGCGCGGCTTTCGCGTCTGACACGATGCCCAGATCCGGCGTGAAGACGCGGCCGATCTGCGTCGGTTCGATATCGACATGCACGAAGGTGCGGCCCTTGCAATACACCTCGGTCGAGCCGGTGTGGCGGTTGGCCCAGCGGTTGCCGATGCCGAGGACGAAATCGCTGGCGAGCATCGTTGCGTTGCCGTAGCGGTGGCTGGTCTGCAGGCCGACCATGCCGGCCATCAGCGGATGGTCGTCGGGAATCGTGCCCCAGCCCATCAGCGTCGGGATCACCGGCACGCCGGTGAGTTCGGCAAATTCCACCAGCAGGTCGCTGGCATCGGCGTTGATGATGCCGCCGCCGGCAACGATCAGCGGGCGCTCGGCTGCGGCCAGCATGTCCAGCGCTTTCTCGATCTGCTTGCGCGAGGCAAACGGTTTGTAGACCGGCAGCGGCTCATAGGTGTCGAT
>JANLYY010000211.1:0-2110 GCA_031365885.1 Polaromonas sp. | reverse complement strand
GTCTTGCGCACACCGCTGCCGATATCCGTCTTGACCTTTTCAAACAGTGGCTCGAACCGATTGAAGTCAACGCAGCGGGTTCTATTCGCAAGACACGAATTTTCCAGACGCGCTCCATGGACGAAATTCAGGAGGGAACTTTCTTCGTTGTTGGCGGGCAGATCGCCTACATCGCCGAAGTCGGCGACGAGTTCACCACCAAATATGAGCGACGCGACAGTAGGCTGCGCGTCATATTTGACAATGGAACGGAAAGCGAAGTGTTGCAGCGCTCACTTCAACGCGCGCTTCATCGTGACGAGGTTGCCCGTTTGATCACGGAGCCGAGCGCTGGCCCGTTGTTCGGCGATGCGCCCGAACCCGACGACATCGAATCCGGAGTTATCTATGTGCTGCGCAGCCTTTCCAGCCATCCATTCGTGTCGGAGCACCGTGAACTGATTCACAAAATCGGCGTGACCGGTGGCAAGGTAGAGACGCGCATCGCAGGCGCGGACAAGGATGCGACCTATCTGCTAGCCGACGTGGAGGTGGTCGCCACCTACAAGCTGCACAACCTGAACCGTATCAAGCTGGAAAACATCTTCCACCGATTGTTCAGCGCTGCACAGATTGACTTGACCATCGAGGACCGATTTGGACACCCGGTCAAACCGAGAGAATGGTTTTTGGTGCCGCTTCATGTGATCGACGAAGCGGTTCAGCGCATTCGGGATGGGTCGATTACCGATGTGGTCTATGACCCAGAGACGGCACGGCTGGTAGGTTAGCAACAGCAATCGGCGAAGCCATCCGAGCATCCATACATTGGGTAATAAAAAGCACTGTAGCCCGCGTATTACCTGCGCAAGCAGCTGCTAAATTTATAGCGTCAAAAACGCATCAGTCCCGCAGACAACGCACCACCAGCGGCAGCCGCGGATAAGACAAACGGGCCTCGCGCCCGCCCGCACCCAGCCCAAACTCTGCGCGCATTTCGGCGTTGCTGTAAACCGTCTGGCCTTCACCTTGGCCGCCGGCGTCGCGCAGCAGCACGTTGTAGCCTCGGCTGCTGTCGATCAGTGCCGAGTCATCGACAAACTTCACGCTGAATTCGATGCCCTGCTCGCAGCGGTAGCGCTGGCCGCTCGATGAATTGCCGAAATTTCCGGTAGCGCAACCGGTCAGCAATACCAGTGCAAATGCCACGGCGGATACGAGCGCGGCGGCAGTCTCGCGCGGTGCGAGCGGGTTCCGTTCAGGATGTGATGCGTTCATGTCCTGGTTCCTTTCGTCAAGCTGTTTACTTCGGCCTATTTACTTTGACCCATTCATTTCGGCCACAGCACCCACAGCCGCAGCGGCTGATTGACAGTGGCTGCCAGGGCGCCGGCATCGAGTCCGGTGCCAGCAAAATAATCGGCCCGCACCGCACCGACGATGGCACTGCCGGTGTCTTGGGCCAGCACCAGCTTCTGGAATTTTGCGGTGCGCCCGCTGGAGGCCAGCCACACCGGCGTGCCGTACGGAATGCTGCCCGGGTCAACGGCAATCGAGCGGCCGGGCGTCAGCGCTACGCCTTGCGCGCCCTTGGGGCCGAAGGCGGCGTCGAGGTCGGTCAGCGCCTCTTCCCGAAAAAAGATGTAGCGCGGATTGCTCCACAGCAGCTGGTTGACGCGCTGCGGGTTTTGCGCCACCCAGGCTTTCATTGAATCGGTCCATGGCGGCGTGAGGCTGGCAACGCCTTGCTGCTGCAACCACTGGGCGGGGCTGCGGTAGGGCTGGTCGTTGGTGCCGGCAAAGGCCACCCGCACCAGCCGCTGGCTGCCATCGGGCTCCGTCAGGCTGAGTCGGCCCGAGCCCTGAATATGCAGCGACAGGGCATCAATGGGGTCCGCCAGAAAGGCAATTTCGCGGCCTGCGAGCGCGCTGCGTGCCTCGGGCAGGGTGTCGATTTCCTGCCGTGAAAACCAGGGCTTGCGGCTGCCGAGCGCGGCGGGTGCCTTGTACAGCGGCACCTCAAAACCGCTGCCCGCGCGGCGGCTGGCTTTGAGTACCGGCTCGTAATAACTCGTCAGAAGACCGTCGGCCGCGCCCTGCGGCGTCTCGACGCGATACGGCTGCAGGCGCG
>JANLYY010000173.1:0-19481 GCA_031365885.1 Polaromonas sp. | reverse complement strand
CGCCCGCCATGTCGGCGGGTGGGAGGCCACTTCAAGGAGCCTGCAAATGACCGACTTGTCCGCGCACCCGACGCAGCTGGCCAGCGCCTGGCTGGCCGATTTTCAGACCGTGCTCCAACGCAATGACATCGACGCGGCGGTGGCGCTGTTTGCACCCGACAGTTACTGGCGCGATCTGGTGGCGTTTACCTGGAACATCTGCACGCAGGAGAGCCCAGCCGCGATCCGCAGCATGCTGCAGGCGCGGCTGGCCGATGTGAAGCCTTCTGCGTTTGCGATTGAAGGCGAGGCCACCGAGGCCGGCGGCGTGATCGATGCCTGGTTTACCTTTGAAACAGCGGTGGCGCGCGGGCGCGGTCATTTGCGGCTGCAAAACGGCAAGGCCTGGACGCTGCTGACGACCATGACCGATCTGAAAGGTTTTGAAGAGCAGACCGGCGCGCGTCGAACCAAAGGGGCCGAACACGGCGCGCAGCCGGGGCGAAAAAGCTGGCTGGAAAAGCGCCAGCAAGAGCCCAGCACGCTGGGCTTTGACGAGCAGCCTTATGTGCTGATCGTCGGCGGCGGTCAGGGCGGCATTGCGCTCGGTGCGCGGCTGCGGCGCCTGGGCGTGCCGGCCATCATTGTCGAGAAGAACGACAAGCCCGGTGACAGCTGGCGCAAGCGCTACAAAAGCCTGTGCCTGCACGACCCGGTCTGGTATGACCACCTGCCCTACCTGCCGTTTCCGGACGACTGGCCCGTGTTCGCACCGAAAGACAAACTCGGCGACTGGCTGGAGATGTACACCAAGGTGATGGAGCTGAACTACTGGGGCGGCACCACGGCCAAAAAAGCGCGCTTTGACGAGGCCACGCAGCAGTGGGAAGTGACGGTCGAACGCGGCGGCAAAACCATCACGCTTAAACCCACGCAGCTGGTGTTTGCGCTCGGCGTGTCGGGCTACCCGAATGTGCCGAAAATTCCGGGCGCGGAGACTTTTCTGGGCGAACAGCACCACTCCAGCCAGCACCCCGGCCCCGAGGCTTACAAAGGAAAAAAATGCGTGGTGCTGGGCTCGAACAATTCGGCCCACGACATCTGCGCCGCGCTGTGTGAAGGCGGCGCTGACGTGACGATGGTGCAGCGCTCATCGACCCACATCGCGCCGTCTGATTCGCTGATGGAGCTGGCGCTGGGCGGCCTCTATTCCGAGAGCGCCGTCAAGGCCGGCGTGACCACCGACAAGGCGGATCTGATCTTCGCCTCCATCCCCTACAAGATCATGGCGCCTATGCAGGTGCCGGTGTATGACGCGATGAAAATACGCGACGCCGACCTGTATGCGCGGCTGGAAAAAGCCGGCTTCATGCTCGACTTCGGCCCTGATGGTTCGGGCCTGTTCATGAAGTATTTGCGGCGCGGCTCGGGCTATTACATCGACGTCGGCGCGTCGGAGCTGGTCGCCAACGGCAGCGTAAAACTTAAAAGCGGCGTCAACATCGAACGCATCAACCCCAGGTCAGTCACGCTGAGCGACGGCACCGAACTGCCGGCCGACCTGCTGGTGTATGCAACGGGTTACGGCTCAATGAACGGCTGGCTCGCCGACCTCATGTCGCCTGAAATCGCCGACAAGGTAGGCAAGGTCTGGGGCCTGGGCTCGGACACCCCCAAAGACCCCGGCCCCTGGGAAGGCGAGCTGCGCAATATGTGGAAGCCGACGCAGGTGCCGCAGCTGTGGATTCACGGCGGCAACCTGCACCAGTCGCGCCACTACTCGCAGTTTCTGGCGCTGCAGCTGAAGGCGCGGATGGAGGGGCTGGAGACGCCGGTATATGGGCTGGCGGGGGTGCATCACGCAAGGTGAGTTGCTCTTGATTTGATAGCTGCTTGCGCAAGATTTATAGGGGCTGCAACCTTAAATCGCTTTAGACGATGCGGCATACGGCTGGGGTGGCCTGACTTGAGCGCCGATATGCGCGACTGACGTGAACGGGGTGATGCGGTTGAGCGTCAATTCCCTTTTGCTGATCCTCGATGGCGATAACCCTCACCGCCCTGCACAGACTTGTTGGGCAGGCGCGGCGGGCAAATCTTCATTTCCAAAGAGTGCCGGGTTTGTCGCAATCTTTAAAGAAGCGAGAAATTTATTATGGACAGCCTCGGGCGCGCAATTTCAGTGGCAGTTTTCCTAGGTTACATTGCAGTGCTTTTCGCCATACATTACGCTGCGTCGCACGGGAGAATTTATGCAATCGACGAACTGGAAGAACAATATCGTGGCACCACGCTTCCTAAGCTGGTGGAGAAGCAGCTTAGGTCGTTGAAGGAGCCCGTTTTACTTGAGGCAATTCAAGGCACCTATGAAAACTTTCCCGTTGGCGTTGGTCCATTGATAGACGCATACACCCAAAGTTATCTGCGAGAGTGGTTTGGGCCTCACATCTTGCAAACCGATCTTGGGAAACTTTTCCGCACAACGATAGATGACATCAAAGCCATGGCTAATGGCGAGGGTATCGCGTTGGACAATGAGCAAGTTTTTAACGTCTTCAATCTGATGGTCATGCGGCTGACGGCCTTCGCACACTCCAATCCTGAGCTACGGAAGCAACTAGGGATCAAGAAAGGTTGGTTTTCGTGACGAACCCACTGACTGTTCTAAGCGAACCGCCTGCAGCGTCCGCTAAACGCAACGTCTAGGCCTTCCTCATGGATCCTTACATTCCTCTGTTTGCAGCTTTAGGTGGTGCGCTAGTGGGAGCAGCGGCGTCTGTCGCTACCATCGTTGTCCAAGCCCACTATCAAAACAGACGCGAACTGACCAAAGAGGCGCTCGCAATGGCGCTACAAGACTGGAAGACTCGGCTCGAGTTGGTCAAGGAAAATGGAGGTGCCATGCTTCCATTGGCTGTATTCGTTAGCTATCACACGAAGCTCATTCGGCTGGCGGAGCAAGGTCAAATCTCGCCAGAAACCGTTCGTCAGTTGAGCTCTGAGCAAGACAGTCTGATTCAGGCCTTCGCGGACATGCGAAATGAGCACCTTAAGAACAAACAGGCCTAACCCGTCCAGCCAACGGTAAGCATCACATCCATGCCCAGAGACCTCGCTCACCGCGCAGCATTTGTGTCGCACGGCGAAACATACACACGAGTGCTTGCGGAACAAGGCGGCGAAGTTGCCGCCGAGGCCAAAGCTTGGCTTGCTGAGCAACAAGTGCTGCGCGATGCCGCCTCAGCAGACAAGCGCGACACCCGGGAGGAAGAGACTTTGAGAATTGCCAAAGAAGCTCTTTCCTTCGCCAAAGAGGCTAATCGCCTCGCCTCCGAAGGCCTTGAGGCAGCCCGCGGAAGCGCCGCCGCCGCCGAAGCACAGGCCTCATCAGCGCGACAGCAGGCTCTATGGGCCCGGTGGGCGGCAATCATTGCAACAGTCGCGGCTATCGCAGCTGTCAGCATCCAAATCAATGAACTCATTGCGTTTTTCCATCGGTGATGCCTAACTCCAACGTTTGACTCAGTAAGTCCGCCCTCGTCATGCAAGCCACTGGAACCCTCAAATCCTGGAACGACGACCGCGGATTCGGCTTCATCGAAGCCACCCAAGGCGGTCAAGAAATCTTCATCCACATAGAGGCGTTTCCTTAAGGAGCCTGCACCAGTCACGGCATTACTCGCAGATTCTGGCGCTGCGGTTGAAGGCGCATATGGAGGGGCTTGAAACCCTGGCCTACCGGCCGGCGCCGTCGCATCATGCGCGTTAATGCGCTATTTAATGGATAGCTGCTTACGCTGATTTTCAAAGGGCTGTGGGCTTATTTATTAATATTTTTGACCAGCCTTGACGAGTTGGCGGGGCAATCTGAAGTCGATTGATCTGTAAGTTAATTTGACGTACAGTGACTGATGCAAAAGGAGTCAGTTCATGTCCACCATAGCCACTACCGAGTCTGCCCGTATCAACCTGCGCACCAGCCCTGAAGCCAAGGCCTTGATCGAGCGCGCGGCGGCAATCATGGGTTCTACCGTATCGAGTTTCATGCTGCAAAACGCCTATGAGGCGGCCAGTCGCCTGGTCGCGCAGCAAGAGGCCATCACCTTGTCTAACCGTGACCGTGACCTGTTTTTAAAGGCGCTGGACAAACCGGCCAAGCCGACCAAAGCCTTGATCGAGCTGATGCGCACCCTCGCATGAAGCTTGAAATCTTAGCGCTCGAGCGAAAGCATGATCGCCAGGACTTTGACTGTGGCGAGCCTGCGCTCAACGTCTTTCTGCAGCGCTTCGCCCGCCAGCAAGCCGACAAAAACTTCAATCGCAGCTATGTGGCTGTAGCTCACGGCGAGCTGCGCATTCGCGGCTACTACGCCATCAGCACCGCCTCCATCGACTTTCAAAACTTGCCTTCTGCACTGCGCCTGCCGCGTTACCCCGTGCCTGTGGTGCGCATTGGGCGTTTAGCAGTGGACTTGCGCGAACAGGGCAATGGTGTTGGCACTGCGTTGCTGCGGCACGCCATGCATCTGGCGGCCCGCACCGCAGAGAAAATTGGCTTGTACGCCGTGGTCGTTGATGCCAAAAACGAAGCCGCGGTGGCGTTTTACGCCAAGTATGGATTTCAGCGTTTTGCAGACCAGAACTTGAGCATGTTCCTGGCCACAGAGGTCATTCGGCGTGCGGTGGCGGCGGACAAAGGCTAAATTGTCCGCCGGCCCACCGCCGACATGAATCTTACGGATTCCACCAATTCCCCGACACCACAATCAGGCTGAGCAGTTGCAGTTCGGTGTCGTAGTAGTTGTCTGCCAGGTTGGTGCTTGAATGCGTCCACAGGCTGTTGAGGAAGGGCTGGAATTTCGCGTCCACCATCGCGCCTGCGGTGGCCGGGCCGGTGAATGACGGCGACGAATAGTTGCCCATGCTGGTGCCGTCGAGCTGGTAGCCGGCCTGTATCTGCGCGGGCTGGCCGCCGGTGCTGCTCTCAAAAAAGTTCATCATGCGCGTTGTCACCTTTTTTGAGCGCTCGTCGACGCTGGTGACGTAGTCTGATGCCAGGCGCCACGGCAGGCGGCAGGCGTTGGTGTAGAAGGAGCCTTCGCGGTCATTGCCGTCGCCGATGTAGCCGGTCGATGGCTCGGGGTTGGTGGCGGTGTTGATGATGAAATCAGGAACCAGGCCGGTGTTGGGTGCGAATTTGTCTTGCATCAGATTGAGCAAGTCAAACGCGCGGTCTGATGCTTCGTCCCAAAAGGTATCGCCGGTGGCGCGTTTGAAAGCCTTGAAGTGGGTGATCATGTAGTCCGACGTGCGGTTATTGCTGGCGTTCGGCAGCCCCTTGGTGAAGCCTGCCGGGCTCATGTTGGTGGACTTGATGGCGGCAATGGTTTTCAGGG
This sequence comes from Polaromonas sp., assembly GCA_031365885.1. Taxonomy (GTDB): domain Bacteria; phylum Pseudomonadota; class Gammaproteobacteria; order Burkholderiales; family Burkholderiaceae_C; genus Polaromonas. The sequence continues at coordinate 14,106 of JANLYY010000173.1, read as the reverse complement.
CTTCGGCGCGGTAGTTCACCTCGCCGGTTGAGCCCCACTGCTTGTCTGCCATCAACAGCGCCATCGCGATGTCGAGGTCTCCGTCCATCGCGCCCCAGCCTTCGCCGGCGCTGCTGCAGTCGGCATTGAGTCGCCATTCCATCAGCGCAGGCTGATTGGCGCCGTATGCCGGACTGGCGCGCACGACGTGAAATAACTTGTTGAACAGCGCTCTAGCCTCGCCGTCATAACCGGCCATGACCACGGTCAGCAGCATGCCGTAGCCGGCGCCTTCGGACACGGTGGCGTACTGTGAATTGAAAACCACCACAGCACCGCCGCAACGGTCTTGCACGCCGTTGGCTTTCCATTGGTCGTACTGTTTGCGAATCACTGCGTTTTGGGCGCCCTGGCTTTCTACCGTTGGCTTGATGCCGGCGACATACGCTGTCAGCTGGGAGCCAAAAGGATAGGCAATGCCGGGTTTAACCGACGAGTTTTCCGCGTTGTAGCCCGCTACCGCCGTGCCGGCAGCTTCAGATCCGCCACCACCGCCGCAGGCTGATAGCAATGTGCAACCGGCGAGCGCCAGCGCTGCCCCTGTCAGGCAAAATTTATTCAAGATGATTTCCTGGTTGGATATGTTTAAAAGTACCGTGAACCCGATGCGGGGAACGAGCCTCACAAGCCGCCGATGTGGGCCCCACGGCCTGGTGTCTCGGCGTTACTGTGATTGATCGGATGTCACGAAAGCCTGGCCTTAGCCGGAACTGGGCTTTGATGCAAATCAACAGGTCTGTGATTTGCAACGGCGATGCTAAACGCCAGTTTGTAAGCTTCGTCTTACACGTGAAGTCAAATGAAACTTGAGGTCTCGCAGCCAGGCTTTGTAGGCCGCCGACTGCCTCTGCTTTTTTTCCCGCTTAAAAAATTGCCCATAAAAAGGTGCCGCAAGGCCAACAGGACCGAGGCTTTAGATGACCGGATTCGTCAGATTGATCCTACAAAACTTCTACGCAAACCATTACTTAGGTTGGTAAAAACTCGCAGGGCAAGCCTCGCGCCTGAGGCAGTAAATAACGCCCCCGAATGTGACTAGGGCCCGTACTGGCGCTCAATTCTGGCGAATTGATGCCAGCCCGAATTGGCTCTAACGGCAGCTTGTTTGGGGGGGGGCCTGAGCGGTGTGCAGCAGCGCCCCGGCGCGTGTACGTAGGTGGCACCCGCAGAGCTTCGACTTGCGCTGTTTTTGGGGCTTCCATCCCGGCGCCGCGTCGCCACTACAAGTGCGGGCACAAGCCGGGGATTTCAGCGAAACGCAAAGCCGCCCAGCCATTTTTTAGCCCCTATGGCCTACAACGACAGGTAAAGAGCGATTACATCCGCTGTTGCCTGCTGACTTTTTTTTACTTTAGATCAGACAACTGCTTTTTGGTCGGTGTTTGCGAGCTGTCAAATCGCTGCCGCGCGCACCAATCGATCCCGCACGCCGTCCCACTCGCCCGCATCAGGCAGGTTTTCGACCCAGATCAGCCTGACGCCCTGGGCGTCGAAGTCGTCGCACACGCCGTCTGCGTTCACATCAGGCCCAACGATGCTGACCGAGCGATCAAGCTTGGGTAGCTTGCCCTGGTTTTCCAACGCCTCAATTTGCATTTTCAAGGAGGGCGGCGCTGCAACCGGGGTGGTTGGCGATGACGCTGACGACAAGGATGAAGTTGGGCTTGCCGGCAAAACCATACTCACCGCGCTTGGCGCTTCTGGCGGAACCATATTGGGCGAAGACGATTTGCCGCTGCACGCTGAAAGAGCGACAGCCAGTACGGTCAAGAGCAGTGGGCCAGATGCACAATTCATCAGCTTTTTTGCACCTTGCAGGCGCATGCATCTGCGTTGTTCACTTCTCACAAGTATCGCCACTGGGAAGGCTAGTAACACTACCGGAGCGCGCAGCGTTGTATTCCATATAGCGTTTGGATCGTTCGCGCGTGTTGGCTGTCATGGCTTCAATCCGACTTGAAAGATAAGAGTCGGGCGCCCCTCGCTTGTCTACAAAAATATCCCCAATGCAATTGGTCGATGCCATCAAACCATCGCCTACTTTTTGCAAGGCAGTTTTGTCCGTCAAGTCCACCGTCAACGTATTTTGAAGAGCCTTGGCCTTTTGCATCGCTGCTCGTTTTTGCGCAGCCGTGAGCACAAGAGTATCGATGTACGCTTCGATATCGTCGCGCACGCCGTTCGAGTTTGCATCAGGGCCAACAATACTATCCGACCGATCTAGTTTGGGAAGCTTGCCCTGAGTTTCCAGTGCCTCGATTTGCATTTTTAACGTCGGCGGCGCTACAACCGGGGTGGTTGGCAACGACGCTGACGACGAGGGTGAAGCTGGGCTTGCCGGTGAAATCATGCTCACCGCGCTTGGCGCTGCGGGCGGAACCATATTGGGCGAAGATGATTTACCGCCGCAAGCTGTGATCAGCAGAACCGACAGTAATGCCATACAACGTCTTGGCAAGCTTGAAGCCTTCATGAACGTTTCGGCATACAGTTACTTTTCGCAGGTATCAACCGTTGGATAACTGGTCACGCTGCCTGAACGTGCGGCGTTGTAATCCATATATCGCTTTGATCGTTCGCGTGTGTTAGCCGTGATTGATTCGATCCGCTGCGACAGCTGAGATCTTGAGGGGCTGGTAAAGTTTTCTCCCAAACATTTAGTCGATGCCATTAATCCGTCGCCGACTCCCTGCAAGGCAGTTTTGTCTGTCAAGTCCACGGTCAGCGTCTTTTGAAGCGCCCTCGCATCCTGCATCGCGGCTCGTTTCTGCGCAGCCGTGAGCACAAGAGTGTCGATATACGCTTCGATATCGTCGCGCACGCCGTTCGAGTTTGCATCAGGGCCAACGATGCTAACTGACCGGTCTAGTTTGGGAAGCTTGCCCTGAGTTTCCAGTGCCTCGATTTGCATTTTTAAAGTCGGAGGCGCTACAACCGGGGTGCTTGGCGACGACGCTGACGACGAAGGTGAAGCTGGGCTTGCCGGTGAAATCATGCTTACCGCGCTCGGGGCTTCTGCCGGAACCATATTGGGCGAAGATGATTTACCGCCGCAAGCTGAAAGAATCACAGCCAACGCGGCTGCGCCCACGCACCGTGTGATCACCAACCTGATTCGGGCCTGATTGTTGTTGTTTGCATTGCGTTTCATACTGATCTTTCATGAATTCGAGGATGGGAGTGAAGCCGTCACGAAGCGAGCTAAAGCGCGCTCAGCGCTGTCATGATCATGGTCTTTACGCGCTCAAGGCCGTTGCGGCTGGCGTCCAGGTACGTAGCGACCAGCGTATGCCCGCTCGCATCCGCGCCACTGTAAGGTAACCCAATGTTGGCCGACGGGACGCTAGTAACACCTTGAAGGCGTAGCCCGTTGATCACCAGATCGATATCGGCCAGCACATAGTCGCCGCGCAACGTGGGGGAAGCCGGTGCGACGTGGACGACCTTGGCTGCTACCTGGGGGCGTGAACTGCGAAGACCGTCATACGCGGTGTTGACAAACAGGTTGCCCTGCGAATGCGCGATCAACACCGTCGTGAAGTCGTCATCGGCATAGCGTTGCAGTTTGGCCAGGTGGGCCGCGCTGTCAGCGCCGGTGGGCGGGTTGCTCAGCATTTGCGACCAGCCAGAGGCCATTTGGGCAAGCATGGCATTGAAAGTAGCGTCGAACAATTGCGCCAGTGCCAGCGCCGGGTTGCCCAGCGCACTGAGCAATCCACCTATGCCCGATTGCGGCGATGCGTGGCGACCGGCCAACAAATCCCAGAAGTTTTCCCAGCGATTGGCCATGACGCCATCCAGTTCTTTCGATCGTTGTTCAAATACCTCGGCGATGTCTTGCAGACACGTGGTTCCCGCGCGGCCACAACCAGACTGGTTGTAAAACAGGTCATAGACGGTTGACATTTTTCCACGAACCGCGTCAGTGTTGGTTTTTAGTTCTTCAAGTCCATCGCTGGCCTGTTTCTCCGTATTCCAAACCCCATTGAAAAACCCCACCAGCGTCGGCGACATCTTGATCTCCAGCGTGCTGGGGTTGAAGTCATCACCACAGATTTCACAACTGACGATGATTTTGTCGACCTTCTTTTTGGTGAAGTCGGGGAAGGTGTAGCGCACACCCAAATAGTTGTTGGTGTTCGCATCCGTGAACCCGCTGGTTGCCGACAGGGTTCCCGGGGCGCCCTCGTCGGTAATTACCTTTAGCTGAATCTCAACATTGGGCATCAGGGTGCCGCCGCGAACGACCGATATGTCGATGTTGATCGGCTGATTAGCTTCGGAGGGTTTGTAGCGGTTCCTGGAAAGTTCGACTTGAAGTAGTGGGGGCTGATAGCAAAGGCCGGTGTCCAAGTCGGGATAAAACTTGGGCTCAGGCTTGCTGGTGTTTGAATCGAAGCAAGAACACTTGCCCACAGCGACATTGAAGGCGACCCGTCCCACCGCACCTTTGGCGCCGTTGAAAGTGGGATTTGCAGAGTTGGTGCAAACCTCTATTGCTTGAAGTGGGCCATCTGCAATGCTGGCTCCGATATTTGCCTCACCGCAAGGCAAGTCCGGCGAAATACAGTACCAGCCGGGCACAACGGCAGTGCCTCCGGGTAAGAGACAGGCGCGATGCGAGAAACCTCCGCCGCTGAACGCGTTGCAAAAATTTTGTGGCGCACTAAAAAGGGGAGCTTTCCCTTAGGGAAAGAACGGGCGGTTGGTGTACCCAAACTTCTCCCATGTGTATTCCTTGGCGAGGGATGGCGCGCCAACCACGACAAGCAGCGACACCAGAATCAAACGGAAATAAAGCAACATATATTTTTACGGTTTTGAGATGTGTGCGAATGTATCTGACTCCACCCCTAACCCGACAAATTGTGATGCTGGTGCGCAACAAAAATAATCACTCTGTTGCTGGCCCGATTTTTGCCATAACAGGTTGCTAGTTGGTATGAGCCGCTCGTTTCAACCGGTCTCGCACGCCGTCCCACTCGCCCGCATCAGGCAGGTTTTCGACCCATATCAGCTTGACGCCCTGGGCGTCGAAATCACGCAGCACGGCAAACAGCTGCTGCGCGGTCGCCAGCGCGTCGTCGGGCATGCGGCGGCAGCGCACTTTTTCGGACTGGATGCGCACGATGCTGCGGGCATAGATGGCAATATTTGCCGCCTCGGCGCCAAGCAGATCAAGCGCGGTCTGGATCGCACCGGCATCCATCAAGCGCACTTTGGCGTCGGGCGCGTAGTGTGATTCGAGCGTGCCGGATGCGCGCGGGGCACTCGATTCGCTGTCGTCAATTTCGTCGGGCGACAGCACTGGTTGGCCGCACGCCGCCTTTAACTGCAACCGCGTCAGAACGCCGGGACGCAGCAGCACCGGCCGGCCACGCGTGCAGTCAACGATGCTCGATTCGATGCCGACTTTGCACGGCCCGCCGTCGAGCACCAGCAGGTCGCTGCCAAACTCGGCGCGTACATGCGCGGCGGTGGTTGGGCTGACGCGGCCAAAGCGATTGGCGCTGGGACCGGCCACGCCGCTGACGCCCAAGTCCAGGCAGGCTTGCAAAAAAGCCAGCGCCACCGGATGAGCCGGGCAGCGCAGACCAATCGAGTCCTGTCCACCGGCTGCAGCCGTTGCTACACCCGGCAAGCGCGGCAGGATGACGGTGAGCGGGCCGGGCCAGAAGACCTGCATCAGCCGGGCGGCAAACGGCGGCACGCTGCTGGCGTAGTGGGTGACTTGCGCCGCATCAGAAAGATGCACGATCAGGGGATGATCCGCCGGCCGGCCCTTGGCAGCGAAGATTTTGGCGACGGCGGCATCGCTGGAGGCGTCGGCGCCCAGGCCGTAAACCGTTTCGGTCGGAAAGGCGACCAGTTCGCCGGCGTGGATGCGGCGTGCTGCCTCGGCGATAGCTTCTTTGTTGCTTGTGGCTTGCATGCGAATACCTTTACCGCAGAGGCGCAGAGGACGCAGAGATTCGCAGAGGTAATAGCAATGGAGATAAAAACTTCAAGGTTTTGCTCCTCTTCCTTTTCGTCCTCTGCGCCTCTGCGGTGAATGCCCCCGTGTTCAGCATCTTAGCCATCCAGCCCAGGCAAGCCCAGCAACTCAGCCACCCGCCGCGCAACGCCCTGCACACCCGCGACATCAGCCCCGATCATGTTGATATGTCCCATCTTGCGGCCCGGTCGCGCATCAAGCTTGCCGTACAGGTGCAGATGCGTGCCGGGCAAGGCCAGCACCGCCGCCCAATCGGGTGTGCGCGGCTTGCCGTCAGCATCAAACCAAACATCGCCCAGCAGGTTAAGCATGATGGCCGGTGAATGCTGGCGCGGTGCGGGCAGCGGCAAACCGGCCATCGCATGCACCTGCAGGTCGAACTGCGACACATCGCAGGCGTCCATCGTGTAGTGGCCGCTGTTGTGCGGGCGCGGCGCTATTTCGTTGACCACCAGCGCGCCCTGCTCGCTGCCGTCGTCGATGATGAAATATTCGACGCACAGCACACCGACGTAGTCAAGGTGTTCCGCTATGAATTCAGTAGCTGCTTGCGCACGATTTGCCTGGGCTAGAGGCATATTTAATGCATAGGCATGGGTCACGGCAAGGATGCCACCAACGTGGACATTGCGCTGCGGCGCGAAGCTCACCACCGCGCCGTCCCAGCCGCGCGCGACGATGACTGACAGCTCGGCTTTCAAAGGCAGCATCTTTTCCAGCACGCAGGGCACGCGCTTCAAATCAGCCCAGGCGGCAGCGAGTTCTGCCGCGTTTTTGACCCGCACCTGGCCTTTGCCGTCGTAACCCATGCGCGCGGTTTTCAGGATGCCGGGCAGCAGGTTCTCTGGCGCGGCCTGCAACTGCGATAGCGTTTCAATCACGGCGTAGGGCGCGCAGCTGACGCCGGACACGCTGGCGCAGGCCATCAGGTGCGCCTTTTCGTCGATGCGGTTTTGCGCGATCGACACTGCGGTCGCGCCGGGCGCAACAGGCCGCGTCGTGGCCAGCGTTTGAAGCGACGCGGCAGGCACGTTTTCAAACTCTGTGGTGACGGCTACGCACAGCGAAGCCAGCTGTGACAAGCCAGCGGCGTCAAGGTAGTCCGCCTGAATGTGGTGGTGGCTGACGAGGCCGGCGGGGCTTTGTGCATCAGGGTCCAGCACCGCCGTGAAATAGCCCAGACGCTGCGCGGCATGCACGAACATGCGGCCCAACTGCCCGCCGCCCATCACGCCCAGCGTGGCGGGCTGGCCGATTGCTGAAACAGTGCCGGGAAAAATCGGCAAACTTGTCGGCATCGTGGCAGGCTGGCTCATGCCGATGGCAGCGTCATGGCGCTGGCGGCGGCAGTTTGTTCGGCGCGGTAAGTGCGCAATTTTTCAGCCAGCGCCGCATCGTGCAAAGCCAGCACGGCGACCGCAAACAGCGCCGCGTTGGCCGCACCGGCGTTGCCAATCGCAAAGGTCGCCACTGGAATTCCTTTGGGCATCTGCACGATGCTATGCAGCGAATCCACACCCTGCAGATGCTTGCTGGCCACCGGGACGCCGAGCACCGGCAGCGCGGTTTTGGCGGCCAGCATGCCGGGCAGATGCGCTGCGCCACCGGCCCCGGCGATGATGGCCTGCAGCCCGCGCCCGGCGGCTTGTTCGGCATAGGCGAACATCTCGTCCGGCATGCGGTGCGCCGACACGACACGCGCCTCGTGCGCGACGCCGAACTCCTTCAATATCTGCACCGCATGCTGCATCGTTTCCCAGTCGCTGGCGGAGCCCATGACGACGCCGACAAGCGGTGGTACTGCGGCGGACGAGGGTGGCTGGTTTTTTGTGTTCATGGTGGCCTGGCAGGGACGGCATTGGAAGGACGCAATTTTACGGGTTAGCGCCTGCCGCCCCGTACACTTCCAGCCAGGCATTGATCGGCTTCGGACCCGGTCCAAAAATTCGCCAGAACAACCGACAACAAAGGCAGGCCTTCTTGACTACTTCGCAACCCATGCCCCCCGGCGCCGTACCTGCATCGCCGCAGACCGCCGCTGTGTCTGCGCCCCTGCCAGGCATCGACAAACACCCCGTGCGTTTCGCCGGCTCAGCCGGCGACTATTTCAGGCTGTGGTTGTGCAACTTGCTGCTGACCATCGTCACGCCGGGCATCTACACGCCGTGGGCGCGGCGGCGGCGCTGAAAGCAGCCGGGTATCGCGCGCCCGGGCTGTATGCGCTGGCGCAAAAAATGGCGTCACACCGGGGCGCGTTGCTGGCCGGCGTGCTCGCTTGCACAGCGATTTCCGCAGGCATGTGGCTGGCTGGCATGTCGGCATTGTCAAAAGTCATTACACAATTCAGGCCGACGCGCTGGGAGACGCAACTGGCAGACCGCGCGCTGGAAGCGCTGGACACAACCTGGTTGAAGCCATCCCGCCTCAGCGCTGAAAAGCAGGCGCAGATCACTGCTGATTTCGATGCGCTGGTGAAGAAATCCGCGCCCAATGGTCAGGCGCAGCGCTAACGGCTGTTGTTTCGCTCAATGGGGCCAACCGGCAACGGTGGCGACAGCAAACCCAGCGACGGCGCCAACGCTTTCGCGCTGCCCGGCGGTGTTCTTTTCATGACCGATGCGCTGGTGGCGCTGGCCGAACCGGCGGCGATTTTGGGCGTGCTGGCGCATGAGCTGGGGCATGTCCAGCAACGTCACGCCACGCGGGTGGTGGTCTAAAGCTCGCTGCTGGGCACGGCCGTCGCGCTGATTTCTGGCGACCCGACATCGGTGCTGGCGACCGTGCCGGTGGCGCTGGCCACGCTGTCTTTTTCACGCAGCCAGGAGCTCGAAGCTGATGGCTACGCGCTGGACATGCTGGCGCGTGCCGGGCACAGCTCCGATTCGCTCGCAAGACTGCTGGAAACCATTTCGGCAGCCCATGGCGGCGGCATGTCCGACGTGCTATCTTCCCACCCGAGCACGCCCGCGCGTGTACAGCTGCTGCGCGACCCGGCGCTGGCCGCGAAGACCTGCGGGAGTTGAGCAGCCCGATCTGCGGCGGCTGGCAAACCGTGCCGCTGTCAATGAAAATACCGGTTTATCTTTTTACTTTTAAAGCACCATGATCGACGCCACCGTTGCCAATTTTGAGGAGGAAGTCGTTGCCGCTTCCATGACCACTCCCGTGCTGCTCGACTTCTGGGCGCCGTGGTGCGGCCCGTGCAAGTCGCTGGGGCCGGTTCTAGAAAAAGTCGAGGTCGAATACGCCGGGCGTTTCAAGCTGGTGAAAGTCGACTCCGATCAGGAGCAGCAGCTCGGCGCGGCCTTCGGCATTCGCAGCATTCCGACCTGCATCCTGATGATGAACGGCCAGCCGGTCGATGGCTTCACTGGCGCGCTGACCGAGGGCAAGGTGAAGGAATTTCTCGATAAACACTTGCCGCCAGCGGAAGAGCTGCCCGAAGAAGAACTTGCGCTGGAGCCGGAACCGGACCCTGCCACAGACCCCGAAGGCGCACTCGAAAAGCTGCAACAAGCCGTGACCACCGACCCGGCCAACGACAACGCCCGCTTTGAATATGTCAAGCTGCTGCTGCAACTGGGCCGCAGCGACGACGCGAAGGTGGCGTTTGCCCCGGTGATTACGCAGACCAGCGTGGTGCGGCGGTTTGATTCATTGAAGCGCTGGATGGATGCTATTGATTTCGTAGCTGCCGGCGCAAATGTTACGGGGGCTGAAGGCCAATTTGACGTAAAGATAGCAGCCAACAAGCGTGATTTTGCCGCCCGCTTCGACAAGGCCCGCTGGCTGATCAATGACCAGCGCTGGACCGATGCGCTCGACGAGTTGCTAGAGATTTTGATGCGCGACAAAGCCTGGTCCGAAGACCTGGCCCGCAAGACCTACATCGCCGTGCTCGACATCATGGAAGCGCCAAAACTTAAGGTAGCCGACGGACAAATTCCGCCGGAAGACGCCGAAGTGGCGCGTTATCGGCGGCGGCTGAGCAGTGTGATTTTGAGCTAACTGCCATCACGGAAGCACCGGAACCAAGCAGTCGACGGGCAGACCCCTATCGCTTGTAGTCCAGTTCGCGCTGACTGCGCACCGCCAGCACAAAGGCAGTGTCCAGCACCGGGTCGTAGCGATAAAGCGCCAGGTAACCGCTGCTTCCGGTCGCAATCACCAGTTCCCGCTGTCCGAAGGCAACGGGCCGGCCGATCAAGGGGCTGGTTTCGAGAATATCGATGGCCTTAATGATGGCTTCGATTCGCACGGCGGCGAACTCGGGCGCATGGTCAAAAAGAAAGTCGAAAATCCGGTCGAAATCGGCCCTGACCTGCGCGGCCAGAACGACCCGGCTCACCGTGGTTCCGGCAAAGATTCGCTGGGCGCAGACTCGGCATCGTCCAGTCGGGACCGCAGATAAGTGCGCATTTCATGCCACTCGATGCCCGGCTCTCCGGCTTGCAAGCTTGCATCGCGCTGTTGCGCGTCCCGCTGCATCGACAGCTTCCACTCGGCCTCATCAGCCTTTTGCGCCAGCGCTTCCAGCATGAAGTTATGCGGCGTCTGGTCAAAGGCTTGCGCCAGCCGGACGATCCGTTCGCGCAGTGCGTCTTCGATGCGCAAGGTGGTGGTGGACATGAGCTTTCCTTTTACATCAGTTGTGCTACAAGTGTGACACAAAAGTACTTTGCGTTCAACCCGTTGGATGCGCACCGCTTCCCGCCAGCCGCGTACGAATTGCTCGTGATAGCTCGGCGGGTCGGTGCCCGCAGTGAACGAGAAATTGAGAAGAAATAGGGGTCGAGAAGAAATTGCGAGAAATTGGCGAGAAATTGGGGTCAGATCAAAATTATCACTATGAGAAACGAAAACTGCATTCGGCATCGCGGCAAGAGCATGATCTATATTCATTTCTTAAGCATCAAATCGACCGTCAGCCCTTGGACCGTCAGCCCTTGTAAACCGTGCGCAAGCAGCTATGAAATAAATAGCTAGAGATGGATGACATGAAACGTCGGCTACACCATGAATGGACTGACTTGCCGGGGATTTTGATGCGCGCCAGGCTTTGGTGACGATCTCGCGCACGCGACCTAAAAAATCGAAAGTCGCCGACGAGCAAGTTCCGCTGGAAGATGCGGAACTGGCGCGCTATCGTTTGCGGTTGAGTGGTGTGATTTTGAGCGGAAAGGGCGACCTGTAAGGCAGCCAAAATTCACACTATCAGCTCAGAACTGGCTTGTTCGTTGCCCTCAACGTCCGTAACTAAACAGCACAAAAAGCAAAGGCGGCACCAGCGCCGCCAGCACCAGCAGCACGGTAACCGACCGACTCAAATCAAAGGCACGCGCCAGCAGGGCCGTCACCATCCCGGCAACTAAAAATGTACCCGCTGCGACGGCGAGCCCGGCACCTCCACTCGCATAGGTCACGCTTGCGCTCTTGCCCTTGAGAGAAATGCCGCCGTCCAGCAGGTTGATCCAGCCAAAGCCAAGCAAAAACATCCATAACAAACCGATCGCCAGGCACTCTGCTGCGTTGAATGGCGGGCGTTTTTGCACGGATGTGTTTCCCGGTGTGATTCAAATCAGGCCGTCAACCGCGCCAAAGCTTCCTGATACTTCGCCGCCGTCTTTTCGATCACATCAGCCGGCAAACGCGGCGCCGGCGGTGTTTTGTCCCAGGGCCTGCCGTTAATGCGGACGGCTTCCAGCCAGTCGCGCACGAACTGCTTGTCGTAGCTGGGTGGATTCGTGCCCGCAGCGAACGCGGCCTCGTAGCCTTCGATGGGCCAGTAACGCGATGAATCGGGCGTCAGCACCTCGTCCATCAGCGTCAGTGTGCCGTTTTCATCGAGGCCGAATTCGAACTTGGTGTCGGCAATGATGATGCCTTTGTTCAGCGCGAACGCGGCCGCTTCCTTGTAAATCCCGATGCTGATTTTCTTGATCTTCGCGGCGAGATCTGCGCCAACGACTTTCACCACCTGCTCGTAGCTGATGTTCTCGTCGTGCTCCCCCACTGCCGCCTTGGCCGCTGGCGTGAAGATCGGCTCGGACAGCTGGCTGGCGTTCTTCAGCCCCGCTGGCAGGGGCACACCGCAAACCGATTGGCTTTGCTGGTATTCAAGCCAGCCGCTGCCAGCCAGGTAGCCGCGCACGACGGCCTCGACCGGGATGGGTTTCAGGCGCTTGACCAGCATGGAGCGGCCGGCGATCTGTGGAATCTCGGCAGCAGTCACGGCGCTTTCGGGCGCCTCGCCGGTCAGGTGGTTCGGGCAGATATGGCCCAGCCGGCCGAACCAGAACAGCGCCATTTGCGTTAACAATGCGCCCTTGCCCGGAATCGGCTCGCCCAGAATCACGTCGAAGGCGCTGACCCGGTCGCTGGCGACCATCAGCAGCCGGTCGGTGCCGACGGCGTAGTTGTCGCGCACCTTGCCGCGCGCGAGCAGATGCAGGCTGGCGATGGACGAGGTGTGAAGTGTGGAAGAGGGCGGAGTGGTAGTCATAGCAGTTGCAAACGGTTATCTATTCGGGCGAGCAGAAGGAAGTCATGGTCGGCATGCAAAAGGGGCTCACCTGATTCAATCGCACCGGCGGCAATCAGGCAATCATTGGGGCTGCGAATGGTAACGCCCTGCCAACGGCAGCGGGCGTAGAGCATGGCACCCTGCCGTGCCACTTCGCGTGAATCATGCGCATCAAGTGTGCGCACGGTGTCCAGTTCGGTCTGCAAGCGCACAAAATGCTCGGGACCACGTGCTCCTTGAAGCAACTCCTGGTACACCGCATCGGGCATGAACAAAGCTTCACCGCTTTGCAACGCCCGACGCAGCCGAAGATGGACCACCGAGCCGGTGCCGCGAAAGAGTTCGATCCACGCCGAGGTGTCGGCAATCATCCGCGCTTCTTGACACTGGGCTTTGCGGGGCGGGCTGCCGGATCAGGCCAGACGGGCTGTGACTCCGAAGCAATGGGATAAGCCGTGCTGGATTCGGAATAGCGCGGATGAATAAACAACGCCTTGGGGTCGTAATCGTCGGATAGCACGTCGCTTCCTTCCAGTGCGAGCAAACCCGAATAATCAGGCTTGCGCACATACGCCCGCAATGCCGCTTCAACGGCACCCTTCTTGGTTTTGACCCGCGCTTTCGCCATTGCCTGGGCGATCAGGTCGTCGTCTAAAACAATATTGGTTCGTGTGGACATTTTATACACCTTGAATGTGTATAAAAATTATGCCACGAACCAAGGCGCCGCAGACTCCTTGCCTCAATGCACCACTTGCGCCAGCTCACCTTTGGCGTATCGGGCGGCCACAACCTGCAGCGTATCGCCCTTGATCTTGGCGCCCTGCCCTTCGCAACCAAATTCGATGTAGCGCTGCTTGCACAGCGCCTTGGCGGCTTCGCGGGCTGGTTTGAGCCACTCGCGGGCGTCGAACTTCTCGGGATTTTCAGCCAGAAACTTGCGTACGGCAGCTGTCATCGCCAGCCGGATGTCGGTGTCAATGTTGATCTTGCGCACGCCATGCCTGATGGCTTCCTGAATCTCTTCAACCGGCACGCCGTAGGTTTCTTTCATCTGGCCACCGTATTTTCGGATCATCGCCAGCATCTCTTGCGGCACCGACGACGAGCCGTGCATCACCAGGTGGGTGCTCGGGATGCGTTTGTGGATTTCCTTGATGCGGTCAATCGCCAGGATGTCGCCCGTGGGCTTGCGGGTGAATTTGTAGGCGCCGTGGCTGGTGCCAATGGCGATGGCCAGCGCGTCGATCTGCGTCTGCTTGACGAAGTCGGCTGCCTGCTCGGGGTCGGTCAGCAGCTGCTCGCGCGTCATCGTCGCGTCGGTGCCGTGGCCGTCTTCCTTGTCGCCCTTCATGGTTTCCAGTGAGCCGAGGCAGCCCAGTTCGCCTTCAACCGTCACACCATATTTATGCGCCAGTTGCGCGACTTTTTTCGTCACGTCGACGTTGTATTCGTAGCTGGCAATGGTCTTGCCGTCGGCCTCCAGCGAGCCGTCCATCATCACGCTGGAGAAGCCGAGCTTGATGGCGCCCTCGCACACCGCGGGCGA
>JANLYY010000114.1:0-2177 GCA_031365885.1 Polaromonas sp. | reverse complement strand
TCGCCACGTGGCGCGGTCATCAAGCCCAGCGCCGCCACGCCTGCGTTGATGGTCCACACCGGCCGCGCGGTAGTTTTCGAAAACATCGAAGACTTCCACGCCCGCATCGACGACGAGGACCTCGACATCGACGAGCACTGCATCATGGTATTGAAAAACTGCGGCCCGAAAGGCTACCCCGGCATGGCCGAGGTCGGCAATATGCCGCTGCCGCCTAAGGTGCTGCGCAAAGGCGTTACTGACATGGTGCGCATCAGCGACGCCCGCATGAGCGGCACGGCGTACGGCACCGTGGTGCTGCACACCGCACCTGAGGCAGCGGCAGGTGGGCCACTGGCGGTGGTCCGTAACGGCGACATGATTGAGCTCAACGTTCCAGAGCGCAAACTGCATTTGCACATCAGCGACGAAGAACTGGCGCGCCGCCTGAGCCAGTGGAAAGCACCGGCACCGCCGATGACATCGGGCTATTGGAAGCTCTACATCGACCATGTGCTGCAGGCTGATGAGGGCGTCGATCTTGATTTTCTGGTTGGGCAGCGCGGCTCTGCGGTGCCGCGTGATAATCATTGAACCGAGAAAACAGCCTTCGCCGCAGAGGCGCAGAGAACGCAGAGCAAGAGGAGGCAAGAAAAATCTCTGCACCTCTGCGATAAGTGACTTTGTCTTCATGACTGTCGTTGTGTGACGACCTTCACAATTACTTGTCAAGCATGTTTTCGGCCTCCAGCCCCCGTAATACGTGCGTAAGCAGCTATAAAAACTGTAGCATATACTTGACACCATGCAGCGCCTAATCGCCATCGACTGGGGCACGTCCTCGCTGCGCGGCGCGCTGATTGACAACGGCGGCGTTGCAGGGGTTGCGCGAGAGCGAACATTTGTGCGCGGCATCCTCACGGTTGAGCCCGGCGGGTTCCCGGCAGTTTTTGAAAACTGCTTCGGCGACTGGATGACGCCCGACGCGCTGTGCTTGATCTCGGGCATGGCGGGTAGCCAGCAGGGCTGGCTGGAAGCGCCCTACTGCCCTTGCCCGGCAGGGTTCGATGACGTGGCTGCACGACTCGCCTGGATCGTTCCGGGCCGGATCGCCGTCGTGCCCGGTCTGAGCATCGACCCGGGCGGTATTCCCGACGTGATGCGCGGCGAGGAAACGCAGATTTTTGGTGCGCTGCAATTACTAGATTTGAACGATGCCCGGCTGGTGTTACCCGGCACGCACAGCAAGTGGGTGACGGTCACTGACAGCCGCATCACGCATTTTTCAACCTCGATGACCGGCGAGTTTTACGCGCTGCTGCGCCAGCATTCGATTCTGGCGCGCACGCTTCCCGTCGTCGATTCACCGCATGATGCCGGCGCTTTTGAGCAAGGCGTGACATACGCCCTGCGCGGCGATGGACTGCTGCATACCGCCTTCAGCACCCGCACCCTTGCCCTTTTCCAGCGCATGGCAGCCGATGCCCTGCCCAGCTATTTGTCGGGGCTGGTGATTGGCGAAGAGTTGCGCGGCCAGCCCCTGGCGCGTGGCGATAGCGTGGTCATCGTGGGCGCAGACGCGTTGGTGGCCCGGTACGAACAGGCGCTGGCGCTGCTGGGTGTGAGCTGCCAGCGGGTGGGCAGCAATGCGACGTGGCTGGGCTTGCGTGCCATCGCTCAATCATTGGCAGAACCGTTGAGTCCGCACGTGGAAGCGGCGAAGCCTTCAAAATAGCGCCATGACTGCCCACGACAAATTTGACAGTGCGCTGCGCGCCCTGCCGCTGGTCGCCATCCTGCGAGGCATTCAGCCCGCCGAGGCGCTGCCGGTCGGTCACGCCCTCGTAGCCACAGGCTGGACGCTGATTGAAGTGCCGCTTAACTCACCGCAGCCGCTTGATAGCATCGCCGCCATGGCAAACGCATTTCCGCAGGCGCTGATCGGTGCCGGCACCGTCCTGACCATTGACGACGTGCGCAACGTGCATGCCGCCGGTGGCCAGTTGATCGTCTCGCCCAACTACAACCCCGCCGTGGTTTGCGAAGCCGCGCGTCTGGGCCTGGTCTGCCTGCCCGGCGTGATGACCGCCAGCGAGGCCTTCGCCGCGCTGGAAGCGGGTGCTACCGGTCTGAAAATTTTCCCGACCGAAATGATCACGCCCGCCGTCGTCAAAGCCCTGCGAGCCGTGTTGCCGCCA
>JANLYY010000130.1:0-3531 GCA_031365885.1 Polaromonas sp. | reverse complement strand
TCTACGGCTTCAGCAACATGGTGGTGATTGACCCGATGGGCGCCTGGCTTAAGTGCTTCGCCACCATCAGTCTGATGGTCACACTGGTCTATGGTCGCCCCTATGCGGCAGACCGCGACATGCTGCGCGGCGGTGAGTTTTTCACGTTGTCGCTGTTCGCTTTGCTAGGCATGTTTGTGATGATTTCGGGCCACAACTTCCTGGTCATCTACATGGGTCTGGAGTTGCTCACGCTATCGAGTTACGCGCTGGTGGCCTTGCGCCGCGACAGCGCGACGGCCACCGAAGCGGCGATGAAATACTTCGTGCTGGGCGCACTGGCTTCGGGCTTCCTGCTTTACGGTCTGTCGATGTTGTACGGCGCCACCGGCTCGCTTGACCTCAATGCAGTGTTCAACGCCATTGCCAGCCGGCAAGTGAATCACCAGGTGCTGGTGTTTGGTCTGGTCTTCATCGTCGCCGGTCTGGCCTTCAAGCTGGGCGCGGTGCCGTTTCATATGTGGCTGCCTGACGTGTACCAGGGTGCGCCCACCGCAGTGACCTTGCTCATCGGCGGCGCGCCACAGCTGGCCGCGTTCGCCATCTGCATTCGCCTGCTCGTCGAAGGCTTGCTGCCACTGGCGATCGACTGGCAACAAATGCTGGCGCTGATGGCCATTGGGTCTTTGCTGATCGGTAATCTGGCGGCGGTGGCGCAGTCCAACCTCAAACGCATGCTGGCGTTTTCGACCATTTCGCAAATGGGCTTTCTGCTGCTCGGCTTGCTTGCCGGCGTGGTCAATGGCAATCAGTTGAATACTGAAACCGCGTACAGCGCAGCCATGTTTTATGCAGTGACTTATGTGCTCACCACGCTCGCTGCTTTCGGCATCATCTTGTTGCTGGCGCGCGCCGGTCACGAGTCTGAAGAAATCACTGACCTGGCGGGCTTGAATCAGCGCAGCCCTTTGTACGCTGGCGTGATGGCCGCCTGCATGTTTTCTCTGTCCGGGTTGCCGCCGATGGTCGGGTTCTATGCCAAGTTGTCAGTGCTTCAGGCCCTGATTTCTTCGTCGCAAACCAGTGCCTTGGTACTTGCGGTGTTTGCCGTAATGATGTCGCTGGTCGGTGCGTTTTACTACCTGCGTGTGGTCAAGGTCATGTACTTCGACGCGCCGGCAGCGCACAACGCCCAACCCATCTCGGCACCTGCAGATGCCCGCGTGGTGCTCACCATCAACGGTGCGCTCATCCTGGTACTCGGTTTGTTTCCGGGCGGGCTGATGACGCTCTGCTCGCAGTCCATCAGCAGCATCGTGAAGTCGCTCGGTAGCTGACTGCGCTGATGAGTCAAACCGTGTCGGTCTGGATGGTGGTGATGGTTGCTTTGCTGCTGGCGAATCTGCCTTTCGTCAGCAACCGGCTATTTGTCTTCTACGCTCCCAGTGCGCCTAAAAGTCTGGCCGTCCGTCTGGTTGAACTGGTGGTCGGGTATTTTCTGTTCGTCGCTCTGGGCCTTTTTCTTGAGCAACGCGCAGGCCAGATCGCTCCACAGGGCTGGGAGTTTTACGCCATCACGGGCACGCTGTTTGTGACGTTCGCGTTTCCCGGTTTTGTTTATCGGTATCTCTTCAAGAGACGCCATTGACCAGCGCATCTTTCATGTCCGATTCCCACCTGATTGAAGTCATGCTGCGCTCGCAGCAAGTGCTCAAAGGCGATTTCCTCGATGTTCGCCGCGACATCGTGCAACTGCCCGACGGCAGCGAGGCCGCCCGCGAATATGTGATCCATCCTGGCGCTGTCATGATCGTGGCGCAGCTGGACGACGGACAGCTGGTGCTGGAACGGCAATTTCGCTACCCGGTGCACGAAGTGATGATCGAATTTCCAGCCGGCAAGCTCGATGCAGGCGAGGCGTCGCTGGCGTGCGCGCAGCGCGAATTGCTTGAAGAAACCGGCTACACCGCGCGCGAATGGGCCAGGGCAGGCGTCTTGCACCCGGTTATTTCCTACTCCACCGAATTTATCGATATCTGGTTCGCACGAGGCCTCACGTTGAGTGAACGCAAGCTCGACGCGGGCGAATTCCTCGACGTGTTCACCGCATTGCAAGCCACGCTGCTCGACATGAGCCGCAGTGGACAGATCACCGATGCAAAAACGCTGACCGGCATTTTATGGCTGCAAAACGTGATGGCCGGCGCGTGGGAACTCAATTGGGAAACCGTCACGTCACCCTGACGTCGCGATAATCTGTCCATGAAAGTACTCAACCTTCAATGCGCTCACCAGCATTCATTTGAAGGCTGGTTCGCGTCTGAAGATGACTTCCAGTCGCAGCTGTCGCGAGATTTGATCGCGTGTCCAATGTGCGAGAGCACGCACATCGAAAAAATGCCCAGTGCGCCGCGACTTAATTTCGGTGCGCAGCGACCCCGCGCGGCGACACCTGACTCAAACAGTGATGCGAGTTCAGGCAGCAATAGCGACGTCCCACCCCGTGAAGACCATGCCTCGCCATCGACAGACATGGCGTTGGCGCCAGCCCCTTCCGAAAGCGTCACAAGCGGGCAAGGCGATTTTCTGAAAGCTCTGCGTCATCTGGTGGCCAATACCGAGGACGTCGGACGGCGCTTTGCCGACGAGGCGCGCCGCATGCATTATGGTGATACCGAGGCTCGCAGCATTCGTGGTCAGGCTAGCCCGCGCGAGGCGTTCGAGTTGCTGGAAGAGGGCATTGAAGTCATGCCCTTGCCGATGCCAGCCGCGCTGAAAGAAACGCTGCAGTAACTACCGGACAGGGCAGGGCTGGTGGCCCTGGTTAGAGTAAAACAAGCCTGTAGCCCATGTGATACGTGCGTAAGCGGCTATTTTATTGATAGCATGAAAAAATCGGAGTTGCCATGTCGTCTCAGGGGCATTCAACCGGCAGGTCGCCATCAAGGATACAAACCCCGCAACTCGCGCGTGTGCAAGATCCGCTTGCACGCCACGATAAAGGTCGCGGTGCGCAGGCTGACTTTCTGGTCTTGCGCCACCGCCCAGACGCCTGCAAAGGCTTCCTTCATGATCTTTACCAGCCGTGCGTTGATTTCATCTTCGTCCCAGAAGAAGCTGGAGAAATCCTGCACCCTTTCGAAGTAGCTCACCGTCACGCCGCCCGCATTGGCAATCACATCGGGCAGCACCAGCACATTGCGCTCTTTCAAAATGTCGTCGGCTGCCGGCGTGGTCGGCCCGTTGGCGCCTTCGATGATCATGCGCGCCTTGATGCGGCCAGCGTTTGCTGCAGTGATCTGCTGCTCCAGTGCAGCCGGAATCAGAATGTCGCAATCGACATCCCAGAAACTGTCGCTGGCGATTACTTCAGCGCTTGCAAATCCGCCCACACTTCCGTTTTCTTCGACGTGCTTGAGCAGGGAAGGAACGTCAAGCCCCGCGTCGCGGAAAATTGTGCCGCCGTGGTCTTGCACCGCCACCACGCGGGCGCCCGCAGCCGCAAACAGCTTGCCGGCCACGCCGCCCACGTTGCCAAAGCCCTGCACCGCC
>JANLYY010000092.1:0-5878 GCA_031365885.1 Polaromonas sp. | reverse complement strand
CGCGCTTTTCCATGATCAGGTCGGCGAGGATGGGCGGCAGGTTCAGGCTGTCCAGGCGCGGGATCTCCGTCGGGATGTAGCGAATCACCGCCGCATAAGTGCTGCGCTGCCGGAAGCCGCTGATCCGGAAGTTGCCCATGCCGGCCACCGGCAGCGCCAAGTTCAGCTCGCCGATTTCTTCCAGCTCTTCGATGCGCTCGGGCGGCAGCACTTCGGCCAGCAGATTCATCGGCGCGTTGGGCGGCAGAATCTGCGCATTGATCGGAATCGCCTCGCCGTTGATCTTGATCATCGCCGGCGAGTGCGCCGACAAATACACATCCGAAGCCTTCTTGTCCACCATCAACTGGAGGATCCGATGCATGGTGCCCATGGTGCGTGCCTCGGTCGTCATATGTCGCCTCTTTTAATTAAACGCAGCGGATGATGCTCTACCTTCAAGCCGGGGCCGCGGAACCGGCTTTGCCGGGCCGCAGGCGCAGCGGCCCCCTCGGGGGGCAGTGAGCTACACGCAGTGAGCGAGCGTGGGGGCTCTACATCACTGCCAGCTGCCAATATCCGCATTCTTGCCCTCTCCCCCGGCCTGGCCGTCGGCGCCCAGTGACAGGATGTCGACTTCGCCTTTCACGCCCGGATTGAGGTACTGGTACGGACGACCCCAAGGGTCATTGGGCAGCTTGTCGAGGTAGGGCCGCCAGTTCGCTGGAATGGTGCCGGTCGTCGGCTTGACGATCAGTGCCTGCAGGCCTTGCTCGGCGCTTGGCGAACGCTGATTGTCAAGTTTGTAAAGCCGCAGCGCCTGCATCAGATTGTTGACGTCGGTGCGCGCGGCCATCACGCGGGCGTCGTCGGCGCGGTCCAGCACATTGGGCACGATCAGCGCTGCCAGCACGCCGATGATGACCAGAACGACCATTAGCTCGATCAAGGTAAAGCCAGCCTGGACAGCCCGGCGAGTCATGGTTTTCATTGATGTCATGGGTGGTATACGGCGACTGTGGGCGACTGGACGTCGCGCCTTCGCTTCCATCATAATCGTTGCATGATGACCCTTTCACGAACCAAATTTGGCCTGCCGATGGTGACGCTTGTGGTCTGGGCGCTGGCTGCGGCAAGCATCGTCTATTGGGGTTTGCGACTGGCCGAAGGCGGGCCGGCTGCGTCGGCACCTGCTGCGGCAGCGCAGCCGCCCGTCGTTGATACGCAGGTTGTCGCGCGGCTGCTGGGCGCGGTGGACGCCGCTGCGCCGCAGCAGGCCTCGCTGGCCAGCCGTTTTCAGTTGCAGGGCGTGCTGGCGGGTACGCCCGGTGGTGGCGCCGCGCTGATTGTGATCGATGGCAAACCCGCGCAGCCCTTTCGCGTCGGCAGCGTGATCGAAGAAGGTCTGGTGCTTCAGTCAGCGGTGGCGCGCCGCGCCCGGCTTGCTGCCACGCGCGATGGCCCAACGCTGGTCACACTCGACATGCCGCCGCTCAAAGAGTAAGCGGTACAGCCAGCGGCGGCAGCGTTGCCAGCAAAAAGGCCCGATGCATTTCTACCGAAATATTTCCGAGACAACCGGCTCGCAGCGGCTTATTTTTGGCCTGCTGGTCGGGCTGGCTTCGCTGGCCTTGCCACTGCCCGTGGGCTGGCAGCTTCGGGGTTTGGTGGGATGGTGTCTGGGTGTCACGGTTTATCTGCTGCTGGCCTGGTGGCTGTGCATTCGTTTTGATGCCCAACGCACGAGGGAACGCGCACAAGCGCAGGACGAACCCAGCGTGGTGATTTTTCTGCTGCTGCTGCTCGCCACGCTGGCCTGCGTGATGGCGATTGCCTTGTTGATGCAGGACGTGAAAGACGCGCCGCGCAATCAGCGCATCTTTCAGATTGCACTTTTCATGCTGGCCCTTGGCACCACCTGGCTCTTCATTCAGGCGATGTTCGCGTTTCATTACGCGCACCGCTATTACCAGGAAGAAAAGCGCAACGAACCTGATGGGGCGGGGCTTCAATTCCCCGGAAACCTGGCGCCCGACTATTTCGATTTCCTGTACTTCTCGCATGTGGTCGGCATGACCTCGCAGGTATCTGATGTGCAGGTCACGTCGCGTGAAATGCGCCAGATCACGCTGGCGCACAGCCTGCTGTCATTCGCTTTCAACATCGTGATTCTGGCGCTGAGCATCAATGTGATCGCCGGCGCCTTGAACTGAAAATCTTCAGCGTCACAAGCGAATCAGCCCGGTCGAAAGCGCGGTGCCGCAGACAATCACAACCGCACACAGCAGCATCCATGGCGTGACCTGTTCACCCAGCAAAAGTACGCCGTAAAGCACCGCAAACACCGGTACCAGAAACGTCACTGTCAGCGCTCGCGGCGGGCCGGCGTTTTCTATTAGCCGAAAGAAAATGATGTACGCCACACCGGTACACAGCACGCCCACGGCCAGCAGCGCCAGCCAGGCGTTGACGCCCGGCATCTGCGCTGGCCAGAACCAGACAGCTGGCAGCGCCAGGCCCAGCGACGCACCGATCTGGCTGCCGGCGGCCGTCACCAATGGCGGCATGCCGGTTAGATACCGCTTCGTATAACTGGCAGAAATGCCGTAGCAGACACACGCCAGCAAACACGCTAGCACCGCCAGGCCGGGCGTGGCGCCGTCGGCTGTGGCCTTGAATCCCAAGCCCGGCCCCGTGGCTCGCCACGCGAGCATGGCCACACCCGCAAAGCCAATCCCCAAGCCCAGCACGCGTGAGCCGTTGGGTTTGTCTTTCAGCCACAGCCACGCCACCAGCGCGCCAAACATCGGCACGGTGGCATTCAAAATCGACGATAGCCCGGTTGTGATCGACAACAGGGCAAATGCAAAGCACGCGAACGGAATACCGGAATTGAGAACGCCGACCAAGAATACTTTTCGCCAGTGCTTTTTCAATTCAGGCAGCAGGCCGCGCAGCCACACCAGTGGCAGCAAAAAAAGCGCGGCAATCGTCACCCGAACCGCTGCGGTGGGCAGCGCGCCAAACTCAACCGCAGCAATTCGCATGAAAAGAAACGACGAGCCCCAAATGGCGGCCAGTAAAACGAAGTCGGTGAGCCAGCTGTGTGGGCTGGCGAGTGTTGGTGAGGATGACGAAGAAGACGTGGTGGTATTAGGCGATGGATGGTTCAAAAAATGGTTTCCTCAAGCACACCTTCGAGCGTGAGCAGCAAAGTTTTCCGGTGCAGCCCTCCAGCGTAACCGGTCAGCGAGCCGTCAGCGCCCATCACGCGATGACATGGCACGATGATGCTGACCGGGTTGCGCCCGACCGCCGAACCGACCGCGCGCACGGCGGTGGGGTTGCCGATGCGCGCGCTGATCTGGCCATAGCTGGCGGTATCGCCGGGTTCAATCGCCAGCAGCGCCTGCCACACCGATTGCTGAAATGGTGTGCCGTGCGACAAGTCCAGCGGCAGGTCAAACAGCGTGCGCGTGCCGGCGAAATATTCTTCGAGCTGGTTCACGGTGCGTTTCAGCAGTGGATGGTCATCGTCGGTGCGCCATAAGGCAGCCCCCGTCAACTCGGGCGGCAGGTGCCGCTGGTTGTCAAACCAGAGCCCGGCCAGACCTTGTTCGCTAGCGGCTGCGATCAGCTTGCCCAGCGGGCTTTGAAAGCGCGTCTGGACTAAGGATGTGGCGAATTTCATGGTGAATCCTCTTCAATGTTGGACCCGGGACTGTTTCTGTCATTTAATTGGTGTTTTTGGCCTCTAGCCCCCGTATTACGTGCGTAACCAGCTATTAAAATAATAGCGTTCATCTTGTGCCGATCCGCGCGATCAACACGTCTGCAGCGTCTTTTCGAAGCATCAATTGGCGTGGGCTCGCAGCAGCGGGCCGTGGGTCGACCCAGCCGCCGTTCCAGGCACGAATCACCGCATAACTGCGCCACGGTTTCCAGGCCAGCGATGCGGCCTCGGCCAGCTTCGCCGGGTTTTTCTGGCCCTGCACACCGAGCGCCTTGTGCAGCGCCACATCCCCCGCCGGAAACGCATCGGGCCAGCGCAGCGCCCGCATCGCAATGTATTGCGCTGTCCAGTCGCCGATGCCGGGCAGTGCCTTGAGTGCCTCAACGGTCGCATGCACATCGGCGCCGCCATGCAACTGCAGTTTGTTCTCCAGCACCGCACGCGCAATGCCGGTGATGGCGGCTTGCCGCTGGCGGATGATGCCGAGTGTTCCCAACTCATCGCTGCTGGCCACCGCCAGCGCGGCAGGTGTCGGAAACAGCCGGTTAAGTTCGGGCCACGGCGTGGCTATCGTTTCACCAAAGCGCGCGACCAGTCGCTGCGCTTGCCGACAACCGGCCTGCACTGTGACCTGCTGGCCGAGCACCGCGCGCACCGCCAGTTCGTGCCCGTCAAGCGCGCCCGGCACGCGCAAGCCATTGCTGTGCGGGAAGCTGGCTTGCAAGGCGCTGTTGATGGCTTTTGGGTCGGCGTCCAGATCAAACATGGCGCGCACGCGGCGAATCACCACAGGCAAGACATCACACAAGGAATCGCTGACTTCCAGTAACAATTGACTGCGTTCGGTGTCAAACGTGGCGGCCAGCCAGCCAGTGCGGGTTTTGCCCGCTATCTCAATGCGCAGCGTTCGACGCAGCAGTGGGGAAGCAGCGGTCAAGTCGACCAACTCCACCCCCGGCAGCGGATGCGCGCTGAAAAATTGCAGCATCGCCGCCACGTCATACGGCGGCCGGTAGCCCAGCCGCACGGTGATGCCGTGCCCCGCCACCGGCGCGCCGCGCTGTCGCAGCTGGGTCGGGTTCAGGTGATAGTGCGCGATGAAGGCCGCGTTAAAGCGCCGCACGCTGGCAAAGTCGCTGATCAATGCGATTTGCGTGATCGGCAACCGCGTGTCGGCCAGCAATTGCTTGGCGGTGAGCAAGCGGCGTGTCTGCAAATACTGCACCGGCGACACGCCAAATTGCGCTTCGAAAATCCGGCGCACATGGCGGTCACTGACGCCCAGGCGCGCGGCTAGCCCCGCAATGACGCCGGGCAATCTCTCTTCACCAGCCGCGGCCACAGAACCGGCTTTGCCGGGCCGCAGGCGCAGCGCCCCATTTCCCTGGGCAAGGGGCAGCGCACCGCCGAAGGCTCGCGAAGCGACAAGCGTGGGGGCCCAATTTTCAGGTTCATCTAGCAAACGCGCGGCCTGGTGCGCAAGGATGTAAGACGCATCCTGAATCGACCACACCACCGAATGCGGTGCCAGCTCGGGTCGGCAGCGCAGGCAGGGCCGGAAACCCGCGCTTTCGGCTTGCGCGGCCAGGCCAAAAAAGCGGCAGTTTTCGCGCTTTGGCGCCTTCACACTGCACACCGGCCGACAGTAAATACCGGTGGAGGTCACACCGGTGAAAAAGCAGCCGTCAAAGCGGGCGTCGCGGGCCTTCAACGCGAGGTAGCGTGCGTCGTCTGAAGCATCGTTTGCAGCGGTGTTCTGGTCCGGTGTCATGGCTGAAATGATACGCGCCGCTGACGTGATGACTAGCCGTTTTCGGACATGTCCCTGTCAGTGCGCCCTCCTACAATAAAAAGCGAACAGTTAGCAATTTACAACCGCAAAACACACCAGGGAATGGCTCGCCATGCAATTCAACGCATCAGTTTTCAAGGCCTACGACATTCGCGGCATCGTGCCCGCCACCATCAACGAAGAAGTGGCCGAAGCACTGGGCAAGGCTTTTGGCACCACCGCGTTGGCGCTGGGTGAAAAAACCGTGGCGGTGGGCCGTGACGGGCGCTTGAGCGGGCCGTCGCTGGCGGCCGCCTTGATGCGCGGCCTGGCGGCTGCGGGTGTCGATGTGATTGATGTTGGCATGGTCACCACACCGATGCTTTATTTTGCGG
>JANLYY010000284.1:0-3492 GCA_031365885.1 Polaromonas sp. | reverse complement strand
CAGGTATTGCTGCCACAGCGGTTTATCGAGCCCGAAGGCGGCGATGGTGCGTGCACGGTCCATCTGGTCGGCGTCGGGGCTGATCAGCATGTCAATCGGATTGCCGATGGCATAGACACCAACGAAAACCAGCAGCGACATGACCAACAAAACCACCAGGCTTTGCAGCAGCCGCCGGACGATAAATACAAGCATCTAGATCCTGTTCAATCCTGTTCACCGCACCAAAGCGGCCCACTGAAAATAGGAAATCCGCCGGCTGCAAATGCGGGCTGGCGGATAGTTGGCGATGCTTACTGCTGCGGAACGAAGCCGTAGGCGTGCGTGCGCTCGTCCGTGCGCGGAATATAGGCAAAGCCTTTTTTCGTC
This sequence comes from Polaromonas sp., assembly GCA_031365885.1. Taxonomy (GTDB): domain Bacteria; phylum Pseudomonadota; class Gammaproteobacteria; order Burkholderiales; family Burkholderiaceae_C; genus Polaromonas. The sequence goes on along the minus strand of JANLYY010000284.1, from coordinate 3,123 downwards.
GCCCAGGTGGTCACCTGCTGGTGAATGGGAATCAACCCGCCGTCGTTGATGGCGACGGCTGCAGCATCTTGCAGCAGTTGTGAGCGCGCCTTGTCATCGACCGTGTTCAGCGCCTTGATCAAGGGCTCATCGACTTTCGGGTTGCAATACTTGAGCCAGTTGAAGCCGCCACGACCGGCAGCCGGGTCGTCGCAAGCCAGCAGCGCCCGCAGCGGCGAAGAGGCTTCGCCGGTTTGCGCGCCCCATCCGAGCAGGCCAAGCGAATACTCCTGCTTGGCACCGCGCGCCGAATAGACCGACATCGGCAGCCCTTCGACCTTGGTTGCCACGCCGATGCGCGCAAACATCTGGGCGATGGTCTGCGCGATTTTTTCGTCATTGACATAGCGGTTGTTCGGCGTGTGCAGCGTCAGGCCGAAACCGTTCGGGTAGCCCGCCGTAGCAAGCAGTTTTTTCGCACCCTCGGCATCGAATTTAACGGGTTTGAGATTGGCGTTGTTGCCGAAGAGCGTCTTCGGCACCAGGTTGTTGGTCGGTTCGGACAGGCCCTCCATCACGCGATCCCGAATGGCATCGCGGTTGATTGCCATCGACAGGGCCTGGCGCACCCGGGCGTCCATCAGCGGGTTTTTGTCCATCGGCTTGCCGTCTTTGTCGGTGATGAACGGCGACTTTTCGCGGCGCGTGTCGGGGTAAAGATAAATCAGTCGGTGCGACACCTTGCTGTACAGCCCCAGGCTGGTGTCGGCCTTGACCTTGGCCAAATCAGGCGTTGGCACGTTCTCAATCGCTTGCACGTCGCCCGCCAGCAGCGCAGCCAGACGCGTCGCGCCATTCGGTATGAAGCGCAGCGTGACCTTGGTCCAGGCCGGCATTTTCCCTCCGGTGAATGCGTCATTGCGCTCCAGCTCAACACGGTCATCGCGCTGGAAGCGAACGAACTTGAACGGGCCGGAGCCGACCATGCCCTTGCCACTCGAAAAATCGTCGCTCGTGATGCCGGTGGTGGCCTTTTTTGAGACGATGTAGATCGACGTCAAATCGGCCAGCATCAGCGGATACGGCTCCTTGGTGGTGAACCGAATGGTGTTGGCGTCTATCACCTTTTTGTTGATGATGGACTTGGTGTACACGTCGAATTTGCCCGGGCTGCCGACGATGGTGGGTACGCGGTCAATCGACCAGGCCACGTCTTCTGCGGTGACATCGCTACCATCATGAAATTTGGCGCCCTTTCTGATCTTGAATTCCCAGGTGAGGTTGTTGACCAGCGTCCATGACTCAGCCAGGCCTGGAACCACCCGGCTGTCCGGGTCCATCTTGACCAGCGTCTCAAAAATGTGGTCGGACACGTTCAGGTTCGGAAACAGGTTGTAGAAATGCGGGTCCATGGATGTCGGCGGAGAACTCATCGCCAGGCGAAATTCCTGGGCCATGGCAGACGGCGCAGAGGCCGCGAAAGCGGCTGAAATAGCCAGACCAAGCAAGCTGTTTTTTCGTAACGCAGCCAGTTTTGGCAAAAAGAAAAGGCGCATAAAAAATGTCTCCATTGGGTTGAACTCACGCTGCAAAGCGTAGGCGTAATATACACAGATCGTTTTCTGGTGATGACTCTGGCAAACCCCGAACCCATCACCGATTAGCTCTATAAACTGTCAATAATCGGCCCTTCGCCGCTAGCAGGAGATCTTTATGAATTTAATTGATCCGATCGTCGCGTTCCACTCGGAACTGCAGGAAATCCGCCGCAACATCCATGCCCATCCGGAGCTTTGCTACGAAGAGCAGCGCACTGCCGACGTGGTCGCCGAAAAATTGACCGCCTGGAATATCCCGGTCATTCGCGGCATGGGCGTGACCGGCGTTGTCGGCGTGATCAAACGCGGCACGTCAATGGCGGCGATTGGTTTGCGCGCCGACATGGATGCGCTGCCGATGCAGGAATTCAACACCTTCCCGCATGCCTCGAAACACGAGGGAAAAATGCACGCCTGCGGGCATGACGGCCATACCGCGATGCTGCTGGGCGCGGCGCACTATCTGGTAGAGCACGGCACTTTCGACGGCACGGTTTATGTGATTTTCCAGCCGGCCGAAGAAGGCGGCGCCGGCGCCAAAAAGATGATCGAAGACGGGCTGTTTAAGAAATGCCCGATGCAAGCTGTGTATGGCATGCACAACTGGCCCGGCGCGCCAGTGGGCACCTTTGGCGTTACACCGGGGCCAATGATGGCGTCTAGCAATGAGTTTGAAGTTACTGTGCGCGGCAAGGGCGCGCACGCGGCGCAACCGCACAAGAGCGTGGACCCGATCATGGTGGCGGTGCAGATGGCACAAAGCTGGCAGACCATCATTTCCCGAAACAAAAGCCCGCTTGATGCGGGTGTGCTGTCGATCACGCAGATTCACGCCGGCAGCGCCACCAATGTGATTCCCGATGACGCCAAACTGATCGGCACGGTGCGTACCTTCACCAACGAGGTGCTGGACCTGATGGAGCAACGCATGCGCGATGTAGCCACGCATACCGCAGCCGCTTTCGACGCCGAGGTCGAATTCAAATTCAAACGCAACTATCCACCGCTGATTAACCACGCGAAAGAAACGGCGTTTGCCGTGGGTGTCATGCAGGATGTGGTCGGTACGGCCAGCGTGAACGCAAAGGTCGAGCCGACGATGGGTTCCGAAGACTTTGCCTTCATGCTGCAACACAAACCGGGTTGCTACGTGTTCATCGGCAACGGCGGCGGCGAACACCGCGAAATGGGCCACGGCCTGGGCCCCTGCAACCTGCACAACCCGAGCTATGACTTCAACGACGAGCTGTTGCCCATTGGCGCTACGTACTGGGTGCGGCTGGCTGAGGCGGCGTTGCCGCAGGCCTCTACTCGAGTTGTTGGAAGCACCGCCGCGAAGGCCGAAGCGCTGGCCGCATGATGCAGCACCGCGCCGTGCTGGCGCCGTTCGCGGCGCTGGCTCTGGCCAACATCACGCAGGAATTTCCGAACAAGCTTGATCACACGATGAATTCGGCGGCCGACCTGCAGACGCCGCGCGCGTTGCACCCAGTGTTTTACGGCAGCTATGACTGGCATTCGGCTGTCCACATGCACTGGCTGCTAG
>JANLYY010000262.1:0-7244 GCA_031365885.1 Polaromonas sp. | reverse complement strand
CGGTGGTGGCGTGCAGCAGGCCCGACTCGCCAGCGGCAATTGCTTTCCACACGTCTTTCTGGAATTTGAACGCCTTCCAGCCGCGTTCGACAAACCAGCGTTCCATCGCGCGCTTCATGGTGTGACTCCTTCCCCCGCTGGGGGAAGGTTGGGATGGGGGCTGGGTGCAGAACGAAGATACCTGCTAACTGAAACACCGCTGGCCCTCACCCCTACCCTCTCCCAGGGGGAGAGGGAGCAAGAGAAAAATCGAAGCCGGTATGTCATGATGGCAATAAGGCCGAAAGTGTTTGCAGCGTATCGGCCTCAAGCACCGGCTTGTCTTCACGCCAGCGCAGCATGCGCGGAAAGCGCACGGCGATTCCGCTTTTGTGGCGCGGGCTGCGGGCAATGCCTTCAAAGCCGAGTTCGAACACCAGTGTCGGTTTAACACTGCGCACCGGGCCGAAGGTCTCGATGGTGGTCTTGCGAACCACCGCATCGACCCGGCCCATCTCCGCATCCGTCAGGCCTGAATAGGCTTTTGCAAACGGCACCAGCTTGCGGTCGGATTGTTCTGGCGGGCCGTCCCAAACGGCGAAGGTGTAGTCGCTGTACAGACTCGCGCGCCGGCCGTGGCCGCGCTGCGCGTAGATCAACACCGCGTCGATGCTGAGCGGATCAATCTTCCACTTCCACCAGACGCCAACATCTTTGGTGCGGCCGACGCCGTATTGCGCGGTATTGGCCTTGAGCATCATGCCTTCGACGCCCATGCTGCGCGCGGCTTCGCGCTGGCTTGATAGTTCAGACCATTTGTCGCCCTGCAAAAGCGGGCTGGGTAGCAGCTGCGGATGCGGAATTTGCGCGATGAGTTGATCGAGCAGCGCACGCCGTTCATGCTGCGGCAGCATGCGCAAATCCTTACCCTCGAATTCAAGCAGGTCATAAGCCAGCAACACCACCGGCACATCGCGCAGCAGTTTGGCGCCTGTCGTTTTGCGTCCGATGCGTTTTTGCAGATCGGCAAACGGTTGCACCTTTCCGGGGTCTTCGGGCAGCAGGACATCCTTGCGCCAGACGACGATCTCACCGTCGATCACCGTGCCGTCGGGCAGCGCCTCGCCCATGGTCGCCAGTTCGGGAAAACGGTCAGTGACCAATTCTTCACCGCGCGACCATAACCAGACCTGGCCGGCACGCCGCACCAGCTGGGCACGAATACCGTCCCACTTCCATTCGATGAGCCAGTTGCCGGGCGGGCCGAGCACGTCGTCGAATTGCGCCAGCGGCAGGTTAAACGGATGCGCCAGAAAAAAAGGATAGGGCTTACCGCTGGTTTTCTGGTTCAGCTCGCCACTGTTTTCAGGGGCGATCAACACCGCGTAGTCGGCCGCCGTAGGCTGGCCGGTGATGTGCAGATAGCCCATCAGCCGCTGCGCGACGCGCTTGGCGTCAATGCTGCCGACAGCGGCTAACGCCTGAGTGACTTGCAGGCGCGACACGCCGACGCGAAAGCTGCCCGTCATCAGTTTGAAGTAGACCAGGCGCTCATCGACGGCGAGCTGTGTCCACTGCCCACGCAGCGTGTCGGCCAGCAAGTCCGGCGCGACTTTGCGCAGCGGCAGCAATCGCTGCTCGATCCACACCGCGAGGCCAAGATCGTGCGAGTCGGTCGGTGGCGGCAGCAGCAGGGCAATGGTTTCTGCCAGATCGCCGACGGCGTCGTAGCTTTCGTCGAACAACCATTCGGGCATGGCAGCCGCATCACGTGCCATCGCGCGTAACACTTTGGTGGGCACCAGCTGGCGCGGTTTTCCGCCAGCCAGGAAATACACCGCCCACGCAGCGTCGGATGCCTGCGCATCAAGCAGATAACGCTGCAGCGCCGCCTGCTTGGCCAGACTGGAGGTGGTGGCGTCGAGTTCGCGGTAGAGCGCGGCAAAGGCTTTCATGGCGCACGCCTGATAACGCGGGCGCGGATACCTTTACCGGAGAGGCGCAGCGAACGCAGGGGATTGCGGAGTACAAAAATATAAAAATAAATTCTGGTTTTCCTGCTGAATTCCTCTGCGTTCTCTGCGCCTCTGCGGTGAATGAGTCTGATCGCGCAACTCATGCCTCTACCTTCGCTTCGAGTGTTGCAGCCACAGCATCCTCGTCGCCATATTCGGTTTTGAAGCCTTGCGCTTCGAGTCCGCTTTCTGTCAGCCAGCGCACCATGATGGCAACGCTGCCATGGGTGACAAACACGCGTTCGGCACCCGTGCCTTTGATGGCTTGCTGCAGACCGGGCCAGTCGGCGTGGTCAGACATGACAAAGCCTCGATCGACACCGCGCCGCCGGCGCGTGCCGCGCAGCTGCATCCAGCCGCTGGCAAAAGCGTCTGAATAGTTGCCGAAGCGCTTCATCCAGGGGGTGCCTTGCGCAGACGGCGGGGCCAGCACCAGCGCACGCTTGAGCATTTGCGGATTGACGCTGTCGTCGCTGACGCGCAGCGTGGGAGGCAGTGCAACACATGCAGCGCGGTACACGGCGTTCAAAGGCTCGACGGCGCCATGGACGACGATGGGGCCGATCAACGCGTCAACTCCGTGCAGGATGCGCTGCGCTTTGCCGAAGGCGTAGCAAAAAAGCACCGATGCACGACCGGCATCGGCATTGCTGCGCCACCATTCGTTGATCTCCTTGGACAGTACAGCCTGCGTCGGCCATCGGTAGATCGGCAGGCCGAAAGTGGACTCGGTGATGAAGGTGTCGCAGGCGACGGGCTCGAACGGCGCGCAGGTGCCATCGACATCGGTTTTGTAGTCGCCCGAAGCCACCCAAACGCGGCCGCCGTGTTCGAGTCGGACTTGCGCAGAGCCCAGCACGTGACCCGCCGGGTGCAGCGAGATTTTCACGCCCTTGTGCTCGATAGCCTCGCCATACGGCAGCGTTTGCAGGGTGATTTCGCCGAGGCGCGTACGCAGCGTGCCTTCGCTGTGAGTGTGCGCCAGGTAATGCGCGTGACCCGTGCGCGCATGGTCGGAATGCCCGTGCGTGATCACCGCACGATCCACCGGCTTCCACGGGTCGATGTAAAAATCACCGGCTGCGCAATACAGCCCTTCCGGCCTGGCGACCACTAAATCCATAGAGCCAGGGCCGCAGGTAAGGACTGCCCTGAATGGCCATGCGGCTGCTGTCTCAGCAGGTACGCGCTAAGGTCGAAAAAAGGCATATGTCATGCTATCGCGAGTCGCTGCCGTCCGCAGTACGTCCGAACGGGCTCGTGGTGTCAGCAGGGGCTTACAGGCCGATGCGTGCCATCTGCGTCACCGCGAGCGACATTAAAAAAGCCCCTGACTTGCGACAGAGGCTTGATGTGGGCGGCCAACGCCACCCGGCAAACGCGCTGAATTACTTTGCCTGGCGATATTTACGCAGTGCAGCAATTTGTGCAGCCATGACAGCCAGTTCCGATTGCGCCATGGCGATGTCGATATCGTTCTTGGCGTTTTTCAGCGCTTCTTCGGCAGCGGCTTTCGCCTCGGTCGCTTTGGCCTCGTCGAGGTCCTTGCCGCGAATGGCGGTGTCGCTCAGTACCGTCACACGATTGGGCTGCACTTCCAGCAATCCGCCCGCCACAAAGACAAACTCTTCGGTGCCGTCAGCTTTTTCAATGCGCACCGCGCCGGGCTTGATGCGCGTGATCAGCGGCGTGTGGCGCGGGTAGATGCCCAGCTCGCCGGCTTCACCGGGCAGGGCGACGAATTTGGCCTCGCCCGAAAAGATGGACTCTTCGGCAGATACGACGTCGACGCGAATGGTGTTCATGCTTGCTCCAATGTAAAAGGTGTGGGGAAAGTTGGCATTTGAGATGAGCCGCTAGGCGGCGCACGGAAATGTGCAAATGCACATTGAGTACGCCAACAACGCGGATCGCGCAAATCCCGGCTTTACTAAACCTTTTTGGCTTTTTCGAAGGCTTCGTCGATTGTGCCTACCATGTAGAAGGCCTGTTCAGGCAGATGATCGCACTCGCCGGCCACAATCATCTTGAAGCCGCGAATGGTTTCGGCCAGGCTGACGTATTTGCCGGGCGAGCCGGTGAAGACCTCAGCGACGTGGAAAGGCTGCGACAGGAAACGCTGGATTTTGCGAGCGCGGGCCACGGCCAGTTTGTCTTCCGGCGCCAGCTCGTCCATGCCCAGAATCGCAATGATGTCGCGCAACTCTTTGTAGCGCTGCAGGGTGCCCTGCACGGCGCGGGCCGTGTTGTAGTGGTCTTCACCGACCACCGCTGGCGACAGCTGGCGGCTGGTTGAATCCAGCGGATCGACCGCCGGGTAGATGCCCAGCGAAGCGATATCACGGCTCAACACCACGGTCGAATCCAGGTGGGCGAAAGTCGTGGCGGGCGATGGGTCGGTCAAGTCGTCCGCTGGCACATACACGGCCTGGATCGATGTGATGGAACCCACTTTGGTCGAGGTGATGCGTTCCTGCAGACGACCCATTTCTTCGGCCAGCGTCGGCTGGTAACCCACAGCCGATGGCATACGGCCCAGCAGCGCGGACACTTCGGTGCCGGCCAGCGTGTAGCGGTAGATGTTGTCAACGAAGAACAGCACGTCGCGGCCCTCGTCGCGGAAAGACTCGGCAATCGTCAGGCCGGTCAGCGCCACGCGCAAACGGTTGCCTGGGGGCTCGTTCATCTGGCCGTAGACCATGGCCACTTTGGAGTCTTCGAGCTTTTCGAGGTTGACGACGCCGGAGTCGGCCATCTCGTGGTAGAAGTCGTTGCCCTCACGCGTACGCTCGCCCACGCCGGCAAACACGGACAGGCCCGAGTGCGCCTTCGCGATGTTGTTGATCAGTTCCATCATGTTCACGGTCTTGCCGACGCCGGCGCCGCCGAACAATCCGACCTTGCCGCCTTTGGCGAACGGGCAAACCAGGTCAATCACCTTGATGCCGGTTTCCAGCAACTCTTGCGAGGGGCTCAGTTCGTCATAGGCCGGGGCCTTGCGGTGAATTGGTGCGGTCAAGGTCTGATCGACCGGACCCCGCTCGTCAATCGGCGCACCGAGCACGTCCATGATGCGGCCAAGGGTAGCCTTGCCAACCGGCACCGTGATGTTCGCGCCGGTGTTGTAGACGATGTTGCCGCGGCGCATGCCATCGGACGTGCCCAGCGCGATCGTACGCACCACGCCGTCGCCCAGCTGCTGCTGCACTTCCAGGGTCAGCGCAGAGCCTTCCATTTTCAGTGCGTCGTAAATCTTGGGCATCTGGTCACGCGCGAATTCGACGTCAACCACCGCACCAATACACTGAACAATCTTGCCCTGAGCATGCTTGTTCACTACTTGATTCTCTTGAGCCATGATGAGATCCTTGGGTTCTTTAATCTTTTAAATTGGGTGGCGCGAATTAAACCGCTGCGGCACCGCTGACGATTTCCGAAAGTTCTTTCGTGATCGCTGCCTGACGCGTCTTGTTGTAAACCAATTTGAGCTCGCCGATCACGCTACCGGCGTTGTCGGTGGCGGCCTTCATGGCGACCATGCGGGCCGACTGCTCCGAGGCCATGTTTTCAGCCACGGCCTGGTACACCAATGCTTCGACATAACGAACCAGCAGGTCGTCAATGACGGTCTGTGCATCCGGTTCGTAGATGTAGTCCCAGCCGTGCTGATCCTTGTCGGCCTGCAGGCGGTCAGCGGTCAGGGGCAGCAGCTGCTCAACCACAGATTCCTGGCGCATCGTGTTGATAAAGCGCGTGTAGCACAGGTACACCGTCTTGACCTTGCCTTCGCTGTACGCGTCGAGCAAGACCTTGACCGGGCCGATCAGTTTTTCCAGATGCGGCTTGTCGCCCAGCTGCGTCGCGTGCGCCACCACCTTGACGCCGACACGGTTCATGAAACTCAAACCCTTGTTGCCAATGGCGACCGCTTGCGCGGCCTCGCCAGCAGCCTGCAGCTCTTTGAGCTTGGCGGTGACTACTCGCAGCACGTTGGTGTTCAAGCCGCCGCACAGGCCCTTGTCCGTCGTCACCACGATAAACCCGGTGGTTTTGGCGTCGTTGGACTCCATGAACGAATGGGTGTATTCAGGGTTGGCCTGGGACAGGTTGGCCGTGATGTTGCGAATCTTGTCGCTGTACGGGCGGGCAGCGCGCATGCGCTCCTGCGCCTTGCGCATTTTGGAAGCCGCCACCATTTCCATGGCCTTGGTGATCTTCTTGGTGTTTTCCACCGACTTGATCTTGCCGCGAATCTCTTTTCCTGCCGCCATATTGTTTCCTAAATGGTTTCTAAGCGCTGGGCTTTGATGTTTTCAGGTATGAATCAGGCAAACGACTTCTTGAACGCAGTCACGGCCGTGGTCATTTCCGCTTCTGACTCTTTGCTCATGGCCTTGTCGGCTTCGAGCCTGGCCATCAGCGCGGCGTTCTTGTCTTTCAGGAAGCTGTGCAGTCCGGATTCGAATGCCAGCACCTTCTTGACGTCCACGTCGTCCATGAAACCCTTGTTCACGGCGAACAAGGTAGCGGCCATGTTGGAAATCGACAGCGGCGAGTACTGCGCCTGCTTGAGCAATTCGGTCACGCGGGCACCGCGATCAAGCTGCTTGCGGGTGGCTTCGTCCAGATCAGAAGCGAACTGCGCGAACGCAGCCAGCTCGCGGTACTGGGCCAAATCGGTACGGATGCCGCCGGACAAATTCTTGATCAGCTTGGTCTGGGCGGCACCGCCGACGCGCGACACCGAGATACCGGCGTTGATCGCAGGGCGAATACCGGCATTGAACAGGCTGGTCTCCAGAAAGATCTGGCCGTCGGTGATCGAGATCACGTTGGTCGGCACAAAGGCAGACACGTCGCCGGCCTGGGTTTCAATGATCGGCAGCGCGGTGAGCGAACCCGTTTTGCCTTTGACCGCACCTTTGGTGAAGTCTTCGACGTACTTTTCGTTCACACGGGCTGCGCGCTCGAGCAGGCGGCTGTGGAGATAGAACACGTCGCCGGGATAGGCTTCGCGGCCTGGCGGACGGCGCAGCAGCAAGGACACCTGGCGGTAAGCCACGGCCTGCTTGGACAAGTCGTCATACACGATCAGCGCGTCTTCACCGCGGTCGCGGAAGTATTCGCCCATGGTGCAGCCCGAGTACGCACTGACGTACTGCATGGCAGCCGACTCAGAAGCCGATGCCGCTACGACGATAGTGAATTCCATCGCGCCGGCCTGCTCGAGCGAGCGGACCACGTTCTTGA
>JANLYY010000239.1:0-5527 GCA_031365885.1 Polaromonas sp. | reverse complement strand
CTTCGACGACACCGGCCGCATCACCGGATTGAGATTGATGATGGCGGTGAACTGCGGCTTCAGCGCCGACCTGTCGGGGCCGGTGGCCGACCGCGCGGTGTTTCACGTTGACAACGCCTACTTTTTGCAGAATGTGGAGATCGCCTCGTACCGCTGCAAGACCAACACGCAGAGCAACACCGCGTTTCGCGGCTTCGGTGGACCGCAGGGCATGATCGTGACGGAAACCATCATGAGCGACATCGCGCGCACGCTGGGGCTGGATACGCTGGATGTTCGCAGGCGCAATCTGTATAGCGATGAACTGGCAGACCCTTCCACAAGCTCAGGACGAACGGAAAAAAATCCAGCCGTTCGGGCTGAGCCCTTCGACAAGCTCAGGACAGGCTCTGTCGAAGCCTCTCGCCGCAACGTCACCCACTACGGCATGGAAGTCGAAGATAACATCCTCGAACCGTTGCTATCAAAACTGGAGCTTACTGCGCAGTACCGGCAAAGGCTGCAGACGATTTCAGCATGGAATCAAGGCAGCCCGGTGATTAAACGCGGCATCGCGATCACGCCGGTGAAGTTCGGTATTTCATTCACCGCCACGCTCTTTAACCAGGCCGGCGCGCTGGTGCATGTGTACACCGATGGCAGCGTGCTGGTAAACCACGGCGGTACCGAAATGGGCCAGGGGCTGAACACCAAGGTGGCGCAAATCGTGGCCGATGAATTAGGCGTGGCCTTCGAACAGGTGCAAAGCACCGCCAGCGACACCAGCAAGATTCCGAACGCCTCGGCGACTGCCGCATCGGCGGGTACCGACCTCAATGCGCGGGCCGCGCAGTACGCCGCACGCCACGTGCGTGACAACATCGCGCAGTTTGTCGCCGGGCTGGACCGCTGCGTTGCTGGCGCCGTTCGCTTCGTGGGCGGCAGCGTGTTGACACCCGACAACGCGCGGCCGTTCACTGAAGTTGTCAAGCTCGCCTACGCCAACCGCATCCAGCTGTGGAGCGACGGCTTTTATCGCACGCCGAAAATTCACTACGACAAAACCACGCTGACGGGGCGGCCGTTTTATTACTTCGCCTATGGCGCCGCCTGCACCGAGGTGGCGATCGACGCGCTGACTGGCGAAAGCCGCGTGCTGAAGGTCGACATCCTGCATGACGTCGGTACGTCGATCAATCCGGCGATTGACATCGGCCAGATCGAAGGCGGCTTCATTCAGGGCATGGGCTGGCTGACGACCGAGCAGCTGGTGTGGAATGACAAGGGCATGCTCAGCACGCACGCGCCCAGCACCTACAAAATTCCAGCGACCGGCGATGTACCCGAACATTTCAAGATCGACTTCTGGCCCGAGCCGAATCGCGAAGACAACGTGTTCGGCAGCAAGGCCGTCGGCGAACCGCCGCTGATGCTGGCAATCAGTGTGTTTGAGGCGCTGCGCGATGCCGTGGCGCGGGCGAGAGACTCCAAGGGTGCGGTGCAGTTGACGGCACCGGCTACCGCAGAAAATGTATTGAGGGCGTTGGCCCGTTGATGCCGTTTCTGCGCTCGCCTTATCACCGGCGATTGACTCACTTTGGCAGTGAAAATGGCCTATAGACCCCGTAATACGTGCGTAAGCAGCTATAAAATCAATAGCGCCCGAAAATCATTCACATTGGTATGCGTCGGCCCGGTGATGACCAGATCGCCCAGCGGCTGGAAGAATCCGTAGGCGTCGTTGCGGTCCAGAAACGCGTCGACTTTCATGCCCTGCGCTGCCGCTCTGGCCAGCGTGTCGGGCGCCACGAATGCGCCAGCGTTGTCTTCCATGCCGTCAATACCGTCGGTGTCAGCCGCCATCGCGTACACACCCGGCTGGCCCTGCAGCGCCAGCGCCAGGCCCAGGCAAAATTCGCCGGCGCGCCCACCCTTGCCTCGCGTCGCGCCGTCTTTCACCGGCTTCACCGTGACGGTCGTTTCGCCACCGCTCAAGACCACGCAGGGTTTTTGGAAAGGCTGATTTTTCGTTGACACCGCTCTGGCCAGGGCCGCATGCACCTTGCCGACTTCGCGCGATTCACCTTCCATTTCGTCGCTGAGGATGTAGGCATTCAACCCTGCGGCTCGCGCAGCAATAGCCGCCGCTTCGAGCGACTGCTGCGGCGTCGCGATCAGGTGCAATTCATGCCCGTTGAATGCGTCATCGCCCGGCTTGGGTGTTTCGAGTGCGCCGCTTTCCAGCTGCGCACGCACGGCTGCAGGCACATCGATGCCGTAGCGCTTCAAAATCGCCAGCGCATCAGCACAGGTCGTCACGTCAGGCACGGTCGGGCCACTGGCAATCACCGAAGGGTCGTCACCCGGCACGTCGCTGATCAAGAGCGTCACCACGCGCGCCGGCGAGCACGCAGCCGCCAGGCGCCCGCCCTTGATGCGCGAGAGGTGCTTGCGCACACAGTTCATCTCGCCGATATTCGCGCCAGAATTCAACAGCTCCTTGTTGATGCGCTGCTTGTCTTCAAGGCTCAAGCCATCGGCCGGCAAGCTCAAGAGCGCCGAACCGCCGCCAGAAATAAGGCACAAGACCAGATCGTTTTTCGTCAGCCCCTGCACCATCGCCAGAATGCGCTGCGCCGCCGCCAGGCCCGCCGCATCGGGCACAGGATGCGAGGCCTCGACGAGGTCGATACGTTGATTCAATCCAGCCGGACGGGGCGGGATGTGGCCATAGCGAGTGACGACCAGGCCTTCCAGCAGCTTGTCGGCAGGCCACAAAGCTTCGACCGCCTGAGCCATCGAACCGCCAGCTTTTCCGGCACCGATGACGATGGTGCGGCCCTGCGGAGGCGTCGACAAAAATGCCGCCGTGTTTTGCAGCGGCAGCGCGCGCGTGACGGCTGTGCGGTAAAGATATTCGAGGAATTGGCGAGGCTGGCTGGCGGGGTCGGGCGCGGTCATTTTTTATAAGTCTCCTTCAACTATTGTGACGCGCAGTGCCGAGCTTTCGTCACTGGTCTACAATCTGGTCTACGCCAAATCAGGGCCACAAAATGCATCTCGAATCCATAGGTTCCTACGAAACCAAAACGCATCTGGCGGACTTGCTGCGGCGGGTGCGTCAGGGGCAGGGCTTCACCATCACCCAGCGCGGTGAGCCGGTGGCTGACCTGCTGCCTGCGGGTGCCAGCCTGCGCCGTGCGGGCATGCAGGCCGCCGCGCGTATGCAAGTATTGATGCACGAGTCGCCACCGCTTGAAGCCCTTGACATCAAATCCCTGATGGAAGCGGGCCGCGACTGATGCGGTTTGTCCTGGACAACTCGGTAGCCATGCGCTGGCTGCTCAATGACGGCAGCAAGGAGCGGCTGGCCTGCGCGTCGCGGGTGCTGGGCCTGTTGACTGAGGACACTGGCGAGGCCTTGGTTCCCGGTGTCTGGTCGCTGGAAGTTGCCAACGTGCTCGTCAAGGCCCAGGCCAAAGGTTGGGTGTCAGAGGCACGTGCAACCGCCTTCGTAGGCTTGCTCGCAGAGATGGTCATCACAGTGGACGCCAGCACCGCCGCGCGGGCTTTGGGTGACACCTTGCAATTGGCGCGGCGCTTCGAGCTGTCGTCTTACGATGCGGCTTACCTTGAGCTTGCATTGCGTGAAGGCCTGCCACTGGCGACGCTAGATGCTGATTTACAAAGCGCGATGGCACAGATCGGCGGCGCCCTGGTTTAAACGGCGAAGGGCTGGCGCCAGGTCTTGCGTTGCCCAACGCTGAGCCAGAACCGAGGGCGAATTACTTCTTGCCCAACCCCAGCCGCTTCGCCCCCTCGACATACACCTTGGTGCGCTCGGCCATGAAGGCGTCCATCTGCGGCACGCCGACGTTGATCAGCTCGAAGCCGCTTTTGGCGGCCAGCTCTTTCATCTCGGGCTCGGCGTTCAGTGCGGACCACAGGTCGGACATTTTCTTGCGTGCTTCGGGCTGGGTTGACTTGGGCATGCCGATGCCGCGATAGGCGCCGTCTACCCAGTCCACGCCCAGCTCGCGGAAAGTCGGTACGTCTGGCATCAAGGGATGACGTTTTTCCATCGCCACAGCCAGTGCGCGCACCTTGCTTTTGTTGTTGATGGCGAAGGCCGTGTAGGTGACTGCACCGTCGATCTGCGCGCCGACCACCGCCAGCGCCATGTCACCGGTGCCCTTGTACGGCACATAGGTGCTTTTGATGGCGAAGGCTGCGTTCAGCCGCTCATGCGACGCATGATTGGCCGAGTTCAGACCTGAGCCGCCGAGGTTCATCTTGCCCGGGTCTTTTTTGGCGGCAGCGATGAATTCGGCAAAGGTTTTGTACGGGCTGCTGTCGGGCACCACCAGCGCATCAGGCGTGAAGTGGAACCAATAGACCGGCATGATGTCGGCGGTCTTGTATTGCACCTCGCCTTCCATCGGCTGAAAAACAATGTGCGGCAGATTGATGCCTACGATGTTGAGCCCGTCACCCGGCAGGCTGTTCATCTGCGACCACATCAGCCCGCCGCCAGCGCCAGCCTTGTACTGGATGATGGTGTCGATGGCGGCGCATTTTTTCTTCAGCACGACTTGCTGGTGACGCGCCGACAAATCAGACTCGCCGCCGGGCGGAAAGGCCTGCCAATAAAGCAGGTTTTTTTCCGGGCAAGTCGGGGCTTGCGCCATGGCCAGCGGTAGTGCGCTGATGAAGAGAAGACCGGCGAGGCGGGGGGAAAACATTTTCATGGTGCGTGTCCTCGATTAAAGCGTTGAGCTCAGGCCACAAGCTGCTAGGCGTCGCCATTTTTTGCCAGCAGCGCACAAACCGCATGGGTGACTTCCCGTGTGGTCGCCTTGCCGCCCAGGTCGCCGGTGTGCAAATCCGGGTTGGCCGTCACAGCTTCAATCGCCTGCATCAGACGCTGCGCCGCAGCGTCTTCCCCCAGGTGCTCAAGCAGCATCACGCAGCTCCAGAAAGTGCCGACCGGATTGGCCAGGCCCTTGCCCATGATGTCGAAGGCCGAACCGTGAATCGGTTCGAACATGCTGGGGTAGCGGCGCTCGGGGTCGATGTTGCCAGTGGGCGCAATGCCCAGGCTGCCGGCCAGCGCGGCGGCCAGATCGCTCAGCACGTCGGCATGAAGATTGGTGGCGACCAGCGTATCGAGTGACGCGGGCCGGTTCACCATGCGGTCGGTGCAGGCGTCGACCAGCACCTTGTCCCAGGTCACGTCTGGAAATTCCTGGCTGATCTGCAGCGCAATCTCGTCCCACATCACCATCGCGTGGCGCTGCGCGTTCGATTTGGTCACCACCGTGAGCAGCTTGCGCGGGCGCGACTGGGCCAGCCGGAAAGCGAAGCGCATGATGCGTTCGACGCCGACGCGGGTCATCATGCAGACATCGGTGGCGACCTCGATCGGATGGCCCTGATGCGCGCGTCCGCCGACGCCAGAGTATTCGCCTTCGGAGTTTTCACGCACGATGACCCAGTCCAGGTCTTCAGTTTTGCAGCGCTTCAGAGGGCCGTCGATGCCGGGCAAAAT
>JANLYY010000237.1:0-9293 GCA_031365885.1 Polaromonas sp. | reverse complement strand
TCGCGGATCTGGGCCATCAGCTCGAGCAGCACTTCCTTCACGTCGCCGACGATCGGGATGTCGACCCTGACGCGCTTTCTGATGCTCGACGGGTCGATGTCGACGTGGATGATCTTGCGCTCGACCGACGCGAAGTGCTTGGGGTTGCCGATGACGCGGTCGTCGAAACGTGCGCCGACAGCCAGCAGCACGTCGCAGTTCTGCATCGCCATGTTGGCTTCGTAAGTGCCGTGCATGCCCAGCATGCCCAGGAACTTCGGGTCGCTGGCCGCCATCGCGCCCAGGCCCATCAGCGTGTTGGTGCAGGGGTAGCCGAGCAGGTTGACGAGCTCGCGCAACTCGGCCGATGCGTTGCCCAGGATCACGCCGCCGCCGGTGTAGATGTACGGCCGTTTGGCGTTCATCAACAACTGCAAGGCCTTGCGGATTTGCCCGGTGTGGCCCTTGCGCACCGGGTTGTACGAGCGCATCTCAATCGTTTTCGGATAGCCCGCATAAGCCGTTTTGTTGAACGAAACGTCTTTCGGAATATCGACCACGACCGGACCGGGCCGGCCGCTGCGGGCGATATGAAACGCCTTTTTCAGCGTGTCGGCCATCTGCCGCACGTCTTTAACCAGAAAATTGTGTTTGACGATGGGCCGCGTGATGCCGACCGTGTCGCATTCCTGAAACGCATCGAGACCGATGGCATGCGTAGGTACCTGCCCGGTGATGATCACCATCGGAATGCTGTCCATGTAGGCGGTGGCGATACCAGTAACCGCATTGGTCACACCGGGGCCGGACGTGACCAGCGCCACGCCCACGTCGCCGGTAGCACGCGCATAGCCGTCAGCCGCGTGGACAGCCGCCTGCTCGTGGCGCACCAGGATGTGCTGGATGGTGTCCTGCTTGTAGAACGCGTCGTAGATGTGCAGCACGGCACCACCGGGGTAGCCCCAGATGTACTTGACGTTTTCAGCCTGTAGCGACTTGATGAGGATTTCCGCGCCGCGCAGTTCGCAGGAAGGCGCTTCGGGGTGGGATTCGGTGTGTGAATTGGCAGACACGGCTGCTGCAGAAGCGATTTCCGCTTTGGTGATTTCCATGATGAACCTTTGTGAATTTCTCTGACGAAATACCTTGGGTGCCTCTTCGCCAGCTCTTGTGAAGCGGCCTCGAGACTTGAGGCCAGAACCATGGGCAGACACATAATCCGCCGGGTTATGACCCGTTTGCCTGATGAATTGCAAGCAAGATTATCGCACTGACCGATGTGCGCTGTGACCTGTGGGGCCGAAAAATCGCCAAACCCAATCAGGCCCTCATCCCAGATGCGATAATTTTCGGGTACTCCGAGCGCTAAGACTGATGGCCGGCATAGCAAGGCTCAAACCTGCCCTCGCAACAAGTCACCTGCGAATAGCAAAAATTAATCGCCCTGGACACACTGGAACCCTGAACCGTTGGCAACCGAACAAGAACTCTCTGATTTTCTGAAGAACGTTGAAAAGCGGGCTTTCAAACGCAGCATTTACCACGTACGTGACGAAGAAGCTGCGCTGGATATTGTTCAGGACAGCATGATGAAGCTGGCCCAGCACTATGCAGACAAGCCTGCGGCCGAGCTGCCGATGCTGTTCCAGCGCATTTTGGCCAACACGACGCTGGACTGGTTCCGGCGGCGCAAGACCCGCAACGCGCTTTTTTCCAACATAAGCGACTTCGAATCCGCCGGCGAAGATGGCGATTTCGATATTCTGGAAACTTTAGAGATGCTCAACAGCTCTGAAGGAACAGAAAGCGCGCAGGACGCCACCGAGCGGGCGCAAACCTTGCATCAGATCGAATTGGCGGTGCAGGATCTGCCTGGCCGTCAACGGGAAGCGTTTCTGATGCGTTACTGGGAAGAGATGGACGTAGCTGAAACAGCTGCCGCCATGGGTTGTTCGGAAGGCAGTGTCAAAACGCACTGTTCCCGCGCAGTTCAGGCGCTTGGTAAATCGCTGAGTGCCAAAGGGATAAAACTATGACTAATTTGTACCAACCATCACACGCAAAGCGCGCTGACATTCTTCAAGACCGATTCGGGCTGAAGACAGCGTCTTATCTCTCGGCGGGCGCCGCAGAGTTGCCACATGACATTTCCGAGCGTCTGCGCGTCGCGCGGCTGCGTGCCGTTGCGCAGCGCAAGATCGTCCGGCTGGAGCCGGCGATTCATCTAATCGGCTACGGCGGCAGCGCCGCGCTGGGATGGGGTGGCGGTGTCAGCTGGTGGGCTCGCGTCGGCTCGGTCATACCGCTGATTGCATTGGTTGTTGGTCTGCTGGCCATTAATTCGATTCAAAACGACAACCG
Source organism: Polaromonas sp. (assembly GCA_031365885.1). GTDB lineage: Bacteria > Pseudomonadota > Gammaproteobacteria > Burkholderiales > Burkholderiaceae_C > Polaromonas. The sequence goes on along the minus strand of JANLYY010000237.1, from coordinate 6,953 downwards.
CGCCCGGGAAGTGGCCGAAGTAGACGCCGCGCTGCTCACTGACGAATTGCCACCAGCCGCGTTCGCAGACCCTGGGTTTGTGCAGTTTCTGAAAACGTCGCGGAACACGGACTGAAGTTTCCGATTGCTTTGAATGCTTTTGACACGCTGATGTTGATCAATGAGCAACCTATCCCCTCACTGAGCCCGACGCCCGTGACCGCCCTGGACGCCAAAACTTTATTTTCCGCTGCCAAACCCTGCCAGGCGAATTTCAAGCCCGGTGGTCGCCGCCTCGCAGCCCCTATGCGGCTGCTTATCGCTACAGGCAGCTTGTGGCTGGCCGTTTCGGTTCCCAGTTTTGCGCAACCCGCCAAGCCGATGCCCGGCCCCACTGCCGCAATCAGGCCTCCTGCCGTCGTTACCGCCGCCAAGCCGATGGTGTCAAAGCCGGTCTGGGCCGAACTAACTGTGCAGCAACAGACCGCCCTCAGGCCACTGTCGCCCGGCTGGGACACCATCAACGAGGCCCAAAAGCGTAAATGGCTGGAAATTTCCAAAGGCTATCCGTCCCTGACGCCTGAGGGTCAACGCATTTTGCACAGCCGCATGACAGAGTGGGTCGGCCTGAGCGCCCAGCAGCGCGCTCAGGCACGGCTTAATTTTTGCGAGACCAAAGAGTTGTCCAGCGCGCTGACGCCGGAGGAAAAACAGGCGAAGTGGCAAAGCTACCAGACCTTGAGCGCTGAGGAAAAGCAAAAGCTTGCTGCCAAAGCGACTCCCAAGCCAACGGGCGCGGCGACCGCAGTGAAACCAGTTTCACCGCAGAAACTGGCGGTTACCCGGTCGGCGCATGCGCCGCCGGGCTCCAAAGTCCCGCCCGACGCGGCAACACCGTCTACCCCAGCGGTCCTGAGCGGCGACGCCAACAACTTGCAAAAACACTGACAATTGCTTGGGCAGGATGCGGGTAACACGCAGCTGAGCTGTCATTCGCTGGCGTCTTTTGCCACCAGCTGCCCTGAACCTTGCCTGCCGCACCCAACTTTCCCGGCAGGAAAAATGAAGCCATTTCACGCCCGCAAAATTTTGACTCCAGCTTTTTCACTTACCCCGTCTCTATGGCGTCGCATGGCTTGCTGGATTTATGAAGGCATGCTGGTTTTCGGTATCGTTTTTTTGGCCGGTTATCTTTTCGGAACCTTGAGCCAGACTCGCAACGCCATGGACAACCGCCTGCCGTTGCAGCTGTTCGTCTTCGTGGTTTTCGGCATCTATTTCGTCTGGTTTTGGGCCAGGGGCCAGACGCTGGCGATGAAAACCTGGCACATCCGCGTCGTCGGTATTGACGGCCTGACCATCAGCCAGCCGCGCGCGCTGCTGCGCTACCTGTTGAGCTGGATGTGGTTCATGCCGCCACTGGTGGTCAGCTGGGGGCTGGGTTTGTCGGGCGTACAAGGCGGCCTGCTGACGCTGGCATGGATTTTTGTGTGGGCCGGGCTGTCGCGCCTGCAGCCGCAGAGGCAGTTCTGGCACGACATCTGGGCCGGCACGCGTCTGGTCACCTACGTTCCGCCAACAAAGGCAAAGCCCGGTGGGCAAGCGGCCCCGGCCGAAACTCCGCAACCAAGCTGAACCGCGCGGCCAATCGCCAGAAACGCCAGCGTGGCCGGATTTCGGCACAAAATACCGCCATGCACAAATCTGTTTCAGCCACCCCTCAGAGCGGCGGCATTTCTCCAGAGCCAACTCTGCGGACAGACCCTTCCCCCGACGCGCCAGCGAACCCGCAAAAAAACCGCAAGGGACTGACGCGCATCTGGCATGCCACCGGCTATTCCATCGCCGGCCTGCGCGCAGGCTGGCACGAAACCGCTTTTCGGCAAGAGGCGCTGGCTTCTGCCGTGCTGCTGCCCGCAGCGTTTTGGCTTGGCCGCAGCTGGGTTGAAACCGTGTTGTTGGCCGGCACCGTCGTTCTCATCATGATCGTCGAGCTGCTCAATACCGGCATTGAGACCGCCATCGACCGCATCGGTCCGGAGTGGCATGACCTGTCCAAGCGCGCTAAAGACATGGGCAGTGCGGCCGTGTTACTGAGCTTGTTGCTGTGTGCAGCAACCTGGCTGATGGCGATTTATGCACGCTTCACGAGCTGAATCAGCGCCCGTGATGAAACCTGCATTTTCACTCTGCGTCTATTGCGGTTCGCGCACCGGTGAAGACCCCAAATTCGCCGAGATGGCCCAAATCGTCGGCAGCTGGATCGGCAAGCACCAGGGTCAGCTGGTTTACGGCGGTGGCCGCAACGGACTGATGGGCATCGTCGCCGACGCCACGCTGGCCGCAGGCGGCCGCGTGATCGGCGTGATTCCCGAAGCATTGGTTGAAAAAGAATGGGCACACACGGGCTGCACCGAACTGCATGTCGTGGCCACCATGCACGAACGCAAACGCATCATGGCCGAGCACGCGGATGCGTTTTTGGCGCTGCCCGGCGGCATCGGCACACTGGAAGAATTTTTCGAAGTCTGGACCTGGCGCCAGCTTGGCTACCACGCCAAACCGGTCGGTCTGCTCAACCTGAACGGCTACTACGACGACCTGCTGGCGTTTTTGAACGCGTCCGTCAAAAGCGGTTTCATGAGCGACTGGCAGATGGATCTGATTTGCGTTGACAGCGACCCGAATGCGCTGCTGGAAAAGCTGGTTCAGGTCGCGGGCATGGCGCCCGAGAGTGTGCGGCTGGACCAGATCTAGTGCGATAGCTTCAAACACGTGGAGGCCGGTCTTCACCAGCCGGGGCCGCGGGACTGGCTTAGCCAGACCGCAGGCGCAGCGGCCCCCTCGGGGGGCAGGGCGCTACACGCAGTGAGCAACCGTGGGGGCCACATTCAGACTGCAGCTTCGTCCTCTTCCCCGGTACGAATCCGCACCACGCGCTCCACACTGGTGATGAAGATCTTGCCATCACCAATCTTACCGGTGCGGGCCGAGCGAATAATCGCTTCCACGCAGCGATCAACGTCTTCGGTTTTCACGACCACTTCGACCTTGACCTTGGGCAAAAAGTCAACGACATATTCAGCGCCACGGTACAGCTCGGTGTGTCCCTTCTGGCGACCAAAGCCCTTGACCTCGGTGACGGTCAGCCCGGTCACGCCGCATTCCGCCAGCGCCTCGCGAACTTCTTCGAGTTTGAATGGCTTGAGTACGGCGGTAATTTGTTTCACGGGAATGTCTCCGAAGGTTTGTGTAAAAGCGTGGCTTGAATGTAGCGCGAAAGCGCGGCAGATTTGAAGTTCGAGCCGCTTCAATCGCGAAACTTGGCTGTGATCGGATACCGCCAGTCCTTTCCAAAGCTGCGATGCGTGACGCGAATGCCGACCGGCGCCTGCCGCCGTTTGTATTCATTGATGCGGATCAGCCGCGCGACACGCTCGACCACCGCGCGTTCAAATCCGGCGGCCACGATGTGCTCCACACCCTGGTCGTTTTCCATGTAGCGCTCCAGAATCGCATCCAGCACGTCGTAGGGCGGCAGGCTGTCCTGGTCCGTCTGGTCGGGGCGTAATTCGGCGCTCGGCGGGCGGGTGATGATGCGCTCCGGAATCGGCGCGCTGCCGGTGCCATACGGGTCGTTCGCATTGCGCCAGCGCGCGAGGCGAAACACCGTAGTTTTCAGCAAATCCTTGATGACCGCAAAGCCGCCCGCCATGTCGCCGTAGAGCGTGCTATAGCCAGTCGCCATTTCGCTTTTGTTGCCGGTGGTCAGCACGATGGAGCCAAACTTGTTCGACAGCGCCATCAAGAACACGCCGCGAATGCGCGCCTGAATGTTTTCTTCGGTCGTGTCTTCTGGCAGGCCCTTGAATTCACCGGCCAGCGAAGCCTTGAAGGCTTCAAACTCCGGCACGATGGAAATTTCGTCATAGCGCACCTTCATTCGCTCGGCCATTTCACGCGCATCGATCCATGAGATGTCGGCCGTGTACGGCGACGGCATCATCACCGCGCGCACCTTGTCCGCGCCCAGCGCATCGACGGCAATGGCCAGCACCAGCGCCGAATCGATACCGCCCGACAGACCCAAAATCGCGCCCGGAAAGCCGTTTTTTCCAAGATAGTCGCGCACGCCCAGCACCAGCGCGTCCCACAGGTCGGCATCTTCGCCGCGTTCAGGTTCTGTCTCTGCTACTATTTTGATAGCTGCTTGCGCACGTATTATCTGGGCTAGAAACAGATTTTCCTTAAAACTTGGGGCGCGGCCAGCCAGCGAACCGTCGGCATGCAAAGCGAATGAACGCCCCTCGAACACGATCTCGTCCTGCCCGCCCACCAGGTGCGCAAACAGCAGCGGCAAGCCAGTCGCCAGCACCCGGTCCCGCATCATCCGCTCGCGCTCGTCGCCTTTGCCGATATGAAACGGCGACGCGTTGATCACCACCAGCAGCTCGGCGCCGGCTTCTTTTGCCAGCCGCGCGGGCTCTTCAAACCAGGCGTCTTCGCAAATCAAAAGACCGATATTGAAAGCCGCGCCCGCCTCGTCTTTAACCTCAAAAACGCAGGTGCGATCGCCCGGCGCGAAGTAGCGGCGCTCGTCAAACACCTGGTAGTTTGGCAGCTCGCGCTTGGCATAGGTGTCAATGATGCGGCCTTCGCGCAAAACCCGCGCCGCATTGTGCAGCTGATGCACCGCCACGCTTTTGGTGCGCAAAGCCTTGCTGCCGTCCCCGTGCGCAGGTGTGCCCACCACCACCGTCAGCCCTTTTAACCCGGCCAGCTCGCGGGCCACCCGATTCACGGCATCATCACAGGCTTCGACGAACGAGGCGCGAAGGAACAGGTCTTCGGCCGCATAGCCGCAAATCGCCAGTTCGGGCGTCAGCAGCAGCCGGGCACCATCGGCGTAGGCCGCACGCGCCGCGTCGATTATTTTTTGCGCATTGCCCGGCATGTCGCCGACGCAGTAGTTCAATTGCGCAACGCAGATTTTGAGAGTCATGAATAAAAAAATACGCCTTGAAACTGACCGCCGCATCGTGATCGCTGGAGCGCAGCATGGCTAAAAAAGATTATGTCATTCGCGTGCTGAATTCGCCGCTTGAGGTCAATGCAAGCGACTGGAATGCCCTGCTGGCGCTGCAAAGCCCTGGTGAGGCGCCCAGCCCCTTTATGCGCCACGAATACCTCGCCGCCATGCACGAAAGCGGCAGCGCCACGCCCAAGACCGGCTGGACGCCGCATTTCGTCACCCTGTGGCAGGCAGGCACGCTCGCCGGTGCCTGCGCCCTGTATCTCAAAATTCATTCCTACGGCGAGTACGTCTTCGACTGGGCCTGGGCCAACGCCTATGCCGAGCATGGCCTGAAGTACTACCCCAAAGCCCTGATCGCCCCGCCGTATACGCCCGTGCCCGGCGCGCGTCTGCTGGCTCGCAATGCGGCCGAGCGCGTGCTGCTCTTGCAGGCCGTGATGGCCTGGTGCGAAGAAGAAAAACTGTCGTCGCTGCACCTGCTGTTTGCCAGCGATGAGGATGTCGTCGCTTGTGAACAAGCCGGTTTGATGCTGCGGCACAACGTGCAGTTTCATTGGTCTAACTTAGCCACGCCGGTTCTCCCCGCATCACTCCCTCTCTCTCTGGGAGAGGGCGGGGGTGAGGGCTCTGCGCACCCGGCAGGCTACCGCGACTTCGACGACTTCCTGATGTCGCTGAGCCAGGAAAAGCGCAAGAAAATTCGGCAGGAGCGGCGCAAGGTGGCGGACGCGGGCATTGTTTTTCGCTGGGCCTTGGGCAGCGACATCAGCGACGCCGACTGGGACTTTTTCTACACCTGCTACGAACGCACCTATTACGAGCATGGCAATGCGCCGTATCTGAGCCGCGATTTTTTCCGGCGCATGCAGCAGAGCATGCCCGAAAACTGGTTGCTCTTCGTTGGTGAGCACGTCGGCACCGACGGCATCCAAACGAAAATTGCTACTAGTTTGATAGCTGTCAGCGCACGTAATACCTGGGCTGGAAGCCGAAATGATACCGAAACCCCGGCTCAAAGCGATCAGGTCGCCTACGGCCGCTACTGGGGCGCTGTGGCACGTGTTGACTGCCTGCATTTCGAAGCCTGCTACTACCAGCCGCTGCAGTGGTGCATAGCGCATGGCTACCAGCGTTTTGAAGGCGGCGCGCAAGGCGAACACAAAATGGCGCGGGCGCTGCTGCCGGTCAAAACCACCAGCGCGCACTGGCTGGCGCATCCTTCCTTCGCCGATGCGGTGGAACGTTTTCTGGAACGCGAAGGCGAAGGCATCGAGCGCTATATGGACGAGCTGGAAAAACGCAGCCCGATCAAACCGCCCCGTTCCGATGGCGTCAACAACACCAGCGCTACGCTATCAAATAAGTAGCTTCTTAGGCACGTATTTACTGGGCTACCGGCCTATTTGACTAGATACCCAGCTGCACCGCGGCGATGCGCGTTCGGTCATGGCAAAAAACACTCGAAGCTTTCGGTTCAGGTGCTGAGCCTGTACCTGCAGCCTGTCGCACCGCAAGCCGCAATGGATAGCGCATGCAACTGAATGTTTCAGAAATACCCTGTCTTGGCGCTATTGAAGTAACTCGAGGTAAGGATCAAATCCATCGAGCCCGTTGCTGCGGATCCGGGAGCACACTCGGCCTTGTAGCTGGCCGCGTTGCGCTTGCAGCGTGCCAAAAAGCCGCTGGCGTCAGCACTCTTTTCTGGAAAGTTGAGTCAACCAAAATGTCCAAGTACCATGATGACGGATTTAACCCGGCTTCACTGAGCGTGCAGGTCTCTGAAATGCTGATAGCGACCGCCGATGGCAGCGACGAACTGATCGACAGCGCCGTCACCGAGATGCTGCAGCTGCTGCGCCAGAGGCTGGCGATGGATGTGGTTTTCGTGTCGGAATTTGCCGATGGTCAACGCATCTTTCGCTATGTCGATTCATCTGGC
>JANLYY010000206.1:0-7650 GCA_031365885.1 Polaromonas sp. | reverse complement strand
TGACTTGTCTGGCGACACCACCTTCGACAATCTCGGACTCATGTTCAAGAACGAAATTGGAAGCCGGGATGCCCGCAGGCGTGTAGCGAAGAGGCTTGGCCTCGGCAATGCACGCGGTCAGTTCAACGTGATTCACTACTTTCGGTTTAGCGCAGCAGCGAGGCGTTCAACAACGGCGCAACGTCTTACGACGCAGCGTATTCCGCCTGTTGGGTTTTACGGGCTTCTTCGCGTTCGACGTTGCGCATCATCAGCGAAGGACCGGTTTCAGCCTTTTTCTTCACCACGGTGAGGTGGCGCAGCACGGCATCGTTGAACTTGAACGCATGTTCAATTTCTTCCATCACGGCCTGACTGGCTTCGATGTTGATACAAAGGTAGTGGGCTTTGGCCAGCTTCTGGATCAGATAGATCAGCTGGCGACGGCCCCAGTCTTCCACGCGGTGCACAGTACCACCGCCGGCGGTGATCATGCCCTTGTAACGTTCCAGCATGGCTGGGACTTGCTCGCTTTGATCCGGATGGATCAGCAAGACGATCTCGTAGTGACGCATAAACTCTCCTTGTGGTTGATTGAAGCTGCCCCAGCGTCGTGAAGGGTGCAGCAAGGCGAAGCCTATGAGTATATACCGCAGGAGCATGGCCCCCTCGTTCGTTCGCTTCGCGTAACTCTCTGCCTCCCGAGGGGGCTGGCCTTGCCTGGAGCGGCTCGGTGCGGTGCGCTGCTACTGCGGCTTCAAGTCCGGATAGCGGACATAGTCAACCAGGTCCAGCGTTCGCTGGTCTGGCGGTCGAGTGATGAGGCTCACCAGCACAATCACCGCAAAACCGACAGGAACGCCGAAAATCCCCGCAGAAATCGGTTCGATTCCCCACCACAAGCGGATCGGCGAGGTAATGCCGAAAAGCGCTCGCAGCCATGGCTGAGTGGTCAGCATGTAGTAAAAAGTGACGCTCAGACCAGCCACCATGCCCAGTGCAGCCGCCGTGCCGGTGGCGCGTTTCCAGAAGATGCCCAAACTCAGCGCCGGAAAAAACGATGCTGCGGCAAAGGAAAATGCAGCCGACACCAGAAAAAGTATGTCAGCGGGTTTTTGCGCCGCGACGTAAGCGGCCAGCAGCGCCACCACCAACAGCAGAATTTTGGACACGGTGACCCGGCTGACGGTCGACGCGTTCGGATCGATCATTTTGTAATAGACATCGTGTCCCAGCGCGTTGGCAATCGTCAGCAGCAAGCCGTCCGCTGTTGACAGCGCTGCCGCCAACCCGCCAGCGGCCACCAGACCTGAGATGACATACGGCAGACCAGCCAGTTCGGGTGTCAGCAACACAATGATGTCGCCGCCAATCGTCAGTTCGTTAAGCTGAAGGATGTTGTCCTTGTTGACGTCAATCACCGAGAGAAGCGCCGGGTCAATCTTGTTCCAGGCGCTTACCCAGGCGGGCAGGCTGTCAAATGGCGTGCCGACCAACACCGTGAAAATTTCGTACTTCACCAGCACGGCCAGAGCCGGTGCTGTGAAATACAACAAGAAAATAAAGAAGAGCGACCAGGTCACAGATTGCCGTGCCTCGCGCACGCTGGGCACGGTGTAGTAGCGCGCCAGAATGTGCGGCAAGGCGGCCGTGCCGACCATCAGGCAGAGAACCAGAGCGAGAAAATTGCGGCGCGACGTGTCGTAGATTACCTGTTCGTCCGGCGTGCCTTCAGGGTCACCCGCGAACTGCGCAGCGTGGGGGGGCATGCCATTGAGTGGTTGGGATTTGATGTCCGCCGCCGATTTCGCCGCCGTCCAGACCTTACGTGCTGTTGCCTCATCTTTGGGCATGGCCGCCAGCGCCCTGCCCGCTGCTGAAACCACAGCGACGGATGCATTGCCAATCTTCAACTGTTCGAGTTTCTGGGTCGCAGCGAGTCGGTCGGCCGCCAGTGAAACCACGGGCTGCTCGATTTTTTCGGCTAGCGCCGCTGAGCGCTGACTAAAGATGCTCCGCACCTCCAGCTCTTTGGGGTCTATTGCCAGCTCTTTCTCTTTGGCTGTGACTTTTTCGAGCTGAAAACCATACACCAACTGCGGCACTGGCACGCCGGTTTGCTTCACAGACAACCAGACGACCGGAATGAGATAGGCCAGTACCAAGATGATGTACTGCGCCACCTGCGTCCAGGTTACAGCGCGCATGCCGCCCAGAAAGGAGCACACCAAAATACCGCCCAGGCCCAGGAAAATTCCGAGCTCGAAAGCGACGCCCGTGAGATACGAGGTGATGAGTCCGACGCCGTAGATCTGGGCCACCAGATAAGTGAACGAGCAGAGGATGGCAGCGCCCACCCCGATCAGCCGGGGCACATGCCCGCCGTAGCGTTCAGCCAAAAAGTCAGGGATGGTGAACTGGCCGAATTTGCGCAGATAAGGCGCCAGCACCAGCGCCACCAGACAATAGCCGCCGGTCCACCCCATGATGAAGGCCAGCCCGCTGTAGCCGGTGAGATAAAGCGTGCCCGCGAGGCCGATGAATGAGGCAGCCGACATCCAGTCTGCCCCTGTTGCCATGCCGTTGTAAATCGCCGGCACGCGGCGGCCGGCCACATAGTATTCGACTGCATCGGTGGTACGGTTCAAGATACCAATGCCAGCGTACAAGCCGATGGTTGCCAGCAAAAATGCAAAGCCTATCCACAAGCGTGGCAGGCCCAACCGCTCCAACCCGGCAAGCACTGCCACAAAAATCAGCAAGCCCAGCGTGTACAAGCGATAGACACGATCAAGCCCGGCCTTGAACTGCTGACCCGATTCAGCATCGCCCTTTTTAGAAGCAAGGAACCTGGCCACGGCTCAGTCCTCCTCTGCCACGTCGTATTCGACGTCCAGACGGTTCATGTACCACGCATAAAAACCGATGATCAGGCCATAGACCAGCAAGGCGCCCTGCGCACCCATCCAGAAACTAAAGGGCCAGCCAAAGAAATTAAAGCTGAGAGACCGTGCGAAATAGCTGACGCCAAAGGTGACGGTGAACCAGATCAACAGCAGGATGGCGATGACAGTCTGGTTTTTGCGCCAATAGCGGCGATGCTTGTCGTCAAGCAGCATGGCTGGATGCGCGGGCTATGGCGGCAGACGCGCCGCGACCTGGGTGACAGGGATTGACAGACAGACCCAAGCCAAGCGCGCGCTCCAGTTGCGCGGCCACCTTCGGTTCAAACTGACGCAGATGCAGTGCGATTTTGAACGCTTCGTCATGCTGATCCAAAGCCTGCCGAGCCTGCGCCAGCCTGAACCACCCATAAGGGCTCATCGGTTGCAGCGCCGTAGTTTTTTCTAGCGCAAAGGCGGCCTCTTGATACTGCCGCGAATCCATCAAAACCAGCGCCAGGCCGTACCAGGCGCGGTCGAGTCGCGGGTCAATCGCCAACGCCTGGCGAAACGCGACGCCGGCCTGGCCTTGCTCGCCGTGCTGCTGCAAGGCATAGCCGAGATTAAACCAGCCGGCAGCCGCTTGCGGCCGTGTTTGCGTGAGCAGACACAGGCTGTCGATGGCCGCGTCAAAACTTCCCCGTTGTGCGTAAATGTGTGCCCGACTTGCCAGCGCATGGCAGTCATGCGGGCGATGCTGGAGCAGCCGGTCGAAACAAGCCAGCGCGGCATGACTGCGACCCATCGCCAGCAATAGCACCGCATATATCCGCAGAAGCTGGGAGGGCAACCATGACCACATGGCCATCTTCATTGGCACAGCGCCACACCAATTTTCAGGCAGATGCCAACCTTGCCGAGAGTCGCCCCCAGCCAGATCGAAGCGACAAGCAACACCGCCACCAACGGCAGATGCCGGTCGAGCACGACACGCGGCGAGAGCCAGCGCGCAGCCAGCATCCACGGCTTGCCCACCAGTTGCAGCACGCGATAAAACGGATTGGTGTTTTTTCCCTCACCCGCCAACAGGCCCAAAATCCATTGGCCCGCCAATGCAAACAAGGCAATTTCCGCAAGCAGTTTGAAGGTAGTAGCAACGATGAGCATGGCTGGCAACAAATGAATTCGCGGCATGAATTCTCATTGTCTGCGGAGAGATTGCGGATTACCCGCCGCGCACGAACTCAGTGCCCGGGGTTTTCCCGAGTTCAACCCTTTCAACAGCGCCGCTAAACAACGATCGACAAATTAGCTGGCGAGACGCTTCCAGGCATCAATCACGGTGTCAGGGTTCAAAGAGATAGAACCGATGCCCTCTTCCTTCAGCCACTGCGCAAAGTCAGGATGGTCGCTCGGTCCCTGGCCACAAATCCCGACGTACTTTCCCTGGCGCCGGCAGGCCTGAATCGCCTGGCTCAGTAACGCCTTGACTGCCGGATCGCGCTCGTCGAAGTCGCTAGCCAGAACCTCCAGCCCCGAGTCGCGGTCCAGCCCAAGCGTGAGCTGGGTCAAATCGTTGGAGCCAATCGAAAAGCCGTCAAAGTATTCCAGGAACTGATCGGCCAGTACGGCATTGCTCGGCACTTCGCACATCATGATGATACGCAGGCCGTCCTGACCGCGCTTGAGGCCGTGCTGTGCCAGCAGGTTCGTGACTTTTTCTGCCTGGGCCAGCGTGCGAACGAAAGGCACCATGACTTCGACGTTGACCAGGCCCATCTCATTGCGCACGCGCTTCATCGCTTCGCATTCCATCGCAAAAGCTTCACCAAAATCAGGGCTCAGGTAGCGCGACGCACCGCGAAAACCCAGCATCGGGTTTTCTTCTTCCGGCTCGTAGCGCGAACCGCCGATCAGCTTGCGGTATTCGTTGGACTTGAAATCTGAAAGACGAACAATCACTGGCTTGGGCCAGAAAGCGGCCGCGATGGTGGCGATGCCTTCGGCTACCTTGTCGACATAAAACGCACGCGGTGAAGCATGGCCGCGCGCCACGCTTTCCACCGCTTTTTTCAGGTCAGCATCGACATTTGGGTAGTCCAGAATCGCCTTCGGATGCACGCCGATGTTGTTGTTGATGACGAACTCCAGCCGGGCCAGGCCCACGCCGTGATTGGGGATCTGACAGAAATCAAACGCCAGTTGCGGGTTGCCGACGTTCATCGTGATCTTGATGTCGATGGGTGGCATCTCTCCGCGCACCACTTCCGTCACTTCAGTTTCCAGCAGTCCGTCGTAAATATTTCCCGTATCACCTTCAGCGCAGCTCACCGTCACCAGCATGCCGTCTTTCAGCTGGCTGGTCGCGTCGCCGCAGCCCACCACCGCCGGAATGCCCAGTTCGCGCGCGATGATAGCCGCATGGCAGGTGCGCCCGCCGCGATTGGTGACGATGGCACTGGCCCGCTTCATCACCGGCTCCCAGTTCGGATCGGTCATATCGGTGACCAGCACGTCGCCCGGCTGCACCTGGTCCATGTCCTTGATGTCATGCACGATGCGAACCCGGCCGGTGCCAATCTTCTGGCCAATCGCGCGTCCTTCGGCCAGCACCGTGCCCTTTGCCTGATTTGCCTTGAGCTTGTAGCGCTGCTCGGGCTTGCCCTTGGACTGGCTTTTCACCGTTTCGGGCCGTGCCTGCAGGATGTACAGCTGCCCGTCGATACCGTCCTTGCCCCATTCGATATCCATCGGCCGGCCATAGTGGTCTTCGATGATGACAGCGTAGCGCGCCAGTTGCTCCACATCCGCATCGGTCAGCGAAAACCGGTTACGGAGTTCGGTCGGCACATCGGTCGTCTTGACCAGCTTGCCGCCCAATTTTTTCTCGCCTGCGGTCGTGAACTCCATCTGCAGCAGCTTGCTGCCCAGATTGCGGCGGATCACCGCACGATTTCCGGCTTTCAGCATCGGCTTGTGCACATAAAACTCGTCTGGGTTCACCGCGCCCTGCACGACCGTCTCACCCAGGCCGTAGCTCGACGTGATGAACACCACGTCTTCAAAACCACTTTCGGTGTCGATAGTGAACATCACACCGGCCGCGCCCTTGTCGCTGCGCACCATGCGCTGCACGCCCGCAGACAGCGCCACGTCAGCATGCGCGTAGCCCTGGTGTACGCGGTAGCTGATGGCGCGGTCGTTGTAGAGCGAGCCAAAAACTTCCTTCATCTTGTGCAGCACGTCTTCAATGCCGACCACATTTAAAAAGGTTTCCTGCTGGCCGGCAAACGATGCGTCGGGCATGTCTTCGGCGGTGGCCGACGAGCGAACGGCAAAGCTGGCCTCAGGGTTGCCGGCACTCAAGGTGGCGAAGCTTGCGCGAACGGCTTTTTCAAAGGCGGGTGGAAAAGGCTGGGCTTCAACCAACGCGCGGATTTTGCTGCCGGCTTCGGCCAGTGCCCGCACGTCGTCGGTGTTCAGTGCATCCAGCACCGCGTTGATCTTTTTGTCGAGTCCGTCAAAGGCCAGAAACTCGCGGAAGGCATGGGCTGTGGTGGCGAAACCGGTAGGCACCTGCACCCCCTGGGGGCCGGTCGGCAGCTGCGAGATCATTTCGCCGAGGCTGGCGTTTTTTCCGCCCACAGACTCGACGTCCGTCATTCTCAAATTTTCAAACGGTACGACCAGATCGGTCGCTCCAAACAAGGCAGATTGCGTTGACATGACAAGACTCCGGGAGGTTTAAAAATCATTGAACCCAGCGTGGGCGCAGCCAGGCGCAGCGTGCAACCGTGTTGTTGTTTTTGGGGGTTGAAGCGGGGCATCGGGCGAAGTGCGGCGAAGGCTGGATAATTCTCACGATTGTAGGGCGGCCATTTCCACTTCCACCCCGCTGCCGTTACCCTTTCTTACGCTGCTTGTACGAAGCTTCCACGACCCGAAGTAGGCCAACATGACTGATCGCACCGTGTTCTTTATTTCCGATGGCACCGGCATCACGGCAGAAACCTTTGGCAACGCAATTCTGGCGCAGTTCGAACTGAAACCGCGTCATGTGCGGCTGCCTTTTATTGACAGCGTTGACAAGGCGCACCAGGCGATCCGGCAGATCAACCACGCGGCCGAGGTCGAAGGCAAACGGCCCATCGTTTTCACCACGCTGGTGAACATGGAAATCCTCGGCGTCATCAAGACCCATTGCAACGGCATGCTGCTTGACATGTTCGGCATGTTCGTGGCGCCGCTGGAAAGCGAACTCGGCGTCAAGTCCAACCACCGGGTGGGCCGGTTTTCAGACGCTTCCCAGAGCCAGGCCTACAACGACCGCATTGAGGCGATCAATTTTTCGCTGGAACACGACGATGGCCAGAGCAACCGGGATCTGGAGCGCTCCGACGTCATTCTGGTCGGCGTCAGCCGCAGCGGCAAGACGCCGACATCGCTGTATCTGGCGATGCAGTACGGCCTGAAGGCATCGAACTATCCGCTGATTCCGGAAGACTTTGACCGGCGCCAGTTGCCCCCCGCGCTCAAACCGCACCGCAAAAAAATCTTCGGCCTGACGATTTCGCCCGAACGGCTGACGCAGATCCGCAATGAGCGCCGACCCAATTCGACCTACGCCAGCCTGACCAATTGCCGCCATGAAATCCACGAGGCCGAAGCCATGATGCGGCGCGAGGGTATCCGCTGGCTGTCAACCACTACCAAGTCGATTGAAGAGATTGCCACCACCATCCTGCAAGAGATCAGACCGGAGCGTCTGGATTACTGATTCGCTATTGTT
>JANLYY010000113.1:0-22209 GCA_031365885.1 Polaromonas sp. | reverse complement strand
GTCTATTTGCATGGCGGCTACGGCAACACTTTGCCCAAGGTGGAAGAAGCATTGGAAGGCAAAGAAGCCGGCTATCAGGTCACGCTTGACTTGCAGGCCGCCGACGCTTTTGGTGTGCGTGACGAGTCGCTGCTGCAGACGATTCCGAAGAGCCAGTTTCCGCCGGGCGTGAAGCTGGGCGGGCAGCTGGAGGGCCGGGGCAAAGACGGCAGTCAGCATATTTTCAATGTCGTGAAGATCAAGGGCGATATGGTGATCCTCGACGGCAACCACCCGCTGGCTGGCAAGGCGCTGCGCTTTACTGTCAAAGTGCTGGAAGTGCGCGCAGCCACCGACGAAGAGATCACGCACCGGCATGTGCATGGTGAGCATGGCCACCACCACTGACATCACCGATGAGATCATCACTGAGATAGGCCTGCCCGCATGAAAGACAGCGCGCCGCTCCGGCCGGTCTGGGTCATGCTTCTGGCGCTGACGGCGGGCTTCATATTGAGCCAGGCCTGGCGCACGGTGGCGGCCATCATGGCGGTGCCGCTGCAGGACGAATTTGGACTCAGCGCGCAGCAGCTTGGCCTGTTTGCCGGCGCGTTTCACTTTGCCTTCGGATTGATGCAACTGGTGATGGGCATCAGTATTGATCTGCAGGGCGTGCGGCGCACGGTGCTGCTGGCTTTTCCAGTGGCTATTGCGGGCTCGGCACTGGCGTCACTGGCTGGCAGCTACCACGCATTGCTGTTCGCGCAGGTTTTGATTGGTGTCGGTTGCGCGCCGGCATTTTTGGTGTGTACGGTGTTCATCGCGCGCCATTTTCCGGCCGCGCGCTTCGCGGCGATTTCGGGCCTTACGCTCGGGCTGGGCGGCATCGGCATGCTGCTGACGGGCACACCGCTGGCCTGGCTGATTTCGACTACGTCGTGGCGTGTCGGCTTCATGGTGCTGGGCGGCATGGCGGCGGCTGCGTGGTTGCTGATTTTCTGGCTGGTGCATGAGCCTGCGGGTAGGCAAGGCACCGGTCGGCGCGAATCGATTCGCGAGGCGCTGGCCAAATTCGGCGCGTTGCTGACGATGCCGCACACGCTGGGCATTGTGCTGCTGGCCTGCGTCGGTTACGCGTCTTTCATTTCACTGCGCGGTCTGTGGCTGGGGCCGCTGCTGGCGCAGCGCGACGGGTTTTCGCTGGTGCAGAGCGGCCATGTGGCGCTGGTGATGTCAGTCACGTCGCTGGTCGGGCCGCCGCTGTTTGGCCGGCTCGACCCGGGGCCAAAGCACAGGCGCCGCTGGATCGTCGGCTTCACGCTGCTGGCGGCCACGCTGTTTGCGACTTTTGCTTTCATCCACAACACGCTCGTCGATGTGGTCGGGCCGGTTGTCATCGGTTTGCTGTCGGGCTACCTGGTGCTGCAGTACGCCGATGTGCGCAGCGCCTACCCGGCGGCCATGACCGGGCGCGCGATGGCGGTGTTCACGATGGCGATGTTTCTCGGCGTGGCCGTGATGCAGTGGTTCACCGGCGTGGTCGCCTCCAGCGCTGCGGCGTGGGGGGTGGACCCGTTCACCGCCGTGTTTGCCAGCATGGCAGCGTTGCTGGTGTGCGGGGCGGCGGCGTTTGTGTTGTTGCCGGGGCCGACTCAACCCGTTTAAAAAGTGGTGACTGCAGGCCACCACCCCGTCAGTTCATGGTGCGGTGCAGGTGTAGCTCAGCGCCGCGTTGATGTCGCCAGCGCCCTGGTACTTTGCCCACGCCGGATAGTCACACAGCGGGCGGCTGCGACCCGCAACGCCGGCTGTATCGAACACCACCTGGCTGGGCGGTGGGGTACTCTTTTCAACCCAGTTTTCCAGCGTTGTCAATGAATCCCACGACGCATTGAACACGCTGCTGACGGCATGGCCGTAACCGGGAATTTCGTAGTAGCGCGCAAAGCTGTCGACCCTGGCCGCACCCATGGTGCTACGGATGCGTGCCCAGTACTGCGCCGTGGCGCGGGTGCTGACCAGCGCGTCGTGCGATCCGTGCGCCATCAAAATTTTGCCGCCCCGCGCTTGGAAAGCCGACAGGTCGGTTTTATTGAGATCCTGAGTGCCGGTTAGCGCCACCATGCGCGCCTGCCAAACGCCGGGGTTTTGCGGGTCCACGCTCAAGGCGTTGAAGCTCGCATCCCGCGTGACAAAAAACCGCACCCACTGGTCCCAAAACGTGCTGCCGTAAGGCGGCGTGCTGGCCCCGGCCACCGGCGGCATCGGGTTGGCCGGCTGTTCGGTGCCTAACGACAGCGTCAGCACCGTCGGCTGCAGCGGGTTGGTGCCCGGCATGCCAAAGTCGGTGCCCCAGGTGTTGAAGCCGGGGTAAGAGGTTTCACCGCTGGCCAGCGTGTAGTTCAACACCAGCGGCGTGTTGGTGACGTTGAAGCCGGCGATCTGCGCGTCCGACAGGCAGGTGTCGCCGGTGTCGGCGCCGCCCGCGCAGCGCAGCGCCGTGCCATTGAGCATGGCGGTCGCGGGATTGAACGTGGCGTTGCACGCGTTGACGTTACTCACCAGCCCGTCCACCACGCCATCTAGCGCGTCGCAGGCGGCCAGCGATGCGTCATAAAGCAGTTTGCGCTTGGCGCGGCTGGGGTAGGCGCCGGGCTTGGCCAGTTCGCGCGTGATGCGGCCGAACTGCAGATTCAGACTGGCGGCATTCCAGGCCGGGTACAGAACGATGGCGCCATCAAAATCTTTGGGCCAGTTTTGCACTGCGATCAGGGCTTCGCGGCCGCCGGTCGAGCCACCGGCGAAATAGGTTTTCTGCACTGGTTCGGCGTAGCGCGCCTTGATGATGGCGATAGCCGCGTCGCGGGTTTTTTTGATTGCGTCCGACGAAAAGTTTTTCAGCGCTTCGTCATTGGCGCCGAAGGTGCCGTCGCGGCTTCCGCTGGCATTGGCCTGGTGGCCGGAGTCGCTGCCGAAGGTGGCGTAGCCGCGCGCCAACGGCGCTGGTTTGTCGGCGGGGCCGGCGGGCACATTGCCAACGCCGGTCGCAATGACGCCGTTGTAGCCGCCACCGCCAAACATCACCGCCTTGCGGTTCCAGTTGGCCGGCAGGTTGACCTGGAACTTTATTTTTGGCGCCTTGCTGTCCACCGGGTTGATGTCGCCTAGCACCTTGCAATAGTCCGCAACAGCCGCCACGCCCGTTCCTGTGGCGAGGACGACAACGGCGCTGGTCACGGTAGCGCCGGTAGTTGGCAAACCAATTGAATTTGCAGCGATGGTCATGCCGCCAAGCTCGGCACAGGTTCGGGCGACGGGTGCAGGTGATATCGCGCAAGCCCCCAGCGCCAGCGCCGCAGCGCCTATGAGCGTGGGCTTTAAAACACGTTTGCTGCTGTCTGCGAATGTCATGTCTGTTTCCTGCGTGAAGTAGTTGCCAGCCGCTGACGCGCGGCTGATTCATCATGGCCGGTAACGCGCCCCGCTTCAATTGCGTACAACTACCTAAGCACGACTACCCGGTGAAGTTGGCACGGCGTTTTTAATCGAGGCGTTCACCTGCTACCGATTGCTGCTGATAAACAGCAACACCAGGCGCATCGCGACTTGCTATGATTTATATAGCTGCTTACGCACGTATTACGGGGGCTAGAGACCTATTTGATACTTTATTTGATGGATTTTCCGCCCCAGGCGCTTGGCCGCGCGCACGCCGGCGGCGCGCGCTTCACTGCCGGTAACTGTCGTCCAGCCGGTCCAGCTTGCGCAGCAGTGACGGCCAGACAAAACCGCCGCCGGTGCCACCGCTGCGAATGTATTGCGCTGCGTTGTCAGTGCCCTGGTAAATCTGCGCGTCGTAATGGATCAACTCGCCGCCTGCCTGCGCAGTGGTCTGGATCTGGCAGGTGCTTTCAAACCGGTACATGTTCAAAAACGCATCGGCAATCGTCTTGCCGACCGTCAACAGACCGTGGTTGCGCAGAACCAGATGCGTGGCCTTGCTGAGGCTTTTTTGCAGGCGCGGTTTTTCGTCAGCGCGAAAGGCCACGCCTTCGTAGTCGTGGTAGCCCAGCGAGGCCAGAATGAAGGTTGACTGCTGGCTGATCGGCAAAATGCCGCACTTTTGCGCACTCACGGCCACACCGGCGCGCGTGTGGGTGTGCAGCACGCAGCTGATGTCGTCACGCGCTTCATGCACCGCGCTGTGAATCACGAAGCCCGCCGGATTCACGGGGAACGGTGAGTCGATGATCTTGTTGCACTGGCTGTCAATTTTCACCAGTGACGAGGCGGTGATCTCGTCAAACATCAGCCCGTAGGGGTTGATCAGAAAGTGGTGCTCTGGCCCCGGCACGCGTGCCGTGATGTGGGTGAAGACCAGGTCGCGCCAGCCGTAAAGCGCCACCAGCCGGTAGCAGGCCGCCAGGTCTACGCGCAGCTGCCATTCATCGGCGCTGACGACTTCTTTGAGCGATGCAATATTCATGGGATATCCTGAAAAAATTAGTTTGAAAAAACGGAGCGCAAGCGCAAACCTGCGCCTTTTACGTTCAAATCGTCTGCGCTGTAGTGACCTCTAGCCGCGCGCCGCTTTGGCTCAGGCGGGCCAGAATTTTTTCTATCTCGTCGAAGTCGGCCGGCTTCACCAGGTGGTGATCAAAGCCGGCTTCCCGCGAGCGCTGCCGGTCGGCCTCCAGCCCATACCCCGTCAGGGCGACCAGCACCACATTTTTGAGTAGCGGCTGCTGGCGGATCAGCCTGGCCACCTCATAACCGTTCAGCCCTGGCAGGCCGATGTCCAGCAGCACCGCATCGGGTTGCCAGGCCAGCGCCGCTTCCAGCCCGCCCGGACCATCGTGCGCCATGCGGCACTGGTGCCCCGACATGTCCAGCAGCAGAGCCACGGTTTGTGCCGCATCGGCGTTGTCATCGACGACCAGCACCCGACAGGATTTTTCGCGCGGCTGCAGCGGCGCAACGGGCAGCGGCGCGGCCACGGGAATTGAACCCACCACCGCCACCGGCAGGCGCACGACGAACTCGCTGCCCTGGCCCAAAACGCTGGTGACCACTACGCTTCCGCCGTGAAGCTCCACCAGCCGTTGCACCAGGCACAGGCCGATACCCAGACCGCCCTGCGAGCGGTCCAGCGAACGGTCGGCCTGTGTGAACAAATCGAAAATATGCGGCAACAGCTCAGGCGCAATGCCAATGCCGCTGTCGCGCACCCGCAGCACGGCGGTGTCGCCTTCACGCCCGATAGTCAGTGCGATGCGTCCCCCGTCTTCGGTGTATTTCGCGGCGTTGGTCAGCAAGTTGACCAGCACCTGTTCCAGCCGGGCGGCGTCAGCCTGCAGGCAGATCGGCTCAGGCGACAGCGACACCGTGAGGGCGTGCCGGTGCTGCGCGATCAGCGGCTGCGCCGTTTCCACCGCGCGCCGGGCGATGTCGCCGAGCACGATCTGCTGCTGCCGAAGCTGCACCCGGCCGCTGCTGATGCGTGAGACTTCCAGCAGGTCATCGACCAGATGTTTGAGTTGCCCGACCTGACGCTCGATGATGCTGCGGGCCTGCTTTTGCAGCGCGTCTTCGCTCTTTTGCAGCCGCAGCAGGTGGACAGCATTCAGGATGGCCGACAGCGGGTTGCGCAACTCGTGGCTGAGCATGGCCAGAAACTCGTCTTTGCGCCGGTCCAGATCGACCAGCGCCTCGGCCTGCTCGAGCGTCTTGCGCTGCAGCACGCTGCGTTCGGTGACGTCATAAAAGCAGGCGATGACGCCAGTAACCTGCCCCTGGTCATTTTTCAGTGGAACGACATTGACGACGAGGGTGATGCGCGAGCCATCGGGCCGCTCGACAACCACTTCCACGTCATGCATTGCCGGTGCTTCGTTCCTCAGAATTTTTGACATCGCCGTTTGCGCGTGAGGCACAAACGTACCGTCGGGCAAATAAGTCTTGAACGAGCCGCGAAATTGCTCATCGGTATCCCCAGGCAGCGGTTCGCGTCCCCATAATTTGACCGCACCCTGGTTGTATTCCCGGATAACGCCGCTGCTGTCGCACGAGTACATGGCAATCGGCCCCCAATCGAACAATGCGCGAAAACGTTCTTCGCTTTTGCGCAAAGCTTGTTCGGTTTTTTTTTGTTCGGTGATGTTGTTGAAAAAGATGGCAACTTTTCGGCTCCCGGCTCCTCCGAATCGAACGGCATAGAGGTCGAACCAGCGGTTCATCGGTTTCACTTCGTCGGCAACCCGAATCGCCTCGCCCGTCAGCGCAACTTTGCCGTAAGTTTCTAACCAGTGTTTTTCAATGTCGGGGAAAAATTCGAGTATCCGTTTTCCCAACGCGCCGTGCATGCCGGTGAGGGCCTCAAAAGACGGGTTTATTTCCAGGTAGCGGTAATCGACCGGCTTGTCGTTGACATCGAAAATCATTTCAATAATGCAATAGCCTTCGTCCATCGAATTAAACAGATTTCGGTAGCGCTCCTCCGATTCATGCAAAGCCTGCTCGGCCTGCTTTTGCTGGGTCACATCGCTCGCGGTGCCGAACCACTCGACGATTTCCCCCTGCGCATCAAGCAAGGGAATCGCATGCGAAAAGGTCCAGCCCAGGCTGCCGTCCACGGTCACGACCTGGTGTTCCATCTCGAAAAGGCTCTTGGTCCGGATCGCTTCATCGATAACCGCGAGCACGCGCGGCTGATCATCCGGGTGAATGTATTCCTGCAGCCAGTTATCGTTGGGCGCTGTAGTGTCGGCGAGGAAGTTCTGGCCATGGAGTTGACGCATCTCGCGCCAGTCTGGACTCATGCGATAGATGACATCCGAACTCGCCATCACCAGCGCGCGGTAGCGCTCTTCACTCTGGCGCAGCGCTGCCTCGGCCCGCAGGCGTTCGAGTCGCGTCCAGATGCGCGTGGTCAGTTCGCGCGTCAGTGCAATTTCGTCTTCCCGCCAGTCGTGGGCGCCGGATTTGTACAGGCACAGCGCAAAGCGCCATTGCCCGTCCCGGATCAACGGCATGCAGATGAAGGAGGCGATTTTCAGTGCTGCGAATTGGTCGGGGTCGGTGCGCGGGTCTGTTGCGACGTCGCTCACCACAATGGCTTCGCCCGCCCGCGACGTCTGTATGAAGCTCTCCCCGACGAAGTCGCCCAGGCGATGAACGCCGACCAGGCCCGGCACATCGTCGCGATGCCAGTCATGGTTGATCCCCACGCGCTCGGCCGTTTCGTCAATATCGACAAATGCGCAGAGCGACAGCTCAAGATGCGCGCCCACTTTTGCGCCGACCGCCCGCATCATCTGGTCCACGTTGTTCCAATGCACCAGATCCCGGCTGACCGAGGCCAGAAACTCAAAATTCAGTTCTGCCCGCCGACGCTGGGTCACTTCGCGCGAGACCGCGAGCAGTTGACTGGGTTGGCCCTGCAGATCAAAAATCGGCGAAATCGCCACGTCCCACCATTGCGCCTCGCCTCGCGGCGTGCGGAAAAAACCGACAAAACTTCCTTTGCCGCCCGCCGCCGCCGCATCAATTGCAAGTTGCGCCGCCGACTGATCGCCGCCCGCCCAGAAGTCAATCCACGGCTTGTTCAACAAGGGATGGATGTCTTCAATGCCGAGCAATTTCTGCCCGCTCAGCAGGGACAGCAAATTGCCCTGCAGGTCCAGAACCTTGATACAGTCAGGGCTGCTTTGAATGATGCTGCGACTGAATGCTTCGCTCTGCTGCAAGGTGTCTTGCGCTCGCTTGTGGTCGGTGACGTCGCGTGTGAAACAGCGGGTGTGGATGAACTGTCCGTCCTCGACCAGCACATTGGAATTGATCAGGACATGACGGACCGAGCCGTCTTTGTGACGCAGGCGCGCGGCGTAGTCGAGCAGGGTTTCGCCGCCTTTGAGCCGGGCAAGAATGTCTTCAATGACGGGCTGGTCAACATACAGGCCTGCAACATGCCGGCCCACGTATTCGTCGCGCGTGTAGCCGAGAAGCTCGCTTTCGGTTTGATTCGCCCAGAGCACGGTGCCGTCCGGTCCGATCCATTGAAGTCCGAGAGAGGCGTTTTCAACAAAATCGCGCAGCTCGCTTTCGCTGCGTCTCAGCGTTTTCAAGACCTGCGCGCGCTCGGTCACGTCTTTGACGATGATCCCCAGCCTACGCCGGGTTTCAGCTTCCACCCGGAAGACATAGAGTTCCAGCATGCGTCCATTGGGTGCCAGCTTGCGTTCAAACCGGATCGACTCGCCGGTGCTGAGGACCTTGTCGTAGACCAGCAACCGGTCTTCGGAAATGCCGGGGAACAGTTGGCGGATGGTTCTACCGATCACGCTGCCCGCACCGATTGCGCCGCAATGCGCCACGAATGCGGGGTTGGCCTCGACGTAGCGAAAATCAATTGGCAGGCCGGCCTTGCTTTCGAGCTTCTCAATGATGCAAAAGCCCTCGTCCATGGCGTCAAAAAGCATGCGGTGACTGGCATCGTTCGCGAGCATCTCCGCGCTATGCATCTCTGCCTGATGCATGACCATCGCCTGACTGGACCGCGTTGCATCGTCCCCAGACGCAAGCGGATACCGCGCGGCCTCGCCATGCCGCAGGCACAGGGCATTGACCTCCTGCTCCACCGCAAGCACACGCAAATCGCGTTCAGACGCAGGGCGGTCGGGTTCAGCCACGCGTCGTGCCTCCTTTGGCAGAGAAGACCAGCGATGCTTGCTGCGGCTCGCCCTCAGCGGGCTGGCAAGTGGGCTTCATCGCATTCAGTCCAGCCTGGCACCAGATTCTTTCACCACCTTGGCCCACTTGGCGGTCTCGGTTTGAATGTGACTCGCCAGCGCTTCGGGGCTGCCCGGTGCCACATCGAGCCCAAGCTGGGTGAGTTTTTCGCGGACGTCGGGCAGACTCAGTACCCTTACAGTTTCTGCGTTGATGCGCGCCAGCACTTCCTTCGGCAAACCCGCCGGCGCCATCAGCGCAAACCACGAGCTGGCTTCAAAACCCGGCAAGCCCGATTCGGCAATCGTCGGAATGTCGGGTGCGGCGGCCGAGCGTTTGGCGCTGGTGACGGCAATGGCGCGCACATCACCCGACTTGACCAGCGGCAGCGCTGACGGCATGTTGTCAAAGATCATCGTGATGCGGCCACCCAATAAATCAGGCACCGCCTGCGCGCGACCCTTGTACGGGATGTGCTGCATCTTCACGCCGGCCAATGTATTGAAAAGCTCGCCCGACAGATGAATCGAGGTGCCGCTGCCCGACGAGCCGAAGGTCAGCGGCGTTTTGCCGGCGAGTGCGATCAGCTCTTTGACGTTTTTGGCCGGAACGGCGTTGTTAACCACCAGCAAGTTCGGCGTTGACGCCAGAAAGCTGACGGGCGTGAAGTCCTTGATGTGGTTAAAGGGCATGGCGCTGTAGAGTGCCGGGTTGATGGCGTGCGTGCCGACTGTGGCGATCAGCAATGTGCTGCCGTCGCCCGCGCTTTTCGCGACGAAGTCAGCGCCGATGTTGCCGCCCGCGCCGGGCTTGTTGTCCACCGTGAAAGTCTGGCCCAGCGCTTGACCCCACTTGTCGGCCAGCACACGGGCCAGCGTGTCGGGCGCGCCACCCGGCGGGAAGGTAACGACGATCTTGACCGGCTTGGTCGGCCACGCTGGTGCTTGCGTCTGCGCATACGCGAGCGTCGGCAGCAGGCAGCCCAGCAAGCTGAACACAGCCAGCGGCTTGCAGAAAGATGTGAAATTCATGCGGTGGCTCCTGATGTTTTGGACGATGCTTGAAAAACGTCGTTGCAACGCAACCAGTTTCACTCTTTACTCTAACGTGTCGCCTGCGGCGGCCGAACCTCGGAAACCCTTCAATGCGCTGCTGCTCATTACAGCGCCGGTCTTGACGAACTGCACAAACGCGATGGTATTCTGCTCCCATGAAACTCATACTCAACTGGCTTATGAGCGCGGCGGCTTTACTGGCCGTCGCTTACCTGTACCCGGGCGTGGTGGTGACCAGCTTCACTGGTGCCTTTTATTGCTGCCGCCGTGCTGGGCTTTCTCAATATGGTGCTGCGGCCGATTCTGGTGCTGCTGACGCTGCCGGTCACACTGGTCACGCTGGGGCTTTTTCTGTTCATCATCAACGCACTGATGTTCTGGGCCGCAGCGAGTCTGGTCAGCGGCTTGAGCGTGACGGGTTTCGGCGCGGCGCTGGTCGGCTCGCTGATTTATTCCGTGCTACAGCTTGCGATCGATTTTGTCCTGGAGCGCCTGCTCTTTAAGCACTAGCTCCAGCTGGCGCGTGCGCGTGTCGATGATGGAGTTCTCGACATGGTCGGCGCTGGCGGGGTTGCTGCGAATCATGGTTTGCGCGGCCTTCAGCCGGTCAACCGCCGCGCCGTAGTCAAGCTGCGCGGCGCGGCTTTCGGCATCAGCGCGAATCGCCCGCACGTTCTGGCCCTGGTTGCCATAAGCGGTGGCCAGCAGTTGCCAGGCGGCTGCATCTTTCGGATGCACTGACACCCAGGTCTGCAGCCGGCTCGACACCTCAGCCGCCCGCTTCGCCGCCAATAAAGAGCGGGACTGCATCAGCACATCCGCGCGTGTCGTGGTGGCCGAGATGTCGAACGATGCGGCCGACGCAGGAACGCTGCCGCTGATCAGATCAATGTCGACAGACAGCAGATTGACCGCGTTGGCGGCGCGCTCGTTGGCCGCGGCCAATGGTTTGAGTTTGCCCAGCAAGCTGCGTGCTGTAGCGAAATCACGCAGCTGCGCGGCTGCGAAGGCGCCGCCGTACAAGGCGCCTGCGTCACGACTATTGGCTGCGGCTGCGGCTGGCGTTGCAGCCCGTCGCTCGCCCTCGGCCACCATCGGGCGCAGCATGTCAACGCCGGGCGCCGCCAGAATGCGCGCGCGCGCAGCCATCATGGCGTGCAGCACGGGTGCAGCTGCCGCACTGGCGTTGCCAGCCGCGTCCGCTTTTACCGGTTCTTTGGCGTTGAGCTGCATGCGTGACTGCGCCTCGGCAATGCGCTCGCTAGTCAGCGGATGCGAGCGCAGGTAAGGAAAGCCGCCGCTGTCATTGAGGCGTGACGCCTGCTGCAGCTTTTCAAACATGCTCGCCATGCCGCGAATCTCATACCCGGCGCCCTGCAGCACGCTGAAGCCAACGCGGTCGGCCTCACGCTCCATGTCGCGTGAAAAGTTAAGCTGGCCTTGCACCGCCAGCGCCTGGCCGCCGACGATGGCGGCACTGCCGACGTTGGCGTTTTTGCTGGCGGCCATGGCGCCCAGAATCATCGCGGCAATGACCCATGGCGCCTGCTGTTTTTGCTGCGTCATCAGGCGCGAGATATGCCGCTGCGTGACATGGCTGAGTTCGTGCGCCAGCACCGCCGCCAGTTCGTCCACGCTGCTGACGCTGCCGATCAGGCCAAGGTGGACGCCAAAATAGCCGCCCGGCAGCGCAAAGGCGTTGACGCTGCGGTCCCGCACCAGAAAAACCTCCCAAGCAAAACGCTCGTCCAGTTCGGGGCCGAGTTCGCCGCGTGCGCGTGCGGCGGCACGCAGGGATTGCCAGATGCCGTCGATGTAGTCATTGAGGATCGGGTCATCGACCAGATCCGGGTCACGGTAAATGCTGGCGGCAATGCGGTCGCCGAGGCGGCGCTCGGCAGCAGCGGCGAGTTCGGAGTTGTCGCCCAGCGAGGGCAGCGAGGCTGACGGGCCAACGGAAGAAGATGGCTGCACTTGCGCGTGCGAAAAGTTGCTTGACGCCAGTAGAACGGCCATCGCCAGCGCTATCGCCCGAGCACTGGCCTTGCGTGGAAATTCTGATCGCGCGGGGGATCGTGCGGGGAATGGGAGTTTCGAACGAATCAATTCAAACAAAGGCGCTTACCTCGGTAGTCAGTGACAGGGGCATGCTCTTATGATGACAACCCGTTGTAAAGGTTTCGTAACAGCATGACAGAAGTCTCCGCACTCACGCATTTTGACGCGCAAGGCCAGGCGCACATGGTGGACGTGTCCGGCAAAGCCGCCACGCACCGCATCGCCAGAGCTGAAGGCCGCATCACCATGCAGCCCGCCACGCTGGCGCTGGTGGTACGCGGCACGGCAAAAAAGGGTGATGTGCTGGGCGTGGCCCGCATCGCCGGCATCATGGCGGCCAAAAAAACCAGCGAGCTGATTCCGCTGTGCCACCCACTGGCCATCACACGGGTGGTCGTCGATTTCGCGATTGACGAAAGCAATGCCAGCGTGAGCTGCGAAGCCACGGTCGAAACCGTCGGCCCGACCGGCGTGGAAATGGAAGCGCTGACGGCGGTGCAAATCGCGTTGCTGACGATTTATGACATGTGCAAGGCGGTAGACCGGGGCATGAGGATCACCGACGTTTGCGTGCGCGAAAAGCACGGTGGCAAGTCAGGCAGCTTTGTGAACCCCTAAAAATCGGAAAACGAAGCGGCACGGACGCGTCACTTCGACTGAGTCAGCCCTTCCATGACCGCAGGCATGCGCGCATTGCCGCGCGCCCAAGCCGCATGCTCTTTCGGAAAGGCCGCCCGGTAGCGCGCCAAATGCGCCATGGCTTCCTCGTCGCGGCCCAGCATCACGGCGCTTTCAATCACTTTTTCAATGATGCGCGGCTCGGGCGAGTAGTGCAGCAAAGTGCTGGCGGTATCAAACGTGTACTGCGCCGTGCGGCGCTCAAGCGGCGTGGTGGTCAGCTCGGCAAACTGCACCTGATTGCGAAATAACCAGGATTGACGCGCCTTGCCAATCGTGTCATCCGCATAGGCCGCATCGCGGTCTTGCGGCGCCAGATACAGCTGGCTGATGCGGTGGTAGTCCCACAAGGCATAGATACCAACGGCTATTAAAATAATAGCTGCTTGCGCACGTATTACGGGGGCTAGAGGCCGATTTGATACATTGATAGCAGCTGCTGGTGGCTGGGTGCGGCTCCACAGCAACGCCACACACAGGCCCGCCGCCATCTGAAACGGCCCGTACCAAAGCGGGTATTCCAGCAGGCTGTGCAGCCCGATGATGGCCAGCACGCCCCAGGCCATCTGCCGCGTTGCATCAGCCTCTTTCCACGGCTTGCGGCGCCACGCCCACCACGCCATACCGCCACACACCAGAAGCGCAACCGGCAATCCCAGCTCGACGGCCAGGTGCAATGGCAGGTTGTGCGCGTTGTCCAGAATTTCGCAAAAGCGCGGCCCGCCGTACAGCACGCTGTAGTGCGCAAAGTCCAGCTCGTTCCAGCCCCAGCCGAACCACGGCTTCTGCGCAATCAGGTGCAGCACGTTCGACCACAGCAACCACCGGCTGGAGCAGGCCGGCGCGCCGTCGCGCAGGCGCGCAAACATGCCGCGATCCAGGGGGTCCAGCCCCGCCACCAACGGAAGCGCAAAGGTCGCCACGCCGTAGACAATGACGGCCACCAGCAAGATACGCCGCACCGTCACCCGCCGCCAGCCGCCCCACAGCCCGAACAGGCCGCACAGCAGCGCGAGTTGCAGCAAGCCGGTGCGCGACGAAGACGCCGCGTTGCCGATAGCCAGCAAAGCCGCCGCCAGCAGCAGCGGCAGCGCCTCACGCCGATTCAAGGAAGCGACCATTCCTGCACCTGTAGGCTGCGAGCGTCCGGCCATTACCCACCAGATGAGCGCCACCAGCGCCATGTTGGTCAGGCTGGCAAACTGGTTGCGCTGGCGCAGGTTGGCGAAGGCCTCGCCGAAAGTGCCCTGTCGCACCCACGGCTCCAGTGCTGCTGCAAGGCCGAAATACTGCAGCAGGCCCATCAGGCTGCTGACCAGCCCGGCCGACGCCAGCGCCCAGGCAAAAGGGCCAGCCCAGCGCTGCGCAAACGTGCTGTCGTCAGGCTGCTCCGACGCAATGCCGCGCGCCGCGCCCAGCACCAGCAGCCCCCCGGTCGCCATCAGCGCCGCCAGCCACGGCAGCACCGGCGGCGACGGCCCCGGCGCGAACGGGTTGAGCCAGGGCAGCATCAACAGGAAAAAAGCCGTGATTGAATGGAAATGCGTCATCGCGCCGGTATTGTCGCTTCGGTGTTGATGCGTTGAAGAATGGTTGCTGGCCAAGTGCAGCGACGCACCTGCTTGGCACGCTGCGAGGAGCTGACGTTGATGATTGGAACAAGTTGCTGCAGGCTGGGTGGCTGCAGGCGCGCCTGAACGTGCAACCACACGCTATCCAATAGACTCGCCGTGCGTTGCACCTGGACTTGAGACCGCCCAGTGTTTATATGCGCAAGCAGCTATAAGTTGTATAGCAATACTTGGTTGCTGAAGGAGATGCTGTCGGTTTCAAAAAAATGGGAAGCTTGCATCTTCGACTCCAATTTATCCCACTCGTTCACAAAAGACGCGCTGACTCACCTTGCGCCGTAAGAATCGCAACGGCTTTTTTATCGAAGGAAACGAATGTTTCGCCGCCGAGCCAGTTGCCTTCGTAGGCAATGACGCCATCGGCAAAATCACCGCCCGCATCCAGCATCGACAGGCCGGCCTCTGCGGCGGGCCTATTCACTTCCACGTTTGCAACGGCAAGTAATGCACGGATCGCGGCGGCAGCATCGGATGGTTGGAAGTCGTAGACCCTGAGCAGCACCCCTACGAGTTCGCACAGGCAGGGCGTTGCCACCGCAATCAACCCGGCATCGGTCAATACCTTTACGGCGGCGCTCGCTTGCACCGGATCGTCACGCACAACCGCACGAACCAGGACAGTGGTATCAACAGCGACCTTCATTCCTTGCCAGCCCAACCGTGCGCAGTCGCTGCGTTGATTTCTTCAATGGTGGCGATTTTTGTAGTCCGGCCCGCGAGCAATCCGACGAAGCCGGCAATCGTTCCGGTTTGCCGGGCTGCTCTGAGCAAGCCCCGACCACCTGGCAGCAGCTCCAGCTCCATCTTTTCCCCTGGCTTGATGCCGAGGTGTTGCAGCACGTCTTTTCTAAAAGTCACTTGCCCCCGCGCGGTAACGGTCAATGTAGCCATGATGTTTTCCAGCATTGTTGATGATGTGTATAGTAATGCAAAAACACCTTACTGACAAGGCGAAGGCGTTTTAACTACCACCGTCTTTTGAATATCAATGGTCACAGCGCGTTGAATCGAAACCCGATTCTCGTCAAATTGAATTGTTTTAAGAGAATGGGAATCTGGCTCCAATAGCTCCTAATAGCTCCGTTCCCGATTGGTTAAAATAAATCCACACGCAAATAACCGATGATCTTCAGGTCCCGTTTGTCAAGCACGACCGACCAACTGGCCATGCGGCTTAAAAGAGGCAGTGCAATAGCCTCATCGTCGCTTATATTCGCAGCGCGCAAAATCTGGTCAATTTCTTTATCGCCATCAACGGCCTTCTTCCTAAGCAGCTGTATTGGTTTCGCGTGCTGTCGCATTGAAATGTGGTTGTCCTCGCTGAGTGGCTGCCACCATCCGGTTTGCAATGACAGCTCTTTTCCTGCAAGTTCGAGATCCAGGGAAAGGAGCTGGTCGGCACTGTCACGCGCCTTTCGAATTCCTATTGTCTGAACACCTGACATTGGCAACTGCCGAAAGGGCGGTGGGGCTTCGCGTAAATCCGCCTCATCCAAATCTGCAGCAATAATGACCTTAAAGCGATCCACCTCATGGACTAGAAAGACTGGCCGTGCAATATACATAGTCCAAAGTCCGTAGCCCAGTGCGGTAAGCTGTAACGCACCAATAACCATCAAGTCGCGAATCAACACATGACGAAGCTTACCAGCGCTAAAGACTGAAAAAGTGAGCATTGAGCCCAACACGATGTCGACTGTGACGAGCAACACAAAAAGTTGTCGTCCCCCAGAAATTTCGATAAAAGGAAAGGGGTACCAAAAACTGGATACAAGCAGCCACGCAAACGCGGCGATAACAAGGCTGATGCTTACATGTGCGGCTGCTGCGAATAGTCTATTTTTAAAGTTCATTACTGCAAAACTAGAAAACGTGCAAACTAAGAGGTCAGAGTGCTATTGCTCGTGCCTGCAAAGCGTTCAGCTTACCCAGCTACTTGCAACTAACATTCGGCGTGAAGCCGATTTGGGCGCCAGTTTACATTTCAGGGCCAGGGAACGTAAACTGGTTTAGCCAGAAATGCGGCAAGCTCAAGTGCTGGTGGAAGTTCGCTAACCGCAAGTGCCAAACGAAGTTTTTCCGCTGCGTCTTTATCCTTCAACCAGAGGCGATAAGCAGATGCTTTAGCCAGCGTCATTTGGCCGGCAAGCGAAGCGGCCGCGGCATGTGCGGCTGCCACCTGCGGATCAGAGCGAAAGTATAAAACGCGGGATGCAAGCCGAAGCTGTACAGCCGCCGTTGCAGGTGCAATCCCCGTCAAATTGAGCGCCGAGTAATCGGCTAGATTGAGAAAAAGCGCTGATTTATAACTGTGGATAACGCGGTCATGCAACGGCACCGCCGAGTTGACCTCGTAGTTTGGACTTACTTTGGCATAATCCCAAAGCCCGAATAGCGCCAGGGCAACGGTAATAACGCCACCAAACAGAAGCGGCTTTGCAGACGACGCGGAACGCTTGGGATCCTCATATTCCGAAGGCGCTACTTCACCGAGTTGGGCAAAAACGCCGAGAGTAAATGCAAATGGAAGCAGGAAATAGGCGTACCACAGCGGATATTCCAGCAAACTGTGAATCAGTATGGCGATCAAAAACACCGCGACCGCACGTCCTTCAAAGGTCTTCAGGGCACGGCTGGATCGAGCAATCAAAGCGCCCAAAGCCAATGTCCACACGGCTGCGACCGGTAGACCCAATTCCGCTGCCAGTTGCAAAAAGATGTTGTGGGCATGTTCAGTAACAGCTGCCATTGGCACTGGAAGCGTTTCTGTAAACATTGCGTAGGCGAGGTTTCCAAAACCGACACCCCATAGTGGATGGGTTTGAATCAGCGCCCAACTTTTTGACCATATGATCTGGCGCCAGTAATCTCCTTCAAGTGCTGTGTTAATCAATCCCTGCTTTTGGGCCCCATAAAAGGGGAGGATGCCTTCGAGGTCTAGCTGCACGACGATGTACCGCAATAAAAGGTAGAGCGGAAGTGCCAGCAGAGCCGTCCAGCTGGATTTGCCAGAGCACCACAACTCCGCAAGGCCCCACAAAAAAATTATCCCGATCAATACCGCACCGGCACGTGAAGTGCTGAGTACCACGCCCAGTAGAAGCGTTAAAGATAGTAGCGCAGTGAGCCCAACTGAGCGCTTTTGAATGGTATGGGCGGCGGAGTGTAACGCGATGAGAGATATCAGGCCCAGAACGCACAGAAGCGCGAATAGATTAGGCTGCCTGAGGTTGCCATAGGACACACCAATTTGAGTAACTTGCGACACAAACTTGTCTGAAATTGGTAGTTGAAGGTATTGCGCAATCCCAACAAGTGCGCTTGTAGCTGCCAAACCGACAAATACTTTCAGCGAACTATTAATTATTTCCGTGCCTGCACTGCTAGATGCCGGCAAGTTACGAAACCATGCCGCCGCAAATGAGCCTAGCAGAAATATGCAGGCGCTTACCAACAAGTAATACGTGGCGATTGCGACCATTCCAAAATAAGGAACGGTGGTACCGAAAGCTTGCTGCAACAGAATAACGATGGCAGGCATGCCAAAAAGCAACCCTGCAAACGCGGTTGACGACGGTTGCGTTCGACCCGATTTTGCTTTGAGTAGTCTCCACCCGCACAAAATTGCCAGGACTCCCCAGCCCAAAAAGGCGAACATTTCGAGATGCAGTGCGTTGTATGCCCGCGTGTAGACGGTTGTCAGGAAGCCCGGTGCAAGCAGCAAAAAGAACAGGCAGGCAATCCGGTTTTGGCGAGACATGTACAGAGTACCTTGAAAAAATGAACAACAAAAAACCCTTCTGCTTTGACGCAGAAGGGTTCGAGCAGAGCCTAGAAAACTAGTTGCCGCGAATTACGGACGGCACTGTGCGGGGCGATATTTAACATCCAGGTCGCCAAGTGTGCAATCCCAATTGACGGAACCACCCGCAGGGACGGTTGAACCTGACGCATCGCCAGCCAGTGCTGAACCGCTCGAGGTTGGAGTAATAAAAATCGTCTTGCCGTCACCGCCAGAATTAGCCAGATACGCGACAGTAACTTTTCCCGTAGTGGAATCAATGGCGAGGCTTTTGACGTTCTTCATTCCGCTAGGTGCAGTCCAGCCCGAAGCGAAAGGTTTGCCATTCGCTGCATTTTCCGTCACGGCCAGTTTGGCAGATGCAGACAATACCAATCCTTCAGTTACGCGGGCACGAACCGTGTAATCCTGATAAGCAGGCAGTGCCACAGCAGCCAAAATACCAATAATCGCCACAACGATCATCAACTCGATCAGGGTGAAACCCTGTTGCACTTTTTGCATGGAACGCTTCATTGAAAACTCCTTGATTTGGAAAAAAAAGAAAACTGACGGAGGAGTATTTGCAGGTTGTATGCCAACCCGTTTGAGCCGCTTAGCCTGTGATTTAGTGCCTTAAACCGGGGGTGTACCCTAGCTTGTGTTACTTATTTTGACAACTCAATGCCGGGAGTTGACATTTTTGTCGGTCTTGCGGGGCACTTAAATCTCAAACTCCTGCCCGGCCCGCAGCCACCGAATGTCATGCGCCGCCTTGTCGCCCGTCGAACCGGCCTGCTCGAAACGGTCAATCTCGGCCATGATGAGTTCGGTTTCAGCGGGTTTGGTGTGGGTGATGTAGATCGGGTAGCTGGAGCCGGGGGCGATGCAGTCGAGTTCGCTGGCGAGTGACTGCGGCGACAGGTGCAGGCTGCGCCTGGCGAGGTCGCTTTCGCGGTTGCTGAAAGCGGTTTCTATCACCAGCATGGCGACCTTGAGCTGATTAATGCGGGCCCACAGCGCCGGGTTTTGCTCGGTGTCGCCGGTAAATACCCACGCAGCGTTGCCGCCTGAGCTGTCTGCGTTCAGTTTGCTGCTGGAGATGGCATAACCTGCAGCAGGCACGGTGTGTACGGCGGGCAACACTTCGATGTGTTTGTCGGCCAGCGCCAGGGTGTCGCCGAGTTCCAGTGGGTGGTAGCTAATAAAGGGCGCGGCCAGCGACGGGATTTTCGAGAAATCGGGCCAGATGGTGTTGTTGAAGATGTGTGCCTTCAGCGCGTCGATAGTGGCCTGCAGCGCGTGTACCTGCAGCGGTTTGCTGCGCCCGGAGGCGACGGCATCGACCATCAGCGGCAAGGATACGACATGATCCAGGTGCGAATGCGTCAGCAGCACATGGTCGATGTTGCGCATTTCCTGCAGCGTGAGGTCGCCGACGCCGGTGCCGGCGTCAACCAGCAGGTTGTCGTCGATTAAAAATGAAGTGGTGCGGCAGTCTTTGCCGATGGCGCCGGAGCAACCCAATACGCGAACTTTCATGGGTTTCCGGTGGCCCTGTGTGTTGTTTACTAAATGATTTACTTGCTGTCAAAACTGGTTGTTCCGTCCCATTGAGGGTCGAAAGGCAAGCGTTGCCTAGAGGCTACCCGCTCGGCGTACAGGGAGTAAAGGTACTTTTCCCCGCTTTTGCGTAGTAAATCAAGCAGCAGCTGGTCGCAAGTGTCCCAGTCTTGCGCCCTGTAAGCTTTTAAGGCTAACTTCCACTTTTCCTGCTCCCCAATGGCAGATGCCAATCGGCCAATCGGCTGCAGGGGAGAAAAGATGGCAATGGCCTGCTGCCGACCCTTGACGCAAACCTTGTCGAGTTCCTGCCATTCGAAGCCGCTGGTCTGGGCGCGGGTGTTGTCGCTCACGACGATGTTGACGCCGTAGGTTTTGCACAAACCTTCAATGCGCGACGCCAGATTGACCGCGTCGCCGATGACGGTGTAGCTGCGCCGGACGTCCGAGCCCATGTCGCCAACGCACATCAGCCCGGTGTTGATGCCGATGCCGATGCCGATCTCGGCCAGCCCGCTGGTCCGATGCCGGGCGTTGATCTCGTCAACCGCTTGCAGCATTTCAAGCCCGGCCTTGACGGCCAGCCGGGCATGGTCAGCGTCATGCACTGGGGCGCCCCAAAAAGCCATCACGCAGTCGCCTATGTATTTGTCCACGGTGCCGCGATTGGCGCGAATGACAGCAGTCAGCTGACTGAAAACACCGTTGAGCAGGGCCTGCAATTGAGTCGGCTCCATCGATTCGGACAGACTGGTGAAGCCGCGAATGTCGCAGAACATCACCGTCAGCTCTTTGCTGGCGGCTTGCATCGTGTAACGCTTGGGGTCACGGTACATCTCGCGTACCAGCTCTGGCGGCACGTAAGTCTTGAACAGGTTTGCCAGCTCTCGTCTGGACCGGCTTTCGACGAGGTATCCGTAGCTCATGTTCAGGGCGAAAGCGGTCAGGGCCATGATCAGCGCACTGGCCAGCGGCAGGACCAGGCCGTAGCCGAGATACAGCCATAAGTTGATGCCGATGAGCCCTGAAGCGACTGTCAGGCTGGCCGCCACGGCGCGTGGTGCAGAAAGCAGCGGCAGGGCAAAGGCCAGCAGCAAGCCCGCCACAAGCAGCATCACAATTTCGAAGCCGCGCGCGTAGTCTGGTTTGACCATCACGCGGCCGTCGAGCAAGCCTGAAAGCACATTGGCATGGGTTTCCACGCCAGGGTAGGTTTCCTCGACCGGCGTGACCCGCAAATCCAGCAGGCCCGGCGCGGTGGTGCCGATCAGCACGATCTTTTCCTTCAGCGCGGCAGCGGGCAGACGACCTTTGAGAAGATCAGCGGCCGGAATGTAGCGGAACGAGCCGCCATGCGGGCCACCAGCGCCGCGATAGGGCACCAGCGTGGCCACTCGCTCATCGACAGGAATGGACAAGGTTTTGCTGCCGCTGGTGAGCAAAATGCTTTCGAGGCGCTGGTAATCGCCGTCGCCCAGCACGCTGGCTGCTGGAAAACCAGGCTCAACCTGGGGCGAGCCCACGCGCATGCGGAGCATTGCCAGCGCCAGCGACTCGTAATATTGCCCGCCCGATTCGGCCACCAGCGGCATCGAGCGCACCACGCCATCGGTATCGGTAATGGAATTAAAAAACCCGGCTCGCGGCGCGGCCCGAGCCAGCACCGCAATGTTGGCGCCGTAGCCGTTCCAGCTTAAAAATTGAACCGGGCGCCCGTGCAGGCTTTCGCGTTGCAGGACGGGCGCAGGCAACACGCCGTTGACGCGGCCGTCTCGGTCGCTGGTGAAGTAGTAGCCCAGCACAACCGGGCGGTTTTCCATCGAGCGGGCAAATGCGGCGTCGTAGTCAAGCCGGGGCTCGAGTTGCGCCAGCCTGGCGATAAAACCGGGCTGGTCTTTCAGGGCGCCTGCAGCCAGTTGGCGAAGTTGTGTGACCCCGGAGCTTTCGTCAGCCTCACCAAACACCACGTCAAAACCGATCAGCGCGACCTGCTGGCGAAGCAGCAATTCGTCCATCAGCGAAGCCAGACGGTTGCGGCTCCAGGGCCAGCGGCCGACTTCGGCCAGGCTTTGCTCATCAACGTCCACGATCACGATACGTTCGTCCAGCGTGCCGGGCATGGTGGCGCGAAGTCGCGCGTCGTAGATGATGTCGTCAAGCCGCTGCAGCACCCCCATGCGCAGCACGCCACCGGCATGCAGTAACGCAAATAGCAGCGGAATCAGTGTGACGACAATACGCGCCCAGTGGCCTGTGAAAACGCTCATGACCGGACGCTGTAACGGGTACAAAAATTCACGGTGACGCTAGCAGGATGAAGCTGCAGTGTTGCGGCTGGCCGAACCCGGCCCACGCAATGCTGGCGCGCAACACCACGCTACCTAATGCCGGTCAGTACCGCGCGCCAGCAGTCACTGTTGAACAAACTGCATTTTGGTGCCGGCCAGCTCAAGCACATCGCCGTGCGTCAGCAAGACGGGCTCGGTGCCGATGGAGGCGCCGTTCAACGTTGGCTGGCTGCTTCCTTCGACATGCACCACGACAAAGCCGTTCGGCCGTTTGGTGATGGCAGCAACGGCCAAGCCGGGCTTGCCGATGGTGGTGACGACTTTGACCAGAGCCACTTCGCGGCCGGCCGCTGCACCACTGAGCACCTTGATCGATGCCGTGCTGTTGGCGGTGGAACACAACGGCACCGGTGCGGTGTAGGCGCTGGAATGGCGCGCCGCCGGCGAGG
>JANLYY010000202.1:0-2410 GCA_031365885.1 Polaromonas sp. | reverse complement strand
TTTGCCTCTGATGGCAACCGGCAAGGTACTCCCTTATCTGGATGTGCCTTTGCAGCACAGCCACCCGGACGTACTAAAACGCATGAAGCGTCCAGCCAGCGGCGAAAAAAATCTGGAACGGATTGCGCGCTGGCGCGAGATTTGCCCGGAGATCGTCATTCGAAGTACCTTCATTGCCGGTTTTCCGGGCGAGACCGAAGCGGAGTTCGAACATCTGCTCGGCTTCATGCGCGAGGCCCATATCGACCGCGCCGGCTGCTTTGCCTACAGCGCGGTGGCCGGCGCCACTGCGAACGACATTCCCGGCATGCTACCGATCGAATTGCGTGAAGAACGCCGCGCCCGCTTCATGGAAGTCGCTGAGACCGTCTCCAGCCAGAAATTGCAAAAGCGGGTGGGCGCCACGATGCAGGTGCTGGTGGATTCCGCGCCGGCGCTGGGACGTAAAGGCGGCATGGGCCGGTCTTATGCCGACGCGCCCGAGATTGATGGTGTCGTGAAGCTGCTGCCGCCCGAGAAGATCAGCAAGACGCTGAAAGTCGGTGAGTTCACGCGCGCCCGCATTGTGGGCACGCAGGGACACGACCTGATTGCTTTACCGATCTGAAGCTGCGCTGTCTGCAGGCAACAAAAAAGCCACTGTGAAAACAGTGGCTTTTTGTAATGATCCTGACGATCTTATTGACTATGGTGCCCGGGAGAGAACTCGAATCTCCACATCTTGCGATACACGGACCTGAACCGTGCGCGTCTACCAATTCCGCCACCCGGGCACAACTAGCAGTGTAACATTACATCAACGATTTTCTGGGGCCGAGATCTCGAAATATTCATCGGCGATGACCTGCATCGCAGCTGCGATCGAGCTGGCTCGCCAACCTCCCCAATACATTTAACAACAGAGACTTTTATCAAAACTAGCAACCCCACCTCCGGCGCTTCTGCCGGACTCCTCGCAGAATTTGAAGGCACCGTATCAGGCCATCGAGATGGCCACGGATTCGTCCAGCGTGACGACGGCGAGCCTGACATTTATCTGCCCCCCAATGAGATGCGCGCTGTGCTGCACAAAGACCGCGTCAAAGCGCGCATCGTGCGACACGACCGGAAAAACCGGCCTGAGGGCCGCGTTACCGAAATCCTCGAACGCTCATCGAACCCCATCATCGGCCGTCTGCTGCAGGAAAGCGGCGTCTGGCTGGTCGCGCCTGAAGACAAGCGATACGGCCAGGATGTGCTGATTCCGAAAGGCGCTACTGGCACCGCCAAGCCCGGCCAGGTGGTCGTGGTGCAGCTCACCGAGCCGCCGGCGCTTTTTGGCCAGCCGGTCGGGCGCGTTCGGGAAGTGCTCGGTGAAATCGACGACCCCGGCATGGAAATTGAAATTGCCGTGCGCAAATATGGCGTACCGCATGAGTTCAGCGACGAAGCGATGGCGCTGGCGCGTACCTTGCCGGATGCCGTGCGGCCCGCCGACAAAAAGCACCGCATTGACCTGACCGATATCGCGCTGGTCACCATCGACGGCGAAGATGCCCGCGATTTTGACGATGCGGTGTATTGCGAGCCGGCCAAAGTCGGGCGCGGCAAGGGCTGGCGCTTGCTCGTCGCCATTGCCGACGTGAGCCACTACGTGGAAACCGGCAGCGCCATCGACGTTGACGCTTACGACCGCGCCACCAGCGTGTATTTTCCGCGCCGCGTCATTCCGATGCTGCCTGAAAAGCTGTCAAACGGACTGTGCTCGCTGAACCCGAATGTTGAGCGCCTGTGCATGATTTGCGACATGCTGGTCAATGCCAAGGGCGAGGTGCATGCCTACCAGTTCTACCCGGCGGTGATGTTCAGCCAGGCGCGGTTTACCTATACCGAAGTGGCTGCCATTCTGGCCAACACGCGTGGGCCTGAGGCCGCGCAGCGCAAGGCGCTGGTGCCGCATCTGCTTGATTTGCACGACGTCTACCAGGCGCTGCTGAAAGAGCGCGGCGTGCGCGGCGCGGTTGATTTTGAAACCACCGAAACGCAGATTGTTTGCGACGAGGCCGGGCGCATCGAAAAAATCGTACCGCGCACCCGCAACGTGGCGCATCGGCTGATCGAAGAAGCCATGCTGGCAGCCAACGTGTGTTCGGCCGACTTTATTGCCGGCAGCAAGCACGTCGGCCTGTTCCGCGTACACGAAGGCCCGACGCCCGAGAAGAAAGACATGCTGCGCAACTACCTGAAGGCGCTTGGCCTGGGCATGACCATTACCGACGACCCGACGCCAGGCGAATTCCAGCAGATCGCCATGGCCACCAAAGACCGGCCCGACGCGCAGCAGATTCATTCGATGCTGCTGCGCTCCATGTCGCAGGCTATCTATACGCCCAACAACGCGGGTCACTTTGGTCTGGCGTTTGATGACTAT
>JANLYY010000111.1:0-21964 GCA_031365885.1 Polaromonas sp. | reverse complement strand
GCCGGCATGACGGGTCTGGAAATCATGCAGGCCATGCTCAATGGCGACCTGCCCTACCCCTACATTGCCGAAACGTTCGACTTCGCGCTGATTGAAGTAGCATCCGGCAGCGCCACCTTTCAGGGTACGCCGCAGCTCAAGCGCTACAACCCGCTGGGCGGCATACATGGCGGCTGGTTTGCCACGCTGCTCGATTCAGCCGTCGGCTGCGCAGTACACACCATGATGCCGGCAGGCCGGCTGTACACCACGGCCGAGCTGAGCATCAACATTGTGCGGGCAGCGTCGCAAAAGACCGGCCCGCTCCGCGCCATTGGCACCGTCATCCACTGCGGCCGCCAACTGGCTACGGCCGAGGGCCGCCTGGTCGGGCCTGACGGCAAGCTGTATGCGCATGCCACCACGACCTGTCTGGTGTTGGGCGCCCAGTAAGTCTGTGCAAACCGTGATTGCGGCGCGTTAAACAACGCAATTGAACAATTTTCCAGCATTCAGATATTGGCGATTACCGCCTCGATTTCAGCAAACGTTCTGGCGATTTCCTGCGACTGGATTTGTACGCCCAACTGGCGCGCAATCTGGGACGCGGAAAAGATGCCGAGCACGGTCTGATGCCCGCTCTCACCCTTGCCGACGACGATGGCATGGGCACGGCCACCAAGTTTCAACGTGGACACAATGTTCCCGACACTGGCGCGCTTCACGTCTTCGATGCTCATTGCCTCCAGCCGGTCAATTGGCACCATGACATCAGCCACACGCAGGTCGCTGCGTCTGGACTGACGCCGCTGGGCGACCAGCACTGGCTTTTCACCCAGCACATCGACTGACGTGACCAGCCCGAGCATATCGTTTGAAACGCCGACGACAAACAGGGCCCGGACACCCCGCACCAGCATCGACTGGTTCGCCTCGTCCAGGGTCGCGTCAGCGGTGATGGTGGCAGACGGCACCTGCGCCAGGTCGGTCATGACCCGCAGCGCCGGGGAATCAGCATGAACGGCCGGCGGGTTGAAGGCCTCAAGCAGGTAACAGCCCTGAGCCGAAACCGCCGCGTTAGGCAGTGGCTGGTAGTGGTGGTTGTCGCTCATGATGCGCCCCTTTTTTGTCATTGACCCACGAAAATAGTAGTCCAATTTAACGCCGTCTGCCGGGTTTAAATTTTTTGGCAGCGCAGCGTGATTTATCCCGTTTCCGCCTCGCTTTGGCGACCGCCGACAGTCACGATGGTGAGGGTGCAAACTTTTGAGCAGCGGCCCATAATGCCGGTATGCGACTACTCCACACCATGCTCCGCGTTGGCAATCTCCAGCGCTCCATCGACTTTTACACCCAGGTGCTCGGCATGAAGCTGCTTCGCACGTCTGAAAACCCGCAGTACAAATACAGCCTGGCATTTGTCGGGTACGGCAACAACCCTGACCATGCCGAGATCGAGCTGACCTACAACCACGGCACCGACAGCTATGACCTGGGGACCGCCTATGGCCACATTGCGCTAGGCGTGCCAGATGCCTACGCGGCCTGCGACAAGATCAAGGCGTCGGGTGGCAACGTGACGCGTGAGGCGGGTCCGGTCATGGGCGGCTCAACGGTGATCGCGTTTGTGACCGACCCGGACGGCTACAAGATTGAATTGATCCAGCGAGCTGAAGGCGCGGGTGGCGCGGGCTTGAACGCCGGCTGACCAGTCACCTTGACGCGTGCCAGACCAGTCAGCGGCGGGTTGATCGGCAGCTAACCAGGTTGTCAGACCCGTCAGTTACTGCAAATCCGCCTCAATGGCGATTTGCGTACACACCGCCCGGCAAAGCGTCACCACCCGG
Source organism: Polaromonas sp. (assembly GCA_031365885.1). Taxonomy (GTDB): domain Bacteria; phylum Pseudomonadota; class Gammaproteobacteria; order Burkholderiales; family Burkholderiaceae_C; genus Polaromonas. The sequence continues at coordinate 20,138 of JANLYY010000111.1, read as the reverse complement.
TCATTGATGATGCGGTAGAAAATCTGCACACCGTCGCGCCGCTTGCCCAGCACGCCGCCCTTGTACAGCGTGTTCAGGTGCTGCGACATATTGGGCTGCGTCGTGTCGATTTCTTCCAGCAACTGGCTGACATTTTTTTCGCCGTTGCACAAGCTGCTGATGATCTTCAGCCGCATCGGTGCCGCCATGATGCGAAACACCTCTGACGCCAGCTCAAACACTTCGTCCGACTCGATCGCCGGTTTTGCGGCTTGCGACAAAACGCGTTTGGCAATGGCCGCTCTCATGGTTTGATGTACGCGAATTTTTCACGCGATTGCAGTTGCCCGATCCGCACGACGCCAGATGGCGTGAATTCAGCGTCCATCGAGAAGAGTTCTTTCCCGAGCTTGCGATTGACCAGCGTAATTTCGCAAACTTCAAAACGCACGCCACGTGCCTTCAAGGCACTGACCAGCGCACCGTAGTCGACACTGGCATTCTTCTTGTCCTTGGCGCCCTCCATCAAAAAATCGACACCATCGGCGTGCGTAACCACCACGATTTTGGTGTCGGGTGCCACATCAAGATGATTGCGGATGTTGCGAAGGCCTTTGGTGGCCTGCGCTTCGGCGTTATCGATGTGATAGACCACCCTGTCTTGCGCCTGCGCCGCTGCAAACAACAGCAATGCACCGGCGCATGCCAGAAAATATTTCACGATGGGTTTCAACATGATTTTTTTCCTTTGAAGTTTTTTAAATCCGTTGCCTGAAGCTGGAACATGGTCGATGCTTATATTCTTGCATCACCGTGCGTCAATATACCGGTTTAGAGACTGTATTTGCTGAATACAACGCACGGATATTGACGTACAGGTGAAAGATGGCTACGTCCGCCATGCATAAATCGTTGCCGATCAAATTCGCGCCGACGCTTATCTGATACTTGCTACTAATTTAATAGCTTCTTACGCACGTATTCATTGGGCTGTAGCCTGATTCTATTGGTAACACAGGCTATTTTTCAACGCCAGCCGGGTGAAAGTGTCGCTTCAGCTGCGCGGCCTGAAACGCCAGCGCTGTGATGCGCGACCAGTTGCTGTGCGCCAGCGCATCGGCCGGCGTCAGCCAGGAACCGCCCACACACACCACGTTGGGCAGCGCCAGAAAAGCGGGCGCGTTTTCAACCGTGACGCCGCCGGTCGGACAAAAATTCACATCGCCGAACGGACCGCCCCAGGCCTTGAGCATGGCGGGGCCGCCGGCTTGCATGGCCGGGAAAAATTTGAGTTCACCCAGGCCGTCTTCCTGCGCGGCCATGATCTCGCTGCCCGTTGCCACGCCGGGCAACAGCGGCAAGCCTGCGTCGCGGCAGGCCTGACCCACCGCGTGGCTGTAGCCGGGGCTGACAGCAAAACGCGCACCGGCCATGGCACAGGCTTGCGCGTCGGCGGCGCTGCGCACCGTGCCTGCCCCCACCACCGCTTCGGGTACATCGCGCGCAATGGCTTCGATGCAGGCCAGCGCCTGCGGCGTGCGCAAAGTAACTTCGAGCATCCGAATGCCGCCCGCGACCAGCGCGCGCGCCAGCAGCACGGCCTGCACGGTATCGGTCAGCACGATCACGGGAATCACCGGCGCATCACGCATCACTTGCAGCGCGGTCAGTTTGTGCCCAGGGCTGACGTCCAGCGATTCGTCATCAGGGAAATTCATAGCCAAGACAGTGCTCCTTCTTCGGCCGTCAAGGCCTGACGCCGCATGCCGGTAAACAACTCCCGACCCATGCCGATGCGGTTGCCGGCGCGCAGTTGCGGCGGCAGCGCATCAACTTGCCTTGCGGCCCACTCGGCTTCGGGCACCAGCGCGGCCATCGTGCCGGCCACGGCGTCAACCCGAATGATGTCGCCATCGCGCACCTTGGCCAGCGGGCCGCCGGCTGCGGCTTCGGGCGACACATGAATGGCGGCGGGCACCTTGCCTGACGCGCCACTCATGCGACCGTCAGTCACCAGCGCCACCCTGAAGCCTTTGCGCTGCAACACGGCCAGCGGCGGCGTCAGCTTGTGCAGCTCGGGCATGCCGTTGGCCTGCGGTCCCTGCCAGCGCACAACGCAAATCACGTCGCAGTCCAGCTCGCCTGAATTGAATGCCGCGTGCAGGCCTTCCTGCGAATCAAACACGCGGGCCGGTGCTTCGACAATATGCCGGTCATCGGGAATCGACGAGACCTTGATCACGCTGCGGCCCAGGTTGCCTTCGAGCAGTTTCAGGCCGCCAGTAGCATTGAACGGTTTTTTAACCGGGCGCACGATGGATTCGTCCTTCGACGCGCCAGCGTCGTGCCAGGTGATTGGTTCGCCTGCTGCACCTGACAGGGCTGGCTCGCGGGTGAATTCACGAATGCCGCCCGCGCGTACCGTCAGCACGTCTTCATGCATGAAGCCGGCGTCCAGCAGCTCGCGAATGATGAAGCCGGTGCCGCCCGCCGCCTGAAACTCATTCACATCCGCACTGCCGTTCGGGTACACATGCGACAGCGTGGGCACCACGTCAGACAGATCGGAAAAATCGTTCCAGTCGATCACGATGCCGGCGGAATGCGCCACTGCCACCCAGTGAATCAGATGATTGGTGGAGCCGCCAGTGGCCATCAGCGCGACCATCGCGTTGACGATTGCTTTCTCATCAACAATAAGCCCGATGGGCGCAAACCTTTTCGATTTGATGATGCCCAGCACTGTGCGAGCCGCTTCCCGCGTCAGCTCGTCGCGCAGGCCTGCACCGGGGTTGACGAATGCGGTGCCGGGCACGTGCAGGCCCATGGCTTCGAGCAGTAACTGATTGCTGTTGGCGGTGCCGTAAAAGGTACAGGTGCCGGGGCTGTGGTAGCTCTTGATTTCAGATTCCAGCAGCGCATCACGCCCGACAAGCCCCTGCGCGGCGAGTTCGCGCACGCGGGCTTTTTCCTTGTTCGGCAGGCCTGAGGGCATCGGCCCGGCGGGCACGAACACGGTGGGCAGATGACCGAAATGCAGCGCGCCTATCAGCAGGCCGGGCACGATCTTGTCGCAAACGCCCAGCAGCAATGCGGCGTCGAACATGTCATGCGACAGCGACACCGCCGTTGCCATGGCGATCACGTCGCGGCTGAACAAACTGAGTTCCATGCCTTCGGTGCCCTGCGTCACCCCGTCACACATGGCGGGCACGCCGCCAGCCACCTGCGCCGTGGCGCCGTGTCTGCGGGCCTCGTCCTTGATCAGGTCCGGATACGTTTTTAAGGGCGTATGCGCCGACAGCATGTCGTTGTAGGCGGTAACGATCGCGATGTTGGGCGCTCGCTCGGTCACCACCTTGAAGCGGTCGTCGAGCGGAATGCCCGCCACGGCGTGCGCCAGATTGGCGCAGCCCATGCGGTCGGTACTGCGCGCGCGGCCTGCCGCCGCATGCAAGTGCGCGACATAGGCGCTGCGTGTGGGACGGCTGCGTTCGATGATGCGGGCCGTGATGGCCGCGACGGTTGAATGGACTGCCATGCGTGTAAATCCTCTCTGCGCGTGTAACTTTATTACCTCGTACATGGTAACGGCTTGCCGTGCCCCGGCAGGTGGCGCGGTTACCTCCCGGTTACCTGCAGCGGCTGACAAAGGCAACCGATGTGATTGAAAAGCAACGCGCAGCGTAGCCCGTCCGCAGGAATTGTGTGCAAAAAGCGCGCTTTCCGCGCCGAAGTGTCCCCTGAAATCAAGAGGCTTTTCGGCCCGTATTTGCCTCACGGTAAAGTATGACTGTGTCAGATTCCACCTTGCTTTCGCCCCTGCTTTCGCCCCTCGGTTCGCCGCTCGTTGGGTCGTGCCGTTCACAGCACGCCGCGCGCGACCCGGCCCAGATGCTTGAAGCCGTCACCCGCGAATGGGGCGGCAGCGATGACCTGTGGCTGTTTGCCTACGCGTCCCTGATCTGGCGGCCCGAGCATGAATTTGCCGAAGAGCGTTTTGCCACGGTGTACGGCTACCACCGGGCGCTGAAGATGTGGAGCCGCGTCAATCGCGGTACGCCCGAGTGTCCGGGGCTGGTGTTTGGCCTATTGGTGGGCGGCAGCTGCCGGGGCATGGTGTATCGCATTCCGCAGGCGCAGGTCGCACAGACCTTGCCGCGCCTGTGGGAACGCGAAATGCCGAACGGCGTTTATGACCCGAAATGGTTGCCGTGCCAGACCGATCTTGGGGAAGTCAAAGCACTGGCGTTCACGCTGTCAAAGCGCAGCCCCAACCACACCGGCGTGCTGAGCGAAGACACCTACCGGCAGATTTTTTCCAGCTCGTGCGGCCGCTACGGCACCACGCTGGACTACGCCCAGCTGACTTATGACAAGCTGCGCGGCCTGGGCATTGAAGACCATGCATTGCGAAAATTGTTGAAGTTCGCGTCCGGCTAACCAGCGGTTTTTGCCCGCGAGTTTTTAACGCTCGCGCAGCAGCGTCTCAGCGCGTTGCAGTGCATCGAGCGTGTCGATGTCAGTCACCACGCCGGCGTCGTCCACATCCATAAACGCTATCGAATTAATAGCTTCCTGCGCACGTAATACGGAGGCTGCACCACTATTTCCCTTTAATTTCAGCAAATCTGGGCCACAAGCGGCGTCAAACCGCACCGGATGGCCTTGTTCGCCCTGGTAGCGCGGCACGGTGACGCCACACGGCGGTGCGAAGGCAATTGCACGCAGCGTGTCGCTGCGGATCAGTGGCAGGTCGGCCGGCAGGATCAACCAGCCACTGGCACCCGGCGTGGCCCGGACACCGGCGGCAATCGAGTCGCCCATGCCAGCGCTGGATGATGCATGCGCGTCGGGCCGCACCACATGGTGCGCAAGTCCGCTGGCGCGTACGGCATCAAGTACATGATCGATCACGCGTTTGCCGGCCAGCAGCGCATCGAGTTTGCGTACCGTTCCGCCCGACGCCGCAAAGCGCTCGCCACGGCCGGCAGCCAGGACAATCACGACAGGAAGTTGGGGCATGAGTTGTTTCAAGGTTAAGGGCTGATACAGAGTCGAACGCGACAGGCGCTGCCTATACTTTCAGTATGTCAGACACCCCCGCCCCACCCAGATTTCCCGTTACTGCCACCGCCGCCATTGCCGACCTGCGCAAAAGCTATGAACGCGCCGAGCTTGACGAATCGGCTTCAGACGCTAACCCGCTCAAGCAATTCGACCAGTGGCTGAACGAAGCGATTGCCGCCAAAGTACCCGAACCCAACGCGATGACGCTCGCCACCGTGGGCAGCAATCTGCGCCCATCAACCCGCGTCGTGCTCGTCAAGGGGCTGGATGCACGCGGCATTGTCTGGTTCACCAACTACGACAGCCGCAAGGGCATCGAGCTGGCCGGCAACCCGTATGCCGCACTGCAATTTCACTGGGTCGAGCTGGAGCGAGTCGTTCGCATCGAAGGTGTCGTTGAGAAGATCAGCGACGAAGAAAGCGACGCCTACTTTCACAGCCGCCCGCTCGATTCGCGCATCGGCGCGTGGGCCAGTCCGCAAAGCGAGGTAATTTCCGGGCGCGGCGTGCTGGTGGCCAATGCCGCGAAATACGGCGCCAGATTTTTGTTGCAACCACCACGCCCACCACACTGGGGCGGCTACCGGCTGATTCCCGACAACTGGCAGTTCTGGCAGGGCCGCCGCAGCCGCCTGCATGACCGCCTGGGCTACACGCTGCTGCCGGACGGCGGCTGGCTGCGCGAGCGGCTGGCGCCTTAGGGCAAAAAAGTCCCGTCAGCGCAATGCAGGCGGGGGTGGGTCAGGCAAGAGAAATGTCATGACGCCGGTCGGAGTAAAATCGACTTATCCACCAGAAATCTACCCATAAAATACCTTTTATTGTTTAATATCAACAATATAAGATATTTTATCTACCCATGAATCATGATGATTTTCACCTTGCCAACACCCTGCGCGGCTTGCTGGCGCAGGCCCCGGCGCTAACGGCAGCTCAGCTGGGCAAGGCGACCGGTAAGAGTCAGTCCAGCATTTCAAAAGCCTTGATCAGCCTGGGCAACGAGGTCCTGAAGCTGGGTGCAGCGCGCAGCACCCGGTATGCGTTGACGCAAGACATCGTGGGTCTGGCTGCGTCGCAGGCGCTGCAGGAAACAGACGAGGCAGGCAACATCAAGGCGCGCGGGACGCTCACTTTTTTAAAGTCAAACCGGGTTCATGTGCGTGGCGAGGCGCTGCTTGAAAGCCTGAGTGACGGCCGCTTGCCCTGGTTTTTGACACCGCTTCAGCCGCAGGGTTTTCTGGGGCGCGAACTGGCGCGTTTGCGGCCTGATTTCCCGACCGAGCCGGACGACTGGACGCTGGCGCAAGTGCTGTACATGGCGACCAATCACCAAACCGACCCGCCCGGTGCGTTTGAACTGGGCCGTGTCATGGGCGAGGTGATCCCTGAAGCCCCGCACGATATTGCCGCCCGGCTGGTCCACTACGACGCGCTCACCGCAAGCATCAACAGCCGGCTTCCGGCGGGTTCTTCGGCCGGTGGTGAACAGCCCAAGTTCACCAGCACGGTCCCCGCAGACGGCGATCCGCTGCATGCAAAGCATTGCATTGTCAAATTCACACCGCCGCGCGGCACGCCTTTTGGCGAGCGGTGGCACGACCTGCTTGGGCTGGAGCACCTGGCGGGCAAGGTGCTTCGCCAGCACGGCATTGCCGCAGCCCGGACGCAGCTTCTGCATAGCCCGCAGCGAAGCTACCTTGAGTCCAGCCGTTTTGACCGAATCGGCCTGGTCGGCAAGCGCCACGTCGTTGCGGCATCGGCCATTCATGATGAATTCGTCAAGGCACCCCGGCAGCACTGGGTGGCTACCTGTGCGGCGCTGGTGGCCGGGCATCTGTTACCCGAAGAAGACCTGAACGCGGTAGTGCTGACGTATTTATTTGGCCAGTACATCGGCAACACCGACATGCACTTTGGCAACCTGTCTTTTTTTACGGGCAACATCGGCGACCACTTGAAGGGCGGCAAGCAGCAGGCCCCGTTTCGCGTGACACCGGTCTACGACATGCTGCCCATGATGTGGCGGCCTCACATCCACTCCGGCCTGCTGGACCTGGACCCGGTGCGCCCGCAGTTGCAGCCTGCAGGTTTTGTCCAGCAGGCGTTGGTGGCGCGCAACATGGCCATCGACTTTTGGCAGCAAGCCACCGCGCTGGCGAATTTGAGCCCGGCCATGCGTACTGCTTGTTTGAAAAACGCAGTGCGCTTGCAGAGCAATTTTGCAGATGGCGACTGAGGCCGGTTGCCAGCTGCAACTGCGCATCTTCACGACATGCCGTCAACCCAGACGCTCGCCAGACGTGCAATAGCCTGGTCCGCGACCGCATCAAGCTGCGCTGTACTGACCAGCGCCGGCGCCACTTCAGCCAGCGGATACAGCACAAAAGCACGCTGCTCCATGCGCAGATGCGGCACGCACAGCTCAGGCGAGTCGATGCGCTCGCTGCCGTAAAGCAGCAAGTCCAGATCAAGCGTGCGGGGCGCATTCGGGTAAGGCCGTTCGCGGCCTGCTCGCTGTTCAATCGCCTGAAAATGACGCAGCAGCTCGGGCGAGCTCAGTGTCGTGATTAATTCGGCCACTGCGTTGACGTAGTCGGGGCCGCTGCTGGCCAGCGGACTGGTTTGGTACAGGCTGGAGACAGCGCCGACTCGGGTGGACGGAATCTGGTTCAACGCTTTGACGGCGCTGCGCAAGGCCTGAACTGCATCGCCAAGATTAGCCCCCAGACCGACATAGGCTGTGACCTGCCGCAGCGGTTTGTTCGGCACCTGCAGCTCGTGATGCTCATGCGGCCTGGCTTCGCCCATGACGCAGCTTTAGCGGCCGGATGCGTCGCCCAATACAGGCGGCTCAAACAAGCCGGCTGGCGCGTCGCGTGTATCGCCACGTTCGCCCTGTGGCTTGCGGCGGCGACGGCGTTTCTTGGCCGGCGCGAATTCACCCTGCTCCGCTGATGCTTCCGATGCATCCGACGAGCCCGCCGTGCTGTAGCCCTCGCGCGTGCCCGAAACCGCGCCAGCGCTTGCGCCACCAGCATCTTGGCGCTTCACGCGCGTACGCGCCTGCTGCGGCCGCTGCATCTGCTCCTGACGCACGGCTTCGATCATCGCGTGACGTTCGTCGTCGTAGGCGGTGCTAAATTTTTCCCACCATTCGGCCAGCTCAATGTCAATCTCGCCAGTCTGCGCGCGCAGGCGTAGAAAGTCGAAGCCGGCGCGAAAGCGCGGTTGCTCGAGCATGGAGTACGGTGAGCTGCCGACGCGTTTTTCAAAGCGCGGCTGCATCGACCAGATGTCGCGCATGTCGCCGCCCAGCTTGCCACGGCCCGACACGTCGCCGATCCGGGCGTTGAACGCATCGTCGATCGCATCCTGCAGCGCCGGCATGACGTGCTCGCCGCGCTGGATGCGCCGGGCCCAGCCGTCGCGCACATCGGGCCACAGCACGCATGACAGCAAGAAGCTGGGCGCTACCGGCTTGCTTTCGCCGACGCGGCGGTCGGTATCCAGCAAGGCCAGATTCAGGAAGGGTTCGTCAGCGGTTTCAACCACCACATCGAGCAGCGGATAAATGCCAGTTCCCAGACCCAGGAATTTGAGCTGCTCGATGCTGGCCAGCGCATGGCCGGTCTGCAGCAGCTTCAGCATTTCATCGAACAGGCGTGACTGCGGCACGTCGGCCAGCAAACCCTTCATCTCGCGCAGCGGGGCAACCGTTTTGTCTTCAAACTTGAAGCCCAGCGCGCTGAGCTTGGCGGCAAAACGCACCGCGCGAATAATGCGCACCGGGTCTTCGCGGTAGCGCAGCGCCGGGTTGCCGATCATGCGGATGATCTTCTTCTTCGCGTCCTTGATGCCGTTATGGTAGTCAACGACGACCTGCGTTTCAGGGTCGTAGTACATCGCGTTGATGGTGAAGTCGCGCCGCGCTGCATCTTCTTCCATCGGTCCCCAGACGTTGTCGCGCAGCACGCGGCCCGACGCATCGACCGCGTGTTTCATGCCGGCGAGTTCGCTTTTGCTGGTGCGCTCGTTGCCGCCGACCTGTTCGGCCAGGCTCGCATCCAGGTGCGCGCGGAAGGTTGAAACTTCAATCACTTCATGCTCGCGGCCGCGGCCGTAAATCACATGCACGATGCGAAAGCGGCGGCCGATGATGAAGGCGCGGCGGAACAAGGTCTTGACCTGCTCGGGCGTGGCGTTGGTCGCCACGTCGAAGTCTTTGGGGCGCAGGCCGACCAGCAGATCGCGCACCGCACCGCCGACGATGAATGCCTCGAAGCCGCCGCGTTTTAGGGTGTGAACGACATCCATCGCCCGTTCATCGACCAGCTTGGGGTCGATGCCGTGCTCGCTGGCAGCGACATCGCAGCGTTTGCCGAAAGGTGATTTTTTAACCCGCGAGGTGGTGGTTTCAGTGGCCTCGGCGCTGGCCGATTTGCCAAAAAGACGGTCGATAAATTTTTTGATCATGAGGTCGCGGGATTCAGGTCGGCCGGCGGCTGCTTTCGAAGCATGAAAAACAGCGCTTTCGGCTCCCAAGAAGATTAAAACAGGTCAAGTATGCGCCATCCACGCTCTTGCGCCAGCCTACGCAGACGCTCGTCGGGGTTGGTGGCGACGGGGTGGGTGGCCTTCTCCAGCAGCGGCAGGTCGTTCATCGAATCGCTGTAAAACCAGGTCTCGACGCCGCTCCAGTCAAGCGCGCGGTCAGCCAGCCACTGGCTGACGCGCGTCACCTTGCCTTCGCGGAAAGATGGCGTGCCTGCGATTTCGCCAGTCAGTTCGCCTTGGGCATCACGCTCCAGCTCGACAGCGATCAGATTTTTCACACCGAATGCGTCAGCAATTGGCCGCGTCACGAATTCGTTGGTAGCGGTGACGATCACTACCTCAGCGCCCGCGTCCGCATGCTGCCGCACCAGCTCAAGCGCCTGTTTCTTGATACCTTTTTGCACCACAGCCCCCATAAAACGTGCGTGAGCAGCTATCGAATTAGTAGCGCCCTGTTCGCGAATCGCCAGCGTGGCAAAGCGCACGTACTCATGCAGGTCAAGCGTTCCGGCCTTGTATTGCTCGAAAAACCCGGTGTTCCGGCGCCTGAACTCGGCGCCATCGCGCCAGCCGAGGGTGATGGTGAATTCATTCCACTCATAGTCGGAATCAAACGGAACCAGCGTGTGGTCCAGGTCGAACAAGGCAATCTTCTTTTTCACATTCATTGGCAAATCACTCATTTTCCAGCATCGACTTGATCAGCGGTATCGTGATGGCGCGCTGGGTTTGCAGCGCATAGGCGTCCAGCTGGTCGAGCAGCTGCATCAGGCTGCCCAGGTCACGCGAGAAGCGGCTCAAGATGAAGTCCATCGCGTCGTCGCTCAGAACCACGCCGCGCGATTCGGCTTCCTTGCGCAGCACGGCACGGCGTTCCAGCTCGGTCAATGCCTGCAGCGCGAAAACATGGCCCCAGCCGAGGCGCGAACGCAGGTCGTCACGCAGCTGCAGATCGGCCGGTGGCAGGCTGCCGGCGGCCAGCACCCAGCGCGGCCGGCCATCGGGTGCGTTCAACGCATTGACGAACCAGTTGAACGCGGCCTGCTGCTGCACGGCGGTGTAGAGGTGGCAGTCGTCCAGGATAACGGCGGCCCAGCGCTCGTCGAAGTCGGGCGGCTCCATCACGGAGGCGTCCATCCAGCCCACCAGGGCGCTCTGTTCACGCAATGCGCCCCTGACGGCCTGGAGCAGATGCGTCTTGCCGCTGGCCGCGTCGCCCCACAAATAAGTGGGAACCGGCGAACGCAGCGCATTGCTGGTCCACAGCGCCAGATGCTTGAGCACCGCTTCATTTGGGCCGCAGAAAAAATTGACGAACGACGGGCTGGACACCAGGCCGATATCGAGCGCGATCTGTTGCATGGCTGAGCGCTCAGGCATGGTGATCAGCCGGTATAGAGCTTGCTCAGCATGTAACTGGCCTTGATGCGGCGAATCGCCACCACCAGCACGGCGCTGCTCGGCAGGGCAATCAGCACGCCGAGAAACCCGAACAATTGCCCAAAAGCCAGCAGCGCGAAGATGGCCGCCAGCGGGTGCAGACCAATGCGCTCGCCGACCAGGCGTGGCGTCAGGAAAAAGCTTTCAAACAGTTGCCCGAAACCGTAAACCCCAGCAACAACCAGCACGCCGAACCAGCCGCCGAATTGCAGCAACCCGGCCAGCAAGGCCAGCAGCATGCCCAGGCCAAAGCCGAGATACGGAATGAAAAACGCCAGCCCGGTGAACACCCCGACGGGCACGGCCAGATCAAAACCGAAGACGGTTAGCGCCACGCTGAAGTACACCGCGAGCGTGCCCATGACCAGCATTTGCCCGCGCAAGTACTGGCCCAGCACCTGGTCGGATTCTTCAATAAAACTGTCGAAAGAATCGCGCATGGTGGACGGCACCAGTTCGACGATGCGGGCGACAAACGCGTCCCAGTCTTTCAACAGAAAAAACAGCGCCACCGGAATCAGCACCAGATTACCGACCACCGACAGCGCGACACTGCCGCCCAACCTGACCGACGACAGCACGGAACCAAAGGCTTCTTCAAAGTTGGTGCTGAGGTACTTGACAACGAAGGCCTTGACGCTGGCCGCATCCAGCGACACCTTGATGCCAAACTTGGCCAGCCAGGGCACCAGCGAATTATTCAGACGGTCGGCCAGCAGCGGAAGCTGTTCGCGCAGCAGCGGAATCTCTTTGGCAAAGATAGGCACGATCAGCAACAGGATCGACACCACCACCAAAATAAAGAGCACTTCAACGATCAACACTGCCAGCACGCGCGGCATTTTCCCGCGCCCGGCCGCATCCAGCCGGTCAACCAGCGGCGTAAGCACATAGGCCAGCACGGCGGCGATGACGAAGGGTGTGAGGACAGGGCCGAGAAACCACAGGGTGAGCACCGCCAGAGCGGCAATCAGAAACCAGGCTGCAGTACGCTTTTGCGTCGAAGTAAATTGCATAAAGCCTTGCAGGATGGGGCGCGGGGACGGGCGGGTCGGTCGGCGTGGTCGGGAAAGGGCGCGAAGACACGCCCCTTTAGAATCACAGGCTCCAATTCTATCGGGCAGCCCCGGCCCGTCACTCACCGCCTTAGTCATGACCACTCCAGCCGCCACCCCCCCCCTGAGCTACAAAGACGCGGGCGTTGACATCGACGCCGGCGACGCGCTGATCGAGCGCATCAAACCGCTGGCCAAAAAGACCATGCGCGAAGGCGTGCTGGCCGGCATCGGCGGCTTCGGCGCGCTGTTTGAGGTGCCCAATCGCTACAAAGAACCAGTACTGGTCAGCGGCACCGACGGCGTTGGCACCAAACTGAAACTGGCTTTTGAATGGAACATGCACGACACCGTCGGAATTGATCTGGTGGCAATGAGCGTGAACGACGTGCTGGTGCAAGGTGCCGAGCCGCTGTTCTTCCTCGACTACTTTGCCTGCGGCAAGCTCGACGTGGACACCGCTGCAGCGGTGATCGGCGGCATCGCACGCGGCTGCGAGCTGAGCAACTGCGCACTCATCGGCGGCGAAACCGCTGAAATGCCCGGCATGTACCCGGCCGGTGAATACGACCTGGCGGGTTTTTGCGTCGGTGCGGTCGAAAAATCGAAGATCCTGACTGGCAAAGACGTGGTGGCTGGCGACGTGGTGCTCGGCCTGGCCAGCAGCGGCGTGCATTCGAATGGCTTCAGCCTGGTGCGCAAGTGCATCGAACGGGTTGGTGCGGACTTGCCCGCCACGCTCGACGGCAAACCGTTCAAGCAGGCGCTGATGGAGCCGACCCGGCTGTATGTGAAGAATGTGCTGGCCGCATTGGCGCTTCACCCGATCAAGGCACTGGCCCACATCACCGGCGGCGGCCTGCTCGAGAACATCCCGCGCGTGCTGCCAGAAGGCATGGCCGCGCACCTGAAAAAAGGTAGCTGGCCGCAGACTGAGTTGTTCGCGTGGCTGCAGGCGACTGCGGCGATTTCGGACTTTGAAATGAATCGTACGTTCAACAACGGTATTGGGATGGTGGTGGTGATTGATACGACTAACGCTGCTGCTTGCGCCGCGATGTTGCGCGCAGCCGGTGAGACGGTTTATGACATTGGGGTGATTGCTGCGCGTGGTGACGGCGCTAGCGTTACTGTAGGCTGAAAAACTCCAGCTGGCGCACGGGATAACAGTGCAACTTCGTTAGTCACAGCCGGGAAACAGAAATGTTGTACCGCAGGACCATCATCGACCTTGAAGACAGCCAGGCCAGCCGCCTGGACGCGTGGGCCAAAGCTGAAAAAGTCAGCCGGGCGGAAGCCGTGCGGCGGGCCGTCAACCAGATGCTGGAGCGCGCTTCGCCCAGACAGTGCACCGGTTTTGGCCTGTGAGCACGGGCAGGCAGCTTGCCGCCTGAGCGCGACGGACTGGCTTTGCAGCGGGCGATGCGCGATGAATGGCCCGAATGATTGCGCTTTTTTAATTCCAACATCGTCATTGATTGGCTGAACGGCATTCCACAAGCCGCTGCCGAGCTGGCGCAGTACAAGCAGGCGTACATCAGCCCCATCACCTGGGTAGAAGCGCAAGTCAAAGCTCCGCCGGGGCTGGAAGACGCAACCCGGCTGGCCATCGACGCCAACTTCAAACGCATCGAACTTGATGAAGCGACCTTGCCGGAAAGCCTGAACTTGCGCCGCAGCCACAGCCACAGGCTGAAATTACCCGATGCCATGATCTGGGCCAGTGCGCGCATCCATGGCTGGCAGCCCGTGACGCGCAACACCAAGGATTTTCCGCCCGGAATTCGGTTGCCGTATACGCTTTGAGGCGTTTTAAGGGATCAAATGGCCTGTAACCCACTGGATTATTACGCTTGTAGCCACTAATTTAAGCGCATTCAAATTGAGTTCGGGCTGCATTGGAGTTGTGTGTGGGTGATCAGGGTGTCGTAATGCAAGACTTGACCCCCGGCTTTCATGCAAGACTTCACCCCCGGCTTTCGTGACCCCCGGCTTTCGCGAGTTCATGATTCGATACCTGAGCTTCCAGCCTTTTAGGCGGTGCCCCCATCTTTTTTTGCCTCAAGCAGCGGTTAGTTCGACTTGCTTGTGGAAATCTGCAAGTCCCTGTATTGACAAGCTCAAAATTAAGCCTACTCTCAGATCGTTTATGCGAAGAAGCCCTACCACTTCTTCGCTTTAGCACCTTTCAGGGGTTGCCGCGCTTTACTTTTTTCTCCTGCCAAAAGTGACGCTTGCCCAAGCCAATCCACCCATGTTTGTTATGTGTAACGGCAGTGTCACCGCGAGTTGGGTGCTTAGACTGTCAAATGACATACAACAAGAAAGGCTTCTATGAACACGTTGATCTTTTTCATGCGTCGGGGTATTTCTGCGTTGGCGCTCACGCTCTTTGCCGTGACAGCCTTGGCCCAAGACACCGGCTTTGCCGACGAGCTTAAGGATTACAGCGTCCCAGCAACCAAATATCCTAGGACGAAAAGCGCTGGCTACGGCACGCCAACCCCGCTTGAGATTCCGGGCGCTAGAGTTGTTACGACCAAGGAGCTGATCGGTATGCTGGCCGGCGATGCCAAGCCCATAGTGGTTGCAGCCTACGGCGCCCAAAGAACCATTGCAGGCGGAATCGTGATGGATGGCTCTGGCGAAGACCGGCTTTTGGGTTTGGACAAGGAAAAGTTCGACAATGCGATGTCCAGTCTTACCGGCGGAGACAAGTCAAAACCCATCGTGTTTTATTGCCACGGTCCTAAATGCTGGCTCTCGTACAACGCTACGCTTCATGCCCTTGAACTGGGTTACTCCAACGTGATGTGGTACCGGGGAGGTCGAGATGCGTGGAAAGAGGCCGACCAAAAATTTAAAACTCCGTCCCGCAGCTGGTGAGCGCGGTTTGGACTAACGAATCAGCGTTTGTTCATCCGCGCTATGCATTTGAAACGCGTTGATGATGTTCGAGGGTAGTTCCTTAGGCTCCATCACTAGCCACTAGCCAAGCGCCAAGGTAATTGGGGTAATTGGGGTAATTGGGGTAATTGGGGTAATTGGGGTCAGATTCCAATTCCCATAATGGGGTAATTGGGGTCAGATTCCAATTCCCATAATGCAAGAGTCCCCAGAATTGGCGCCCTCGTCTCACCAGCTTCTTGCGAGGGTCGCCCTGGGTTTTGCGACGGACGACACACACAGCGCTACTTTTTTTATAGCTGCTTGTGCACGTATTCATTGGGCTGTAGCCGTATATTGCCAATTTTCTAGCCTGGAAACGGCGCGTTCAAGGTTCGATGCTGGTTCTGCGCGGTTTGGACCGCTGCCCGGCCACCAAGTCGATGTTGCATGCGTCTTCGACGATCAGACGCTGCGCTGCGACTTTTTCTAGCCACACAGCTATCAGCCATCATCTATACTTGCACCAGTTCAAGTACAAGTCAAAGATTCCAGGAAAAATCCAATCATGAAAATCGTCACCTATTCCGAAGCCAGGAGTTCGTTGAAGGCGGTGCTCGATAACGTGCATGACGATGCCGACGTCACCGTCATCAGCAGGCGCGATGGGGCTGATGCGGTGGTCATGTCATTTGACTATTACCAGAGCATCATGGCGACCATGCATTTGCTGGCCAGCCCGGTCAATGCGGCTCACCTGGCTACTTCCATTGCGCAGCACAAGGCTGGCAAAGCGGTGCGTCGCGCGCTGGTCAAAGCGTGAATCTGGTAGTAGCGGCACCAGCGGCGATTGAGGCAAACACGGCATGAGCCGCGCCATTCGTTTTACCCCGGCAGCGTGGGCGGACTACACCTACTGGCAGGGACAAGACAAAAAGACTTTGAGAAGAATCAACACCTTGATCGAAGCAGCGCGGCGCGAGCCGTTTTCAGGTGTCGGCAAGCCTGAGCCTTTGCTGGGCAACCTGTCCGGCTACTGGTCGCGACGCATTGATGAAGCCCACCGGCTGGTTTATGCAGTTGACGATGCAGATTTCGATGTCATTGCCTGCCGTTGGCATTACGACGACTAGCCACCGCTCACTGACCCAGAACTGTCATTCCAGTTTTGCAATCAAACAAACTCTGATCACGCATCACGCGCCTTTTCAAACCCGATGACATCAGGCCAGTGCTCGTCTCGCGATGTACCCTGACCTCGACTCCCCCGCCGCTTTGGCCGCCTGATCAATTCGCCGCAGCACGCGTGACGGCAGAGTGATGTTGATGCGCTCGGCCTTGTCAGACAGCGAGGCAATGTCGATCGTGACCAGTCCCCAGGTCCAACCCTTGAATTCGCGCTTGCGCTGATGCTCGGCCAGGGGCTTGGGCTCGGGTACAGCCATGCCGTCGTCGATGGCGACTTCCAGCCACAACTCAATCGCCTCTTTGGCGTTTTCCATAGCTTCGTCCAGCGTATCGCCGGCTGAAAAGCAGCCAGGCAGATCGGGCACCACGACTCCGTAGGCTTCGGTCGAAGTGCCTGTTTCAATGGCAATGGGGTAGTGCATGACAGGCTCCTTGCGTTTAATCATTTAGATCGGTTTGTTTCAAAAGCTTGCGCAAGAGACCCACGCTCAAATCCTTGCGCGGATGCGGCACCGTCACATGACCCGGGCGGTCGGGATGGACATACACATGGTGTGAACCCTTCACGCCGCGCAAAACCCAACCGGCTTTGAGCATGCGTTTGATAAGTTCTGCGCTGGTCATTCATGTGTATTATGCACATGTTTTAACCAAAAGTGGTGGCTGCAAGTGGCGTTGCCAAAGATTTTCGACTTACCGATAAGTTGCGCGATGCGCACCTTCTCACCGCGTCTCAAGTCATTGAAGAAAGACCGATGAAGAGACGAAAACACCCCGCCGCAGATGCACAGAGAACGCAGAGCTTCGCAAAAGGTTTTGAGTAGTGCCCTGTAGACATCGGCAAGCAGCTTCAACCATTCACGCCCTCTGCGGTTCTGCGCCTCTGCGGTAAGTGACTTCTTTCGTTCCGCTATTAAATAAATAGCTGCTCACGCACGTATTACAAGGGCTAGAGGCATTTTTAACTGGTAAATCTGGCTCGCACCGTCACCAGAGGCACAATGACCTGAATGACGCCAACCCCTGCCCCAAGCACCCGCCTGCCCGCCAGCATCTGGGCGCTCGGCTTCGTCAGCCTGCTGATGGATATTTCCTCGGAAATGATCCACAGCCTGCTGCCAGTTTTCATGGTCACGGTGCTGGGCACGAGCATGTGGGCGATTGGTTTGATCGAAGGCGCGGCCGAGGCGACGGCGATGATCGTCAAGGTGTTTTCTGGCGTGCTGAGCGACTGGTGGGGCAAACGCAAGCCGCTGGCGCTGCTGGGCTACGGGCTGGGTGCGGCGTCGAAACCGCTGTTTGCGCTGGCAACCACCACTGGCATGGTGCTGACGGCGCGGCTGACGGACCGCATTGGCAAGGGCATTCGCGGCGCGCCCCGCGATGCGCTGGTGGCCGACATTGCGCCGCCCGGCATGCGCGGGGCGGCGTTTGGGTTGCGGCAGTCGCTGGACACGGTGGGTGCGTTTGTCGGGCCGCTGCTGGCGATGGGCCTGATGCTGCTGTGGGCGAATGATTTCCGGGCGATCTTCTGGGTCGCGGTGATACCCGGATTTTTGTCAGTTGCCTTGCTGCTTTTTGGCGTGAAAGAACCGGAAGTTGCACCGACGGGCGGCAAGCGGCCGAACCCGATCAGCCGCGCCAACCTGAAGCGCCTGCCGCCCGCCTACTGGCGCGTCGTCATCATTGGCGGCGTGTTCACGCTGGCGCGCTTTAGCGAGGCTTTTTTGCTGCTGCGGGCGATGCAGCTCGGCTTGCCGGTGGCTTTTGCGCCGCTGGTGTTGATTGCGATGAACGTGGTTTATTCCGTCGGCGCCTACCCATTCGGCAAGCTGTCAGACCGCGTCAGCCATACGGCGCTATTGGGCTGGGGGCTGGTGGTGCTCATTGCCGCCGACGTGCTGCTGGCCACCAGCGGCCATGTGGCGCTACTGTGGGCCGGTGTGGCGCTGTGGGGCCTGCACATGGCGATGACGCAGGGCCTGCTGGCCGCGATGGTGGCGGGCACGGCCCCGGCTGATCTGCGTGGCACGGGGTTTGGGTTTTTCAATTTACTCAGCGGGCTGGCGCTGCTGGTGGCCAGCACGGTGGCGGGCGTGCTGTGGGACCAGTTCGGCGCGGCGGTGACGTTCGCCGTCGGTGCGGTGTTCAGCGGGCTGGCGCTCGGGCTGATCGGCTGGTGGCGCGAGGCCGTTGTGGTGCCGGAAAAGCCTGACGTACCAGCTTGACGACGCTACAGTTTTAATAGCTTCTTGCGCACGTATTACTTGGGCTACAGCAGGTTTCTATTGGAAACTTAGCCGCCGCTACCGACGCTTGCGCCGCAGCTGCGCCAGTCGCTCGGCCATCGCGTCGATGTCCAGCGCGTCTTCGGCGTGCGCCAGGTAAGTTTCCAGATCAGCCACCGCATGCTCTTCATCGCCCAGCGCAGCCCACACCAGCGCGCGGTCGCGGTATTCTGGCCAGCCGTCGGGTTGCAGCACGATCAGCCGGTCTATCACGGCCAAAAGGCGCGGCAGGTCTTCCTGGGTTTTGTGGATGTCTTTGAGGTTGCGCAGCATGCGGCTGATGATCTCGCGCGGCGGTGACGACTTCAAATACAGGCCAATCGGCACTTCGAAATCGTCTGCCGTCACATTGCGCTGGCGGAACGGCTCCAGCCGCTCGGCCAGCTCTTCCCGGCTCAGTGACTGGCCGCTGAACGGGTCAATCACCACCTGTCCCTTGGGCAAATTCACCTTGACCATGAAATGCCCCGGAAAAGCCACGCCGCGGGCGTTCAGGCCCAAGCCTCCCGCCAGCTCCAGCCACAGCACGGCCAGCGTGATCGGAATGCCCCGGCGCGTGCGCAGCACGGCGTTCAGATAGCTGTTATCGGGGTCGTAGTAGTCATTGACGTTGCCGCCAAAATTAAGGTCGCGAAAAAAGAACTGATTCAGCAACCGCAGCTTTTGCAGCGCCGACGCATCAGCCGGCAGGCGCCGCTTGATGCGCGCCAGCAGCTGGTCTACGTCGCCCAGCACCTGCTGCACGTCAAGGTCGGGGTATTCGTCCTGCGCCAGACTGATGGCCGCCTCTAGAAGCGGGAAATGCTCGTCGCTCTGCACCAGGCTGGAAAAGTACTGCAACGGTGACGGGACGGTCAGATTTAATTGCATGGCGCTACTTTCTCACAAACCGGGCCGCTTCGCGAGAGGATCTGACCAGCGGCGTCAGCGAAGGCCGACACTGCACAAAATGATCGGCAGGATCATCGCCGCATCAGCTGGCGAACCTTCAGCCCCGAAATCCAGATCGCTACAAAATAGATAGCTGCTGACGCAGATAATACAAGGGCTAGCAGCCCAATTCGTTGAAACATTGCGCTTTTCATACCGGTCCAGCTCACCGCCTCAGCCGCCCACAGCAAAAACACCGCCAGTAACGCACTGGCGGCAAACACCTGCAGCGCAAACATGCCCCAGCCCGGCGCCGGTTTGTAGCTGCCGCGCCGCATCAATCCCACCAGCAGGCACAGCGCATTGACCAGCGCGCCAATGCCAATCGCCAGCGCCAGCCCGGCATGCTGAAACACCGGCACCAGCGCCACGTTAAGCAACTGCGTCAGCACCAGCACCGCTATTGCAATCATCACCGGCGTCTTGATGTCCTGGCTGGCGTAAAAGCCCGGCGCCAGCACCTTGATAGCGACCAGCCCGAGCAGACCGGCGCCGTAGCCCATTAACGCCGTGGTGGTCTGCTGCACGTCACGGTCGGTGAAAGCGCCATAGTGGTACAGCGTGGCGACCAGCGGCTGCGCAAACGTCAAAAGCGCCACCGCGCAGGGCACGGCCAGCAGCACCACAACGCGCAGACCCCAGTCGAGCATGGCCGAATATTTTTCCGCGTCGTTGGCCGCTTTGGCGGCGGCCAGTTGCGGCATCAACACCACGCCAATGGCCACGCCGAGCATGGCGGTCGGAAATT
>JANLYY010000108.1:0-10973 GCA_031365885.1 Polaromonas sp. | reverse complement strand
GGCGCCCGCCAGTGCCGCTGCCATCATCATCAAAATGAAAAGCAGCCAGAAAGGCAGTGCGAAGCCAATGCCGCCATGCAGACCACCGACAGCCACGGCGGCCAGCGCACCAGCATACAGCTGGCCTTCTGCGCCTATGTTGTAGAGGCGCGCCTTGAAAGCCACCGTTGCGGCCAGCCCGGTGAGGATCAACGGCGTGGCGCGGGTCAGGGTTTCGCTCAAGGCAAAGATTGAGCCAAAGCCGCCTTCGAGGAGCAGGCTGTAGGTTTTCCCCACTGGCGCGCCTGCCCACAGCACCAGCAGCGAGGCAATCAGCAGCGTGAGGGCAATAGCAGCTATGGGTGCCAGCACCAGTGCTGTTCGCGATGTCTGGGTGCGCTTTTCGAGTCTCATGGGAGTTCTTCTTTAGCGGGGAGAGCCACTCCTGCCATCGCCAACCCCATTGCTTCGCGTGTCCACGCGTTCCCGGGCAAAGCATCGGTCAGCTTGCCCGCATGCATCACCGCGACCCGATCACCGAGCGCCAGCACCTCGTCGAGGTCGTCAGAAATTACCAGCACGGCGGCTCCCGCATCGCGTGCGTCAATCAGTTGCTGCTGCACGTAAGCCACCGCACCGATGTCCAGACCCCAGGTCGGTTGATGGGCGATGATGAGCTGGGGCCCCTCCGTGCCTTTTGATGATGAAGGAGAATTTTCCGACGGGCCGCCCCTAGCAAAATTAGCCCCTTTCTCCTGTGCAAGGGGCAGCGAATTGCCGGCGGCTCGCGAAGCAACAAGCGTGGGGGCTGCATCCACCAAAGCCCGCCCCAAAATCAGCTTTTGCATATTGCCGCCCGACAGCGAGCGCGCCTGCGCCTCAAGCCCGCCGCCGCGCACGTCAAACTCGCGCACGATGCGCGCCGCATGCGCCTGCGCCGCCCGGCGCCTGACGACGCCAAAGCTCGAAAAAACCGGGCTGCGCAGCCGCTCGGACACGGCGTTTTCCCACACGTTCAAGTCACCGACCAGGCCCACGCTATGCCGGTCTTCCGGGATGCGCGCCAAGCCCTGCGTGACCAGCCAGGCTGGCGATGCTTTCAAGGCTTCACCCAGCAGGCGCAGGCTGCCCCGTGTGGCTGCACGCGTACCGCAAAGCACGTCGGCCAGCGCGAGTTGCCCGTTGCCTGACACACCGGCAATCGCTGTAATTTCGCCGGCCTTCAACGCCAGCGACACGCCGTTCAGCCGGTCATGCGCACCACCTGCGGTGTACACGGCCTCCATCGTGCAAACCGCGTGGCCAACCAATGCAGCCGGGCGGCGCTGCGCCGTCGTCACGCTGTGCCCGACCATCCACTGCGCGAGTTGCGCCTGTGTCGTGTCGGCCGCAGCCGCCTTGGCGACCAGCCTGCCGCCACGCAGCACCGCCACGCGCTGTGATACCCGCAGCACTTCGCCCAGTTTGTGGCTGATGAAAATAATCGACAAACCGCCCTGGACCATCTGCCCCAGCGTTTTAAACAGCGCCTCGCTTTCCTGCGGCGTCAGCACCGCCGTGGGTTCGTCAAGAATCAGAATGCGTGCGCCCCGGTACAGTGCCTTCAGAATCTCAACACGCTGACGTTCACCCATCGACAGCTTGCCGACCTGCGCGTCGGGCGACACGGCAAGGCCGAAGCGCTGCGCAACATCGAGCAGCTTTGCGCGGGCAGCCTTGCGCCGTGAGAAAAGTTGCTACAACGGCTCGCTGCCGATCATGACGTTGTCGAGAACGCTCAAATTGTCTGCCAGTGTGAAATGCTGATGCACCATGCCGATGCCAGCGGCCAGCGCGGCCTTGGGGTTGCCGGGCGGCAAGGGCTTGCCGAAGACCTCGATACGGCCGGCGTCTGCGGTGTAGTGGCCAAACAGGATCGACACCAGCGTCGATTTACCCGCGCCGTTTTCACCCAGCAGTGCGAGGATTTCGCCCTCGTTCAGGTGCAGCGAAATTGCATCGTTGGCGACCAGCGTGCCGAAGCGTTTGGTGATGCGGGTGAGTTGGAGTACGGGGTCGGCGGGCATCGCTCTGTTCACAATATTGGCCACCTCAAAACCAGGGCCACCGCGGAACCAGCTTTGACGGGCCGCAGTGGCGTCCCCTGGGGGAAGGCGGGCGAAGCACGACTCAGGGGGAGCTTGTTTATTGGCCCGCAGGCGCCGTCCCCTGCAAGGGGAAAAGGCGCTACACGCAGTGAGCGTCCGATAGGGGTCAGCTTATTTGGCAGTCGATTTCGGCTGGCTGTCATCCACTTTGACGCTGAACTGCCCGGCCAGAATCGCTTTTTCTTTCGCCACGACCTTGCTCACCACCTCGGCCGGCACCTTTTTTTCAAACGTGCCCAGCGGCGCCAGCCCGGACCCTTTGTGTTTCATCATCGAATAGGCACCGTATTCCTCGGCGGTGAACTTGCCGTCCTTGACCAGTTTGAGCGCGCGGTCAATCGTCGGTTCCATGTTCCACAACGCCGATGAGATCACGGTTTCAGGATATTTGTCTTGCGTGTTGATGACGTTGCCGATGGCAAGCTTGCCTTTTTCTTTTGCCGCATCGCTGACACCGAAGCGTTCGGCATACATCACGTCGGCGCCTTTGTCGATCATCGCGAAAGCTGCCTCCTTGGCTTTCGGTGGGTCGAACCAGCTGTTAATGAAGCTGACGCTGAACTCGACCTTGGGGTTGACTTCCTTCGCGCCGGCCATGAAGGCATTCATCAGGCGGTTGACTTCGGGAATCGGGAAGCCGCCGACCATGCCGATCTTGTTGCTTTTGGTCATGCCGCCGGCAACCATGCCCGACAGGTAGGCGGGTTCCTGGATGTAGTTATCGAACACTGAAAAGTTCGGTGCCTGGACCTTGCCCGACGAACCCATCAGAAACGACACCTTCGGGAAGTCTTTGGCGACTTTCCGTGCGGCCGCTTCGACGGCAAAGGCTTCGCCGACGATAAGCTGGTTGCCTGCGGTGGCGTACTCGCGCATCACGCGTTCGTAGTCGGCGTTGCTGACGTTTTCTGTCGCCTTGTATTCAATGTCGCCGCGCGCTTCGGCGGCCTTCAGCGCCTTGTGGATGCGGCTGACCCATTGCTGCTCGAAGGGCACGGTGTAGATGGCGGCGACTTTGGGCTTGGCTTGCGCCAGTGCCAGACCGGGACAGGCCAGCGTCATGGCCGAAGCCAGAGTAACCAGGGCAAGAAAGGGACGTCTTTTCATTTTCGCGATCAGCATGTTTTGCTCTCCAGATAAACACAAGAAAACCACCGTAGGCCGGCGGCGCTTAAACATCTTTTTCGAACATGCAAGCGCCATGCCACCAACTGCCATGCTACAGAGCAAATGCCCTTTGCACCAGCCACCAGGTCGCCAGCAGCGCGACGATCAATGAGCCGCCCTTGAACACCGCCACCTGGTAGAAGCGGGTGCTGCGCAGCCAGAAAGCGAGCGGAAGAAAGACCGCCACGATGGCCAGCTGACCGATTTCGACACCGACGTTAAAGCCGACCAGCGCCAGTACCAGCGCATTGGTTGGCAGGCCCAGATCGACCAGCACCGACGCAAAACCAAAGCCGTGAATCAGGCCAAAAACAAAGGCCATAACCCAGCGTTTGAGCTCGACTGCACCGCGCAGGTTGCTGAGCGCGGCAAAAATGACAGACGCTGCAATCGCGGACTCAACGATGCGCGACGGCAGGCTGATCACGCCCAATACGGCCAGGCTGAGCGTGATCGAATGAGCAAGCGTGAAAGCGGTCACCACTTTCAGCACCTCTTTGGCAGCGCCGCCTATGCCTGGCGCGGGCGCCCATTGACCTTCGCGGCGAACCAGCACCGCAGGCAGCAGCAGCGCCAGCAGAAACAGAATGTGGTCATAGCCAATCCAGATGTGCCAGGTGCCATCGACGATGTACTGGCGCAGCGTTTCCCAGGGGCCGGGTGCTTGCAAGGCCAGCTGCTGTTCACCCGATTCGTTGCCGAAAACCAGCGCCTGCGCCTGGGTGTCGGTGTTGCCTGGCGCAATCCACTGCACCAGACCCCGGTGCGTCGGATCAACGTCAAAGAGCAGCGAATATTTGGCTTTCAACGAACCAGTCAGGCTGGCGCACTGCGCCGACAGGCTGAGCACGGCGTAGGTGCCGTCGCTGTGTTTGTCGAGCATCAACGGCGCCTTCGTCGCCCAGGTGCATTCCTTGTCGCCTGAACTGAGTTGCAGGCGGCTGGTCGCCAGGCGCGTGATGTCGTCGCTGCGCAGCCGCACTTCACCCCAGGTAATCTCGCCGTTGCCGTCGCGGTCGAGTTGCAGCACGTAGTCGATGTCGCGCAGCGCGATGTCCCAGCGCACTGCCACGTCGTTGCTGCCAGCGGTGGCGCGCAGCGTGAGGTAGCTGTCGCTAGGCTTGTGCGCCCAGGCTGCGGTTTGCAAAACAAGTGCGAAGACCAGCAGGAAAAGCCGTTTCATCGCGTGGCTCCCTGCGCGGCCAATTGCGCGGCGAGCTGGTTGAATGCGGGGTCTTCGTAGCGGCTGTTGCGCAGCCAGTCGAGCGCGGACTGCGCGGCTTTGGCCTGCTTGGCGGCGAGCGCGGTGCGCATCAAAATTTCTGCATCGCGCGGCTCTTTCTGCACGGTGTAATTACTGGTCGCCGCCGCCAGGGCTTTGGCTGCGTTGCCTTCCAGATCCAGCTCGAAGCGCGCCGCTTCCTGCTCATGCAGCCGGTCGCCGCGCTGGGCGGCCGCCTGGAAGCGATCACGCAACTGGCGGGTCCAGTCGGTGGCGCGTGAATCCTTCGTCGCCTGGCCGGCGAGCGCCAGTCGCAGCAACAAAATGTCTGAGCGTTCCCAACCCGCCAGCAAGGTCAGAACTTCGGCGGGGCGTTGCTGGGCGAGCAGGAAATCAGCATAGGCGCCGAGCAGAAACTGGTCGATCACGCCGAGCTTCAGTGCGCTTTTCAACAAGGCTTCTGCCGCGTCGTTTTGCTGCAGGCGAATCGCCATTTCAGCGTGACGGGTGTAGGCCCACAGCAGCAGCTCGGGTGCAGGCGGCAGTTTGGCGGCCAGGGCGGTTTTGATGGCAGCACCCAGCGCGTCGAAGGCTGGCTTGAGCTCACCCGTGGCCGCTTGCACGTAGGCGCGGCAACCGGTGGCGAACAAGGGCTCGGCCACGGCTGCAACCCGCTGGCATTCGGTTTGCGCCTCTGCATAACGCGCCTGCACCATCAAAATAGCAGCCCGCCAAGCCAGCGGTTCTACCGTTTTCGCATCGATCTGGCTGGCTTTTTCGAGGCTGGTCAATGCCGGCTCGAACCGGTGGCTGAACTGTTCAAGTTGCCCACGCAACACCCAGTAGTCAGCAATGCCTGCAGACTTCGCTTCCAGCGGGGCAATCGCGGCGGCGGCGTAGCCGACCAGGCGCGGGTCACCCTGCGCCATCGCCAAGGCGAAATAGCGCCGACCGATGTTGAGCCGCAGCGCGTTGTCGTCGGGCCTGTTGGCCAGCTGCCGCCGCAGCGATTCAAGCTGCCGCGCTGACGGGTCGCTAGCCAGCGGCAGGCGTTCGACGACATCGCTGTCTTGGCTGGGGGTAAAGGGTGCTGCGAGGGCCGGCCCGGCCGTCAGGCAGAGCACGAACAGCGGTACACACAAACGCAATTCGGGCCATCCGGCCCATCCAGACAAATTCATTCAAAAACCACTTACTATTAGATTGATAGCTGCTTGCGCAACTATTACGGGGGCTAGCGGCCTATTTCGTTCCGAAGATGCGGTCGCCCGCGTCACCCAGGCCGGGCAGGATGTAGCCGTGGTCATTGAGCTGCCGGTCGATGGCGGCAGTGTAGATGGGCACATCGGGGTGTGCTTTTTGCAGCGCGGCAATGCCTTCGGGGCAGGTCAGCAGGCAAACGAACTTGATCGACTTCGGGTTAAGTTCCTTGATGCGATCAACGGCCGCAATCGCAGAATTGCCGGTGGCCAGCATCGGGTCAACGACCACCACGTCACGCTCTTGCATGTCATGCGGCATCTTGAAATAGTATTCAACCGCCGTCAGCGTTTTTGGGTCGCGGTACAGGCCGACATGGCCCACACGTGCGCCCGGCACCACGTTGAGCATGCCTTCGAGGATGCCGTTGCCAGCGCGCAAAATCGACACGAACACCAGCTTCTTGCCGTCGATCATTTTCGAGGTCATCACTTCCAGTGGCGTTTCAATCTCGACATCCTGCATCGGCATGTCGCGCGTCACCTCATAGGCCATCAGCATGCTGAGTTCGTTGAGCAGGGTGCGAAAAGTCGTGGTTGACGCGTCCTTGCGGCGCATCAGCGTGAGCTTGTGCTGAACCAGCGGGTGGTCGATCAGATGAACGTTGGCGATATCTAGAGTCATGGATTTAATTGCTTTTTAAAAAACCGTGCCGTCGCTTTGAATGTTCAGCGGTGGCGGACCGCCGCGCAATTGCTGGGCCAGGGCCCGCCCTGCGGCCCAGGTGCCTCCTTCCAGTACGCAGGCCAGCGGCATCTGGATTGCGGTCAATCCTAACTGCTGGCGAACCATAGGCGCGAGTTCGTCTAGCAGCGCCACCGTCAGCGCGCGCCATTCGACGATGACTTCATCACCAACCTCAAACAGGTGTTCGGCGAGCTTCGCATTTTTCAGGCGTAGCACGCCCGAGTCGAGGAAAAGGCCGCCGTTGCGGTATTCGGGCAACCCAGTCAGCGTGTCCAGTCCCTCAATGCGAAAGCCGGCCCACTCAAACGGTTCGAGCAATGAATAGGTGAGCCATTGCGACAGCTTGTGAAACGGCATCCAGCCTTTGGTCGGGTCGGCTGGCTCGCATTCGCTGCCCGCGGCACTGTGGCGCCAGCAGTCACCAAGCGCTATGTTTTCAATAGCGTTTTGCGCAGGCCAGATGGGGGCTAGAGACGTTAATAGCATTGAAAGCAGATCGCCTGCAGCGACCGAGGTCTTGCCCTTGGTGAGCTGATCAAACAGATGGCCGGGCCGCGCGGGATGGCCGAACAGCTCGGGCTGAGCCTGCAGTGCTTCGCCGAGCCGTCGCAGCAGCGCGGCGCGGCCATCGAGTCCGACCAGCACGTTCTTCGGCGTGACCTGAAATGCTTTTTCCAGCCGCTCTGCCGTCACGTTTTTTAGCCCTTCGGCATCCGCTAGCAAAGGCTGCGCCGGGTTGCTGGAAAAAAGCCCGGCCATGAAGGCATGAAAGCTGGCCACACCCAAGCCTTCGGATCGGCTGAAGCGCTGGGCTGGTCGCTGGCCGGAAGCAGCTTCGCAATAGCTCCAGTCGGCGCCAGCGCCAGCATCGAGCAGCACTGCAACCAGGGCCAGATCAATCTGCGCACGGGCGATATCTTCCTTTGAGGCGTGCTGCAATTTCCGCTTCAGCTGGCCCGCCCGGTCGATGCCGCCCGCCTCGAAGTGTCGCCAGCGGCTGTGGTACGGAATTTTTAAATCGGGGTAGCGCGCCCGCGTCAGTTCGGCCACCAGCGCGGCGGCGTTGTCCATGGCGCCATCATTGACGGTGAACCATGCAGATTGGCCGCGTCGTGCGCGCGCCAGCAAGGCCTGGGCCCGCTCCCGAATCGTTTTTGTAGAACGTAATTGGCCTACAGCCCAAGAAATACGTGCGCTGGCAGCTACTTTTTTAATAGCACCTGGTTTGGGTGACGGCGCGTCAGACACTCAGGCCCCGGCCCTTGGCTTTTTTCAGCTCGTCGGCATCCGGCACGGCTCCAGATGTGAAATAGCCGGCTGCCATCTTGGCATCCATCTCGACCTGCGCGTCGGCTGGAATCAGACCAGCCGGGATGTTGACCCGTTCCACCACCTCGATGCCGGCGCGGGTAATGGCGTCGTACTTCATGTTGCTCATTGACACCAGCCGGTGGATTTTGCGAATGCCGAGCCAGTTCAGCACGTCGGGCATCAGCTCCTGAAAACGCATGTCCTGCACGCCGGCCACGCATTCGGTGCGGTTGAAATACTGGTCAGCCGTGTCGCCACCGACTTGCCTTTTGCGGGCGTTGTAGACCAGAAACTTCGTCACTTCGCCCAGCGCCCGGCCTTCCTTGCGGAAGTACGACACCAGTCCCACGCCGCCACGCTGCGCACCTTCGATGCTTTCTTCGATAGCGTGCGTCTGGTTAGGGCGGCAGGTGCAGATGTCCGAGCCGAAGACATCCGAACCGTTGCACTCGTCGTGGACGCGCGCCGTCAGTTCGATTTCCGGGTTGGCCAGGTCGCGCGGGTTGCCGAAAATATAGGCCGTCAAGCCGCCGATGGGCGGCAAAAAAACTTCCAGGTCGCTGCGAGTCACCAGTTCGGGGTACATGCCGCCGGTTTCTTCAAACAGCACGCGGCGCAGGTCGGCTTCGGTGCAATTGAATCGCCTGGCGACGTCGGGCAGGTACCAGACCGGCTCCACCGCGACCTTGGTCACCATCGCCGCGCCGCCTGCCGTCAGAAATTTGCCATCAGCCTTCAGCCGTCCGGATTGCAGCGCCTCAATCACTTCGGGCAGGATCACATGCGCCTGCGTGACGGCAATCGTCGGGCGAATGTCATAGCCGGCCGCCAGCTCGGCCGAGAACACGTCGGCAATCGTTGCGCCCCACGGGTCCATGGCGACGATGCGGCCCGGCTCGCTCCACTGCGGGTAGGGGCCGATGATGTCGGTGGGCGAGGTGTTGGTCAGATCGGCCTTGTGGCGAGCCGACAGCGCGCCCGAGGCGACGGCCAGCGCCCGATAGACGCTGTAGGAGCCGCTGTGCGTGCCGATCACGTTGCGGTGGCTGCGCTGGGTGGTGGTGCCCACAATCGGGCCGCGCTCTGCGGCAGTAGCCGCCGCCCAGCGGATCGGCAATGCGCCGCAGCCGCCGGCATGCGAGGTCAGGCGAATATGCCGCGAAGCGTTTTCGCGAACCGGAACATTGGCATCTGGAGACATGCGGTGCCTTTCAAAATGCCAATGTAGCGACGCTACTCATAGCTGGCAAGCAGCCGTAGTCACCAAATCAGTATTCGTTGTGCGAAATGCGACAAATAGACGCTTCGGTCTCGCGGACGGGTTCGTCGGCATGTCGCAACCACCCGCCGGCGGTTCGGTGGTTCAGTTATCGCAGGCCCTGCAAACGCCTGAAAGTCGCGGTGACGCTGCAGTCACGCGTTTACGCGCTTGTGCATGTCAGCCACTGCCTTGATCATGGTGTCAAACAGCGAAAATGAATCAGCAACCATGAACTTTTTCGATCAATCGACGCTGGCTTTGGTCAATGGCTACGCCGGGGGCTGGATGGTGGCTGACAAGATCATTGCTTTTCTGTCGAACTTTCACCTGCTCAAGGGTGGCGTACTGGTCGCGCTGATCTGGTGGGCCTGGTTCAGCCCCGCTGGCAGCCAGGCCCGCAACCGCGCCCACGTGATTGCGACTTTGATGGCTTGCCTTGTCGCTGTGCTGGCGGGTAGGGTGATGCCCTATTTTCTGCCGCTGCGCCTGCGCCCCTTGCATGATCCCGATGTAGATGTTCGCCTGGCTTACGGCATGTCGCGCGCGGTGCTGGACGGTGCGTCGTCGTTCCCCAGCGACCATGCGGTGTTATTTTTTTCGCTGTCAGTAGGCTTGCTATTCGTCTCGCGGGCGGTGGGGCTGTCTGCGATCGTGTACACCACGCTGTTTATCGCCTTGCCGCGCGTGTATTTGGGCCTGCATTACCCGAGCGATATTCTGGCCGGCGGACTTCTGGGAGGACTGATGGCTGTGCTGTTCAATCGGTACGCGTCCGGTGGCGCTGCCGTCGCGTCGGTGACGCGGTTTTCGTCGGTGAAGCCACAGTATTTTTACCCGCTGTTTTTTTTGCTGAGCTACCAGATTGCCGAGCTGTTTGAAGGCCTTCGTGCGCTTATTTTTCCGGCGCTGCTAGTGCTGAAAATGACTTTCACAGCGGGAAGCTGACAGGGTCACCTTTTTCCGCCACCAAAAATACTGCCCAGCACGCCGCGAATGATCTCGCGACCGACCGTCGAACCCATGGTTCGCACAGCCGAACGGGCCATGCTTTGCGCCAGACCATCGTGTTTGGCGCCGCGCGGACCGGTGGTGCCGAAAAGAACATCATTGAGGCCACCCATGATGCCACCGGATTCAGTTTTTCCCACGGCTCCACCGTTGGAAGACGACGCTGCGCTGGCCGCGCCGGCCTCGGCGCGGCCCTGCAATTTTTCGTAGGCAGATTCGCGGTCTACGGTTTTCTCGTAAACGCCTGCGACCAGCGAGTTTTGCTGAAGCGCCTGGCGCTGCTGCAGCGTGATCGGCCCGATCAGGCTGCCGGGTGGCAACACGTAGACCCGCTCGGTGATGCCGGGCCGGCCCTTGGCATCAAGAAAGCTGATCAACGCTTCACCGACGGCCAACTCGGTGATGGCGGTTTCAATATCCAGCCCGGGTTTTTGCCGCATCGTCTGTGCGGTGGCCTTGACGGCCTTCTGGTCGCGCGGAGTGTAGGCACGCAGCGCATGCTGCACCCGGTTGCCGAGCTGCGCCAGCACCGAATCAGGAATATCGAGTGGGTTTTGCGTCACAAAATAAACGCCGACGCCCTTGGAGCGGACCAGCCGCACCACCAGTTCGATGCGCTCGATCAGCACCTTGGGCGCTTCGTTAAAAAGCAGGTGCGCCTCGTCGAAAAAGAACACCAGTTTCGGCTTTTCCGGGTCGCCGATTTCAGGCAGTTGCTCAAACAGCTCGGACAGCATCCACAGCAAAAAGGTGGCGTACAGGCGCGGCGAATTCATCAGCTTGTCGGCCGTCAGGATGTTGATGACGCCTTTGCCGTCCACCGTCTGCATGAAGTCGCTGATGTTCAGCATGGGTTCGCCAAAGAACTTGTCGGCCCCCTGGCTTTCAATCTGCAGCAGTCCGCGCTGAATGGCGCCCACGCTGGCCGCGC
>JANLYY010000097.1:0-8821 GCA_031365885.1 Polaromonas sp. | reverse complement strand
ACACATTTCCTGCCGGGACAGACGGGCAGACCGTGTTTTACGTGCGTGATAACGGCATCGGCATTGCGCCGCGCCACTTCGATCAAATATTCAAACTGTTCAAGCGCTTGCACGGCCGCGAAGCGTACAGCGGCGGCACCGGCGCTGGCCTGACGATTGTGCGCAAGCTGGTGGAGCGGCATGGCGGGAAAGTCTGGCCTGAATCCATAGTCGGTGAAGAAACCACTTTTTTCTTTACCCTGAGCGCGGATGACAAGCAGCATGATTGAGGCAACGGCAGCCCCGATTTTGGTGGTGGAAGATTCGGACGACGATTTCGACACCCTGCGCCATGCGGTCAATGCGGCGGGCGTGAAGCGGCTTGTTCACCGGGCAGCCTCGGGTGGCGAGGGCCTCGAACTACTGCTGGGCGAGCGCAGTGCGGGTGGCAAGTCCGGATTGGGCGACATGGCTTTGCCGTTGCTACCGGTGCTGATTTTGATGGACCTCAACTCGCATGGGGTGGATGGGCGCGAAGCACTGGTGATCATCAAGGCTGACGCGCGCTTCAGCAAAATCCCGCTGGTTGTGCTGACGACTTCAGCCAATCCCAAGGATGTCGTTTTTTGCTACCAGGCAGGCGCCAACGCGTATCACATCAAGCCGGTGCGCCATGACCACTTCCTGCTGCTGGTTCGCTCTGTGCTGCACTACTGGCTTGAAAGTGCGACGCTTCCTTCAGCCCGGGCGGTAATCAACTGATGCAGGACGGCGATAAAGAGTTGCTGCTGCCCTGGTGCATCGTCATCATTGACGACAGCCCGGAGGACCGGGCCGAAATCCGCCGCATGCTGCTGAACGGTTCTGAGCGGCGCTTGACGTTTGTCGAAGCCGCAAGCGCTGCAGCCGGAATACGCGCTGTGTTGGGTGTTGCAATACCTCCCGACTGCATCGTGCTGGACTACAACCTGCCCGATATGGACGCGCCTGAAGTACTGGCTGCCCTGACAGGGGCCGACGGCATGCCGGTATGCCCGGTGGTAGTGATAACAGGCGTCGCCCGCCGGGAAGACGGCAGGCGCGTGCTGCGCGCGGGCGCGCAAGACTACATCGGCAAGGAGTGGACCAGCGTACCCGCGCTGACCCGGGCAATTGAGAACGCCTGTGAGAGCTGGGCAATGGCGCGCGAACTTCGCCAGCGCAAGGATGCCCTGCGGCTGGTGACTGACCGTGAAACATTTCGCAGCGTATTTGGGGATGCGACCCGCGGATTGACCGACGAGCGCGCGCTCAGGCGCGTGGCTTCACACTTGCTGGGTGTGCATTTGCAGGTAAACAGGGTCATGTATGGCGAGGTTGTGTGCGAAGCCAATGTGCTGGTGGGTTCTAGCTTCGTCAACGGTGTGCAGCAGATCGACGGCACCTATCGCTTGAAAGACTATGGGCCGCAGTTGCTTGCGACTCTGCAGTCAGGAGAAAACGTAGTCGTGTCTGACATGCGGGGTGACAGTGCTTATTCGGAAGATGAAAAAGCGGCCTACGCCCAGCTTGAAATCGTCGCCAATCTGGGTATTCCCATTTTGAAAGGTGGTCGACTGGTTGCTGTGCTCGGCGTTCATCAAAAAAACCCGCGTCACTGGACGCCAGAAGACGTGACGATAGCGCGAGAAATCGCCGAGCGCACGTGGGCTGCAGTGGAGCACGCTAGATCAGAAAACGAGCTGAAGGCTAAAGAGGTGCAGCTGTCGCAGATGCTGCAGATCATGCCGTCGTTTTCAGCCGTGTTAACCGGTCCTACTTTCATTTTTCAGATGGCCAACCAGTCCTATTTCGACCTGGTCGGGCGCGGGCCGGAAATCATCGGACAAACTGTGATCGAGGCCTTTCCGGACGTTGTCGGACAGCCTTTTCCGGCCTTGCTAGAAGAGGTCTATCGCACCGGCAAACCATTCGAAGCCAAGGCCATGCTGCTCAAGCTGCCGACTGGGCCTGCTGGAAGCCTGTCCGATATTTTTGTTGATTTTGCGTATCTGCCTTTGCGTGAAGCCGACGGCCAGGTGTCCAGCATCTTTGTTCATGGCGTGGACCGAACCCCCGAAATGCGCGCGACGCATGGCCTTCGCCAGCGTGAGCGCGAGTTGCGCAGCGTGACCGAGAACACCCCTGACCTGCTGACGCGGTTTGACCGCCAGTGCCGCCATGTTTTTGCCAATTCGGTGGTCGAAAAAATTGTGGGCCACCCAGCCGCAGATGTTTTGGGCAAGACTCATCGTCAACTGGGCTTGCCGAAAAATCTGTGCGACCCGTGGGAAACGGCAATTCGTTACGTGTTTGATCACGGCACGCACAGCGTGATTGACTTTTCGCTGGAAACTGCCCGGGATGGCTTGCGACATTTTTCGTGTCGGCTTGTGCCTGAATTTAATGAACGCGGGCAAGTCGAGTCCGCCTTGGGCGTCACGCACGACATCACCGATCGCCGGGTGTATGAGCAGCGGCTGCTTGAGCAGGACGTGCGCAAGGATGAATTTCTGGCCACATTGGCGCATGAGTTGCGTAATCCGCTGGCGCCTATACGCACCGGTTTGCGGCTGCTTAAACTCGCGCCGAAGGCAGATGTTGCGGCCCGTACCTTGCCGGTAATGGAACGCCAGCTGACGCACCTGGTGCGCCTGGTTGACGACCTGCTGGATGTATCGCGCATCAACAGTGGCAAGATCGTCCTCAAGCGAGAGCGCATTGCTTTTCAGGAGGTTGCCGCTGCTGCGCTGGAAGCGTCGCGGCCCCTGATTGACGCGGCCAGTCACTCGCTGACCATCGAATGGCCCCACGAAGCCGTCTGGCTGGACGCAGACTCGACCCGCCTGACGCAGGTTTTCAGCAATTTATTGACCAATTCAGCCAAGTACATGCGGCCGGGCGGCAAGATCAAATTTTCGGCGCGGTTGCAGGGCGAGAGCATCGTGATTTCGGTGCAGGACACCGGCCTGGGCTTACCGGCTGACATGCTGGGCCGGGTGTTTGACATGTTCACGCAGATCAACCGCACACTTGACCGCGCCCAAGGTGGCCTGGGCATTGGCCTGTCGCTGGTGAAGACGCTGGTGGAAATGCACGG
The DNA here is from genome assembly GCA_031365885.1 of Polaromonas sp. Taxonomy (GTDB): domain Bacteria; phylum Pseudomonadota; class Gammaproteobacteria; order Burkholderiales; family Burkholderiaceae_C; genus Polaromonas. The sequence continues at coordinate 5,724 of JANLYY010000097.1, read as the reverse complement.
CGGCTCGGTTCAGGCCGCCAGCGGTGGCAATGACCTGGGCAGCACATTTACCGTGATTTTGCCAATCGCCACCAGGTTGCTGCCAGACCCGCCGACGGCGTTGGCGCCGCCAGTTGCGGCCGCTCGGGCTGGATCTGCCAGGCACCGGATTTTGGTGGTTGACGACAATGTCGATGCCGCCGAAACCATGGTCACGCTGCTGGACTTGTCGGGCCATGAGGCACGCGCGGCTTTTGGTGGCCAGGAAGCGCTGGACCTTGCGCTCTCGTTTCGCCCAGACGTGGTGTTTCTCGACATCGGCTTGCCGGGCATGAACGGCTACGAAGTGGCACGACGGCTGCGGGCTGACCCGGCCACTGCAACGACCCAGTTGATTGCCCTGACCGGCTGGGGTACCGAAGATGACATCCGAAAATCAACAATGGCGGGATTCAACGCCCACCTCACCAAGCCGGTAGACCCGGAGGCTGTCGATGACCTGCTGGCGACACTTTTGCCGCTGGGGCAGACTGCCTGACAAAAAAACCGGACGGCCAGATGCTGCGTATTGAATAAACTTCACCAACCAGATCAACACACCCCGACAGGCCGATAGACCTATGCCGACCCCCATCCCCACAGATTTATCGCGCGCCGCAGATGCGATATCCGTCATCCCGGATGCTCTGCAGGAACGGCTGGCTGAAGCTGCAGGCTATGCGGTGCTGCGCCGTGTTGCGCCGGCACTGCGCCACGATGTGGCGGGCTTCATGCAGCCCGTCGGCATGCTGATGATGGTGCTGCAGCGGCGTGTACAAACGCCGGAACCCGATCTGCAGGCGATTGCCAAAAACGTGACCTCGGTCAGCGCGCTGGCCAAGGAAGCCACCACCGGCTGCATGAACGCCATGGACTGGCTGGCGTCACGCGAAGACATCCGGGTGCCCATGGTTGCTGGTGCCGATGAGGTCGTGCGCCTGCTGGCACTCGAATTGTCCGGCTGCGGTTTGAGTGCAAGCCACGACATTGCAGAAAGCCAGCCCTGCGTGCCACGGCGTTTTTTTCGCAGCGTGCTGGCTGCTGCCTTGCTGGCCTGGTGCGACCAGAAACCCGGTGCCGGCGTGCTGCGCATCAGCGGCTCGTCAGATGCCAGCGCGGTTGAGCTGACACTGCAGTTTGAGCCCGGTGGCAGTGCGTTGGCGGCAGATGCGGTCAGTCCGCAACGCCCCATTGGCTGGGACGATGTAGAGGCCCTGGCCCACGCGTGTGGTGCCACGCTGTTAAGAGGGGACGGCTGGCTGCGCCTGCAGCTGGGGCATTCGTCGGGCGACGCAGCGAACAGGTTGTGACCTAAAAAAACCACCCGAGGGTGGTTTTTTTATAGCAGGAGACACGTTACTTTAATCCAGCCGCATTCCGCAATTCAGCTGCCTTGTCCGTTCTCTCCCACGTAAATTCCGGCTCGTCACGACCAAAGTGTCCGTAAGCGGCAGTTTTTTCGTAGATCGGGCGCATCAGGTCGAGCATCTGGATGATGCCTTTCGGGCGCAGGTCGAAGAACTCGCTAACCAGCACTGAGAGTTTTTCGTCAGAGATTACGCCGGTGCCTTCGGTGTACACCGTGATGTTCATCGGGTGCGCCACGCCAATCGCATAGGCCACCTGAATCTGGCATTGCCGGGCCAGGCCAGCGGCGACGATGTTTTTGGCGACGTAACGTGCGGCATACGCTGCCGAGCGATCAACTTTGCTCGGGTCTTTGCCGCTGAAGGCGCCGCCGCCGTGCGGGCACGCGCCGCCGTAGGTGTCGACGATGATCTTGCGTCCGGTCAGGCCGCAGTCACCTTGCGGGCCGCCGATGACGAAGCGGCCGGTCGGGTTGATCAAATACTTGGTGTCTTTGAGCCACTCTTTGGGCAGCACCGGCTTGATGATCTCTTCAATGATGGCTTCGGTGAAAGATGCCTTCATCTTGTGCTGGGTTTCGGACTGGTCCGGGCTGTGCTGGGTTGACAGCACCACGGTGTCGATGCTTTGCGGCTTGCCGTCCACGTAGCGCATCGTGACCTGGCTTTTCGCGTCAGGCCGCAGAAAAGGCAGGCGGCCGTCTTTGCGCAACTGCGCCTGGCGCTCGACCAGGCGGTGCGCGTAGTAGATCGGCGCCGGCATCAGCTCGGGCGTTTCATCGCAGGCGTAGCCAAACATCAGGCCCTGGTCGCCGGCGCCGGTGTTCAGATGGTCGTCGCTCGCGTGGTCCACGCCCTGGGCAATGTCGTTGCTTTGCTTGTCATAGCAGACCATCACCGCGCAACCTTTGTAGTCAATGCCGTACTCGGTGTTGTCGTAGCCGATGCGCTTGATGGTGTCGCGCGCTACCTGGATGTAGTCGACATGCGCGTTGGTGGTGATCTCGCCCGCCAGTACGACCAGACCGGTATTGGTCAGCGTTTCGGCAGCCACGCGGCTGCGCGGGTCTTGCTTGAAGATGGCATCGAGGATGGCATCGGAGATCTGGTCGGCTACCTTGTCGGGGTGGCCCTCAGATACGGATTCGGAAGTAAAGAGAAAATCGTTCGCCATTGCGTACACTCCTGTGGGTTAGTTGGCGCGTTGCCAGCTTGGGGTGCCTCGGCGAACGCTTTAGCAGTTTGGTTTAACGTCGCCCTGCAAGTTGTTCAGTAACTCGGCGACAACCTGATTATAGGGCGCTGTAATAAGGCTGCATCTTCCCACCAACACTCCCTGGCCGTCACCCCCTGAATGATCTGGTTATTCCGTTTTTTCTCTTTTTGGCCGCTGACCGCGCTGCATGCTTTGGGCGGCCTGATGGGCTGGCTGGTCTGGGCGCTGAGCCCGCGCTACCGCCAGCAGTTTCGGGCCAACACGGCCCAGGCGGGCCTCACTTTTGACCTCACTCGACCGGCCATTGCTGAGGCCGGCCGCTTTGTTGGCGAACTGCCGCGCTTGTGGCTGGGCGCCAAAGGCAAGTCCTGTCTTTCCAACGTCACCGTCGAAGGCCACGCGCGCGTGGTGGCGGCTTTTGCCAAGGGCAAGGGCGTGATTTTCTTCGGCGCCCACAGCGGAAGTTTTGAGCTGGCGCCGCAAGCCTTTGCCGAGCTGTATGGCCCGCTGACGGCCATGTACCGGCCGGCCCGCAATGCATCGCTGGCGCGGCTCGAGAAAATCGCCCGCGACCGGCCCAACCTGACGGCGCTGCCGGCTGACCGGCGCGGCATCCGGTTGATGCACCGGGCGCTGAAGGCCAACCAGGGCGTGGGCATGCTGATCGACCAGGTGCCGCCAGAGGGCATGGGCATCTGGGCGCCGTTTTTCGGCAAACCGGCCTACACCGTGACGCTGGGCGTGCGGCTGGCCATGCAAACTGGCGCGGTACTGATTCCGGCCACCTGCGAGCGTCTGCCGCACGGGCGCGGCTACCTGCTGAAGTTCTGGCCGGCCATGGAGGGACTCTCCAGCGTCGATGCGTCTGGCAAGGCCGACATGCTGCCCGCCGTGACGCGCATGAACCAGATGCTGGAAACCATGATCTTGTCGCAGCCGGGCCAGTATCTGTGGGGCTATGCGCGCTACAAAACGCCGCGCCAGCTGGCACTGCGTGACGCCAGCGCCGCTGAACACCAGGCCAAAAAAAACACCGGGAGCGCGTCGTGAGTTCGGCCGGGCAACTTGCCAGCTACCTGTCGACCCGCGCCGGTATTGTTGCCATGCAGCTAATCGCTTTTCTTCCGCTGCCGGTGATTCGCGCGCTGGGCACGGGGTTGGGCTGGCTGCTGTATGCGCTGGTGGTGCCGCGCCGGCGCGTAGTGCATACCAATCTGGCGCTGTGTTTCCCCGAGCGCAGCGACGCAGAGAGGCGAAAATTGGCGCGCCAGACCTTTGTTTATTTCGCTCAGGCCTGGCTTGATCGCTCCTGGCTTTGGCATGCGCCCAAGGCGTGGGTAGCCAGGCGCGTCCACTTGACGGGCGCAGTCGAGGAGCTTTCGGGCAATGATCCAACCGTCATCTTCACGCCGCATTTCGTCGGCATTGACGCAGCCTGGGGCGGCGTGGCCCAGCGCGTAGAGCGGCTGTCCACCACCATCTATACCAACCAGTCGAACAAGCTGGTGGACGCGTGGATACTGTGCGGGCGCCAGCGCTTTGGCAACATGCGGCTGTTTGGCCGGATTGATGGCGTCAAGCCCATCATCTCTGCGCTGCGCCAGGGCCAGCCGTTCTACCTGCTGCCCGACATGGATTTCGGCCCGGATGATTCCGTCTTCGTCCCTTTTTACGGCGTGCAAACTGCCACCGTGCCGTCGCTGTCGCGCTTTGCCCGGCTGGGGCGCGCCAAGGTGGTGGCGGTGCTGGCGCGCATGACGCCGGGCGGCTATGAGGTTGAGTTCACGCCGGCGTGGAAAGATTTTCCGACCGACGATCTGGTTGCCGACACAGCCCGCATGAACGCGTATCTGCAGACCTACATCAACACCATGCCGGCGCAGTACTACTGGGTTCACAAGCGCTTCAAGACGCGGCCTCAAGGCCAGAATTCGTTGTATTAGCGGCTTGCTCTGCGCCTGCGCCTGGGTCTGCGTACAGGGCTTAGGCAGGCATATTTAACAGCGTTTTAGGCCTCTAGCCCAATGAATACCTGCGTAAACAGCTATAAAAAGTATAGCGACTGCGATTTTGGATCAAGGCCTCAATGCAGGAATTTTTCGAGGTGACCGATCACCAGCTGCGGCTGCTCATGCACGATCCAGTGCGTCGCGCCGTCGATGCGTTCTAGCTGCATCTGCGGCACAAATTCTTGCAGCCCGTCAACCAGTGCAGGCAGCAGCGCGATGTCGCCCATGCCCCAAAGCACCAGCGTGGGCAGCGTCACGGTGAACATTTCTTTTGAAAAGCTGAGGGCGCTGGCCGCTGAGTCTTGGTTTGTTGCCGGGCGCAGCGGTGAGGCGCGGTAGAAGTTGCAGCCGCCGTACAGCCCCATGCCCCACACCTCGCGGTACTGCTGCTTCACGCTTTCGGTCAGCCAGGCGTGCGGGCCGCTGGTGGCGCCCATGTTGATAAAAAACGCCCACAGTCTGCGGTAGTCGTCTTCGGCCAGCAGTTTTTCGGCGTCGGGGCGGCACAAAAAATTCATGTACGAACTGGTCGACTGCTGCGCCGCCGAGTTTTGCAGTTCGCGCACGAAGGTGGTGGGGTGCGGTGAATTGATGATGGCGAGCTTGTCCATCAGATGCGGCTGGCTGGCGGCGATGTTCCAGGCGACAGCGCCGCCCCAGTCGTGCGCAATTAAAGTGTCCAAATGACCGCCTTCCATTGCGATCAGCGCAGCGATGTCCTGCACCAGAAATTTGGCGCGGTAGGCCGCGACATCTGGCGGCGCGCTGGAGCGCTCGTAGCCTCGCAGGTTGGGCGCTACGCAGCGGTAGCCGCCGTTTTCGGCTTTGGAAAAATGCTCGAGCAAAGCGTCCCAGACAAAAGCGGCTTCGGGAAAGCCGTGCAGAAACATCAGCACCGGCCGGCCTTTTTCGCCGGCGGTGCGGCAGGACAGCGTGATGCCGTGGGGCAATTCTTGCAAACTGGTTTGAATCATGACGCTATGTTTTTTATAGCTGCTTGCGCACGTTATACGGGGGCTGCAAGCGCTTTTCTTACACAACCAACAGATTTCAGGCTGCGGAGGCCCCGACGGAGATTCGGGTTCCCAGTCAGTCCGGTGGACCAGCCGGACCG
>JANLYY010000095.1:0-2079 GCA_031365885.1 Polaromonas sp. | reverse complement strand
GAGTACAAGGATATTGTTGAAATCGACGGCGCGCCGCACACCATCACGCAAGCCGAGCTGGACCGTGTGTCCGCCTCCTTCGTTGCACCTGACTTGATCTGTAACCGCAGCGATGCCGAGGCAAAAATCGCCAACATCTTGCGCGCCGCCGCTGAGGACGATGTGGAGTTTGGCCGCTGGTTGCAGCAAAACGTGGCCCCGCATAAAAACGCTGATTTGCGCATCGTCACGCTGTCGTTCAAGCGCCTGGGCCAGGCCCCCGGCGACGCAACGGCTGACCAGCTGGACATGGCCGCAGATCTGGCGGACCAGTTCAGCGCCGGTGAAGTGCGCGTAACGCACGACCAGAACCTGGTGCTGCCCTGGGTGCGCTGCGACCAGTTGCCCGAGCTGTGGAAGGCGGCGCGCAAAGCCGGTTTTGCGCGGCCCAATATTCGTCTGCTGACCGACATGATCGCCTGCCCGGGCGGCGACTTTTGCAGTCTGGCCAATGCGCGCAGCTTGCCACTGGCCGAAGCCATCACCCGCCGCTACCAGGATCTGGACGAGCTGCATGTCCTGGGCGAGATTGACCTCCACATCAGCGGCTGCATCAACTCCTGTGGCCACCACCACAGCGGCCACATCGGCATTCTGGGTGTCGATAAAGACGGCAAGGAGTGGTACCAGGTGTCGCTCGGCGGCTCCGATAGATCGGAACTCAGCGGCGCCGCCGTGCCCGGCAAGGTGGTCGGCCCATCGTTTGGCGCATCTGAAGTGCCTGATGTGATCGAGGCTGTGCTGGATGTGTACCGTGAGCAGCGCCTGGCCAGCCAGTCTGAAACTTTTATCGCCGCCCTGCGCAGGCTGGGTGCAGAGCCATTCAAGCTGGCGGCCAACGGAGCGCGGCATGCTGTACAGCTAGAAGAAACGGTTTAAATACTATGAAATTAATAGCTGCTTGCGCCCATATTCATTGGGCTGAAGGCCAAAATGATACCCAAAAACACCTGAAAATGACCAATTCTGACGATCCACGCGAGGTTTCACTCGCAGGCGTTGAAAGCATCGAGCTCAACTTCCCCAAGTTCACCGATGGCCGCGCCTTCAGCCAGGCGTTTTTGCTCAGCCGCCGCCTGGGCTTCAAGGGTGAGATTGTGGCTACGGGCGAGGTGTTGATTGACCAGCTTGCGCAAATGCAGCGCAGCGGGTTTACCACGGCCGTGCTGCGGGACGATCAACCGCTGGATGTTGCACAGCGCGTGCTGGCTGCCTACCCCGGCTTTGATGTCGGCGCGTATCAAGGCGATGCTGTTCGTGTCAGTCCGCATTTTGTGGAAGCGTGACATGACAGAAGTCATTAAAACCGGCATGGACCTCACACACAACCTCACTCAGATTAATGCAGAGCTGGGCCGCAACGCGCAAGGCCTGGTCGACTGGGCTGTGGGTTTGAGGCAGCCAGCCATCATCACCACCAACTTCCGCCCTTTTGAGGCCGTCATCCTGCACATGGTTACAAGCGCCAGCCCCAAAATTCCCGTGGTCTGGATGGACAACGGCTACAACACAGATGCAACTTACCGCTTTGCCGACGAGGTGACCAAGCTGCTTAAGCTGGATCTGCAGATTTACCTGCCGCGCCGTTCGCGTGCGCACCGTGAAGCCGTCGAGGGTAGCACCCCGGCGCTTGACGACCCGCGCCATGCCGCCTTCACTGAAGAGGTCAAGCTCGAACCCTTTACACGAGCCCTGCGCGAGACCGCACCCAAGGTCTGGTTTACCGCCCTTCGCGCCACCGACACCGCAGTGCGCGCCCAGATGGATCCGGTCAGCGTCAACCCTGACGGCCTCATCAAAGTCGCGCCCCTGCTGCACTGGTCGTCAAAAGATCTTTACGAGTACTGCGAGATTCACGGCCTGCCCAACAACTTTGACTACGTGGACCCGACCAAGGGCGAGGACAACCGCGAATGCGGCCTGCATGTCGCTCATTAACATTTCTTATAAACAAAAAAACACATGAACGCCAGAGCCAATTACTCACTTGAACCGGCCGCAAAAGCGACACAACTTAGTAACGCGCACCTCGACGCGCTT
>JANLYY010000011.1:0-12417 GCA_031365885.1 Polaromonas sp. | reverse complement strand
CGCGGACGTAGATCAGCGTATTGGCCGTTCCCAGGTCAATCGCCAGGTCGGTAGAAAAGTACCGACGAAATGTTTCAAACATATGCAGAAGTCCGGTTGGGCATGAACAAACGTCGTTGCCATCGCCTTTTTTATAAATGGGTGATCAGGGCTAGCGACCGGCCAAAACGCGCCGATTCTGCTTCCGGCGCAAGGCATGAAACACTCAAAAAAACGCCTAAAGAGTGCATCCGGGCCTGATTTCACGTCAAAGGCGGGATAATAACGCATCCCCTGTGGACTCCCACCCGAGACGGGGCCGTTTTTGACGCTTTACACCTCGTTTCAGGAGCTCTTTTTTGGCTGGCTTTTACGGCTTTTCTCGTTTTTTCCTTTCGCTGCAAAGCCGCGATTGACCCCTGCCCCATCGCTTACGGATTTTTTCTGATTACCCATGGCCTTGACACCCAAAGACATTGCGCGCGTCGCCGAACTGGCCCGCCTCGAATTGCGCCCCGACGAAACCGAGCACACCCTGAGCCAGCTCAACGGCTTTTTCGAGCTGGTCGAGCAGATGGAGGCCATCAACACCGATGGCGTCGAGCCGCTGGCACACCCGGCAGCCGTGCTTGGCGAAGTTGCACTGCGCCTGCGGGACGACATTGCCAGCGAGCCGAATCAGCGCGAGGCCAGCCAGGCGAGCGCACCGGCGGTTGAAAACGGGCTGTTTCTGGTGCCGAAAGTGATCGAATGAGCACCGCCCTGAACACCGATCTGCATGACCTCGGCGTGGCCGAACTGGCCGCGCAGCTCGCCGCCGGCAAGGTTTCCAGCGTCGAAGTGACGCAGCATTTTCTGGCGCGTATGCAGCACAGCGAAAGCCTGGGTGCATTTCTGGCAACCGATGCGGACGTGTCCCTCGCGCAGGCCCGCGCCGCCGACGTGCGCCTGGCCGCCGGCGAACGCACGCCGCTGCTCGGCGTGCCGCTGGCGCACAAGGACGTGTTCGTCACGCGTGACTTTCCTACCACAGCCGGCTCGAAGATGCTGTCGAACTACCGCAGCCCGTTCGACGCGACCGTCGTCAGCCAGCTGGCGCGCGCAGGCATGATCACCCTTGGCAAACTCAATTGCGACGAGTTTGCGATGGGCTCAGCCAACGAAAACAGCGCCTACAAACCGGTTCACAACCCCTGGGACACGTTGCGCGTGCCGGGCGGCTCCTCCGGCGGATCGGCCGCTGCCGTTGCCGCGCGCCTGGTGCCCGCAGCCACCGGCACTGACACCGGCGGCTCGATTCGCCAGCCCGCGTCGCTGTGCGGCATCACCGGCATCAAGCCGACCTATGGCCGCTGCTCGCGCTACGGCATGGTGGCGTTTGCCAGCAGCCTGGACCAGGCCGGGCCGATGGCGCGCAGTGCGCTTGATTGCGCACTGCTGCTATCAAGCATGGCCGGACCGGACCTTGACCGCGACTCGACATCACTGGACTTGCCCGTCACCGACTATGCTATTAATTTAATAGCTGCTTGCGCACGTATTTCGGGGTCTACAGGCCTAAATGGCTTGCAAGGCCTGAAAATTGGACTCCCCACGCAATTCTTCGGCGCGGGCTGCGCGCCCGACGTGCTGACCACCGTGCGCGCCGCGCTGGCTGAATTCGAAAAGCTCGGCGCCACGCTGGTCGATGTCGATCTGCCGCTCACCGAGCTGTCAATTCCGGTCTACTACGTCATCGCCCCGGCAGAAGCCAGCAGCAATTTGAGCCGCTTCGACGGCGTGCGCTATGGGCATCGCGCCGCCAAGTACACCGACCTGAACGACATGTACCGCAACTCGCGCTCCGAGGGTTTCGGCGACGAGGCGACGCGCCGCATCATGATCGGCACCTACGTGCTGTCACACGGGTATTACGACGCGTACTACCTGAAAGCACAAAAAATCCGCCGCCTGATCGCCGAAGACTTCCAGAAAGCCTTCAAGCAGTGCGACATCATCGCCGGCCCGGTGTCACCCACGGTGGCCTGGAAGCTGGGCGAAAAATCGGACGACCCAGTGGCGAACTACCTGGCGGACATCTACACGCTGTCGTCCAGCCTCGCCGGCTTGCCCGGCATGAGCGTGCCGGCCGGTTTCGGCGCCCACGGCATGCCGGTGGGCTTGCAGCTGATCGGCAACTATTTCAAGGAAGCGCAATTGCTGGGCACGGCGCATCGGTTTCAACTGGCGACCGACTGGCATATGCGCAAGCCGCCCCAACCCCTATGAGCAACACACCCGAAAAATCGCTGCTGGTGCAGGGCTACGAAGTCGTGATCGGCTTTGAAACCCACACGCAGCTGACCACGCAATCGAAAATCTTCAGTCGCGCCTCGACCGCATTTGGCGCCGAGCCGAATACACAGGCGTCCGCTGTCGACTTTGCGCTGCCCGGCGCGTTGCCGGTGATGAACAAGGGCGCGGTGCAGCGGGCGATCGAGTTCGGGCTGGCGGTGAACGGGCACATTGCCGAAAGCAGTGTGTTCGCGCGAAAGAATTACTTCTACCCCGACCTGCCCAAGGGCTACCAGATCAGCCAGTTTGAGATTCCTGTTGTGCAGGGTGGCAGCGTCGAATTTTTCCTCGATGGCGAGCAAAAATCGGTACGGCTGGTGCGTGCGCACCTGGAAGAAGACGCCGGCAAATCATTGCACGAAGACTTCATCGGCATGAGCGGCATAGACCTGAACCGCGCCGGCACGCCCTTGCTGGAAATCGTCACCGAGCCGGACATGCGTTCGTCGTTAGAAGCCGTAGCCTACGCCAAGGAGCTGCACAAGATCGTGACCTGGATCGGCATCTGCGACGGGAACATGCAGGAAGGCAGCTTTCGCTGCGATGCCAACGTGTCGGTGCGCAAGCCGGGTGCCGATCTGGGCACGCGGCGCGAGATCAAAAATTTGAATAGCTTCAAGTTCATGCAGCAGGCGATGGACTACGAGATTCGCTGGCAGATTGGCGAGCTGGAAGAAGGCCGCGCGATTCAGCAGGCCACCGTGCTGTTTGACCCGGACACCGGCGAGACGCGGGCGATGCGGACGAAAGAAGACGCCGCCGATTACCGCTATTTTCCAGACCCGGATTTGCCGCCGCTGGTGATTGGGCGGGCATGGGTTGAAGAGACGCGCGCGGCGATGAGTGAATTGCCACGGGTGATGGCGGCGCGGTTTGTGAAGGACTATGGGCTGCCTGAATATGACGCCGGGCAGTTGACGCAGAGTAAGGCCATCGCTGCGTATTTTGAAGCGGTGGCTTCTGCGAGCAAGCAGCCCAAGCTGGCCAGTAATTGGGTGATGGGTGAGTTGACGCGACTTCTGAATCATTTTGAGATCAGCATTGAGGCTGTGCCCGTAAGCGCGGCTCGTTTGGCGGCATTGATTGCTCGCATTCACGAATCCGTTATCTCAAACAGCGCCGCTAAACAAGTTTTGGAGTTGCTATGGAACGCTTCCGGTGACGATATTTCTGATGCAGGTGCTTCCACTGTCGTGGACGCCATCATCGAAGCCAAAGGCCTCAAGCAACTAAACGACACCGGCGCCCTGGAAAAAATCATCGACGACGTGCTGGCCGCGAATGCTAAAAACGTCGCCGAGTTCCGCGCCGGCAACACCAAGGCCTTCAACGCACTGGTGGGCCAGGCGATGAAAGCGACGCAAGGCAAGGCGAACCCGGCGCAGGTCAATGCGTTGCTGAAGACAAAACTGGGTTGATTGTCGGGTGCTGCGCCTGCGCGGCAACAGCAAACGATTGCTATTAATTCAATAGCTGCTTGCGCACGTATTACGGGGGCTACAGCCCGATTTTCTTCCTAAATCAGGGTTTCGTGACCGGTTTAGCCGCAGCCGCCCCGTCACCAGCAGCACCCGCCCCAGCACCCCCTGCCAGCGCCCACAAAGGCTTGAGCCTGACCAGCTCTTCGTCAAAGCGCAGGTTGACGCGTTTCTTCTCCAGGTCCTGCTCGGCAATAAAGCTTTTTTGCACCGCGACGCTCTTGTCGTTTTCTTCCACGCGGCGCTTCAGGGCCAGCGGTGCCTTGCTGGCGTCTTTGGTGAAAAACTCCAGTTCGCTGTCAATCGCCCGGCGCTGCTCGGCCAGCTCGCCGGTGCGTTTGTTGGCGGCTTTGATGACCTCGTCGATTTGTGCCAGCGCGGCGCTGCGCTCCTGGTTGTGAACGACGCGGCTGGGGTAGCGCAGCAGCAGCGCGCGGTCACGGCGCTTGTTCTCGACATCGCGGGCGTTTGCTTCCTGGGCGAGCTTGTTTTTGGCGTCCTGGGCGGCCGCTTCCTGCGCGGTGAGCGACGGGCCGATTTCACGGCGCACCGTGCCGGTCTGGTTCAGCTCCCGCTGGGTGCGGTCGGTGCATTCGGCGATCGGCCGGTCGGCAGTGATTTTGCGGCCGTTCGCATCGGTGCAGGTGTAAATGCTTTGTGCCGTGACGCTGACGCAAAAACCAACTGACAGGCCAATGGCCAGACCCATGCGGGTCAGCTTTGCAAACATTGCCTTGAATAAAGCCACAGCAGTTCCTTGCAAATCAATCGACGCCGTAGCGCTCACGGTAGGCCAGCACGGTCTGGTAATGCGTCTGCAGATTCAACGCGCCAGCCGCTGGTAGTGCCGACTCTGCTGCAGGCACAGCCAGATACTGCAGCAAGTCCTTCAGCCGTGCAATCGCACATACCTGCAGGCCGAGCTGATTCTGGACATATTGCACCGCGCTGTAAGGCACATCCTGACCGTTCTCGGTGGCTTTTTCCTCCCGGTCGAGCGCAATCGCCACTGCATGCGGCGTGGCACCCGCGGCTTTGATGATCGCAATCGACTCGCGCACGGCGGTGCCGGCCGACATCACGTCATCGACGATCAGCACCCGCCCCTGCACGGGCGCGCCGACCAGCGTTCCGCCCTCGCCGTAGTCCTTGGCCTCTTTGCGGTTGTAGGCGAACGGCAGGTTGCGACCCTGGCGCGCCAGTTCGACCACCACCGCAGAGGCGAGCGGAATGCCCTTGTACGCGGGGCCGAAAACCATGTCGAACTGCAGGCCGCTGCGGGCTTCTTCAAGCAGCAGGGCGCGCGCATAAAATTGCGCCAGCCGGCCGAGCTTGGCGCCATCGTCGAACAGACCCGCGTTGAAAAAATACGGACTCAGGCGGCCGGCCTTGGTTTTGAATTCACCGAAACGCAGCACACCCGATTCAAGCGCGAACTGCACGAATTCACGCGCCAAAACGCCTGACTTGCTGCCCGCATCAGACCCCGGCGCCTTGTTTTTTTCTGCCGCAATCATTGGAGATGTTCCTTGTTCAAATTGACCAGCCTCAACCTCAACGGCATTCGCTCGGCGGCCACCAAGGGCCTGGAAGCCTGGGTGGCAGGCACTAGCCCGGATTGTATTTGCGTCCAGGAGCTGAAAGCCCAGGCTGCGGACGTGGCGGGCCGCTTCGAGGCAATCGCCGGCATGAAAGGCTATTTTCACTTCGCCGAGAAAAAGGGTTACTCGGGCGTGGCGATCTACACCCGGCATGAGCCGAGCGACGTCATCACCGGTTACGGCTCGACTGAATTTGATGCCGAGGGCCGCTATGTCGAGCTGCGCTTTGACCGGCCGGGCCGCAAGCACTGCCCCCGGCTGTCGATCATCAGCGCCTACTTTCCCAGCGGCTCGTCGGGCGAAGAGCGGCAGGCCGCCAAGTTCCGCTTTCTGGCCGAGTTTTACCCGCGCCTGCTGGCGTTGAAGGAAAGCCGTGACTTCGTGCTGTGCGGCGACATCAACATCGCGCATCAGGAAATCGATTTGAAGAATTTCAAGGGCAACAAGAAGAACAGCGGGTTTTTGCCCGAAGAGCGCGCGTGGATGAGCCAGCTTCTGCGCGAAAACGCAGAGGCGGATGCCGCCGAAGCCGACGCGGCGATTGGAGCGCTGACGGCGCAACAGGGTGAGCCCGCCGAATCGTTGCGCGCTGCAGGCGGCATGGTCGATGTCTACCGCCTGCTCCAGCCGCACACCACCGATGCTGCCTACACCTGGTGGAGCAATCGCGGCCAGGCCTACGCGAAAAACGTCGGCTGGCGGCTTGACTACCATCTGGCCACACCCGCATTTGCCGCGCTGGCACGCAGCGAGCAGATCTACAAGGAGACGCGTTTTTCAGACCACGCACCGATGAGCGTGGACTACGAATTTGTGTTGTAAGGACCGAGCAGACCATGCGCCTGACTGACCCAAAATACTCCTGAATTCATAGCTGCTTACGCACGTAATTATTGGGCTATAACACTATTTTGTACTCAAAATAGCGTTGAGGGACGGGTGCATATTTTTGCGGCCAGCCCGGCAGACGCGCGGCGCGCTTGATCTGGAAAAAACATTACGCGGCTATTTTTCTTACACAAAAGCAAGCCTGCTGGTTGGTCTCGTCAGGTGTCGGTGCGCTTAGGCTGGCATGAGAAGGCCTCGCTTGGGAAGGATCCTTTTCACTCCATTTTTTCAAACCACCCCTTCCACGCCGCTGGCTGGAACAACACCCCAAGGACATGAAATGAATATTTTGATGGTTCTGACCTCCCACGATCAGCTCGGCAACACTGGCAAGAAAACCGGTTTCTGGCTGGAGGAATTTGCTGCGCCTTATTACGCGTTTAAAGATGCAGGCGCCAACATCACCCTGGTGTCACCCAAAGGTGGCCAGCCGCCGCTGGACCCGAAAAGTGATGAACCCGACGCACAGACCGAAGCCACCGACCGCTTTAAAAAAGACAGCGCCGCGCAGGCCGCGCTGGCGCATACCGGCAAGCTGGCCGACGTGTCGGGTGACAAATTCGATGCGCTGTTTTACCCCGGTGGTCACGGCCCGTTGTGGGACCTGGCGGAAGACGCCGATTCCATCCAGCTGATCGAAACCATGGCTGCGGCGGGCAAGCCGGTGTCGGTCGTCTGTCATGCACCGGCCGCGCTTCGCCATGTCAAGGGTACTGATGGCGCGCCGCTGGTCAAAGGCAAGAAAGTGACCGGATTCACCAACACCGAAGAGGCGGCGGTCCATCTGACCGACGTGGTACCGTTTCTGGTTGAAGACATGCTGGTCAAAAACGGTGGCCTCTTCAGCAAGGGTGCAGACTTTCAGCCCTATGTCATCACCGATGGCAAGCTGATCACCGGGCAAAATCCGGCATCGTCGGCGCCTGCGGCCCTGGCCGTGCTCGAACAGCTCAAAGCCAGATAAACCTACACTTTCACCCTCAATCACCTGGAACACCATGGCCTATCAAAGCACCAATCCCTACGACGGCAAAGTCGTCAAATCCTTCGACGAAAGCACGGATGCGCAGCTGGAACAAAAGCTGACGACCGCATCACATTGTTTTGAAAGCGACTGGCGGCACAGGAGCTTCGCCGACCGCAAGGCCGTGCTGGCGAAGGCAGCCACCCTGATGCGTGAACGCGCGCAGATGATGGCTGAACTCATCACGCTGGAAATGGGCAAGCTGATTGCGCAGAGCCTGGGCGAAGTGGCCCTGAGCGCGGCGATTTTGGACTACTATGCCGAGCACGCCGAGGTGTTTCTGGCGCCTGAAAAACTGAGTACGCCCAAGGGCGAGGCGATGGTCGAGAGCAGCCCGATTGGCGTGCTTTTCGGCGTAGAGCCATGGAACTATCCTTACTATCAGATTGCCCGCTTCGCCGCGCCCAACCTGATGGCGGGCAATGTGGTGATGGTCAAGCACGCGTCGAGCGTGCCGCAGTGCGCGCTGGCGTTTGAGCAACTAATGACGGACGCTGGCGCACCGGCAGGCGCTTATACCAACCTGTTTGTCTCCAAAGACCAAATCGCGAAAATCATCGAAGACCCGCGTATTCGAGCCGTGGCACTGACGGGCAGCGAAGCCGCCGGTGCCGTGGTAGCCGCGCAGGCTGGCAAGCAGCTGAAAAAATCGACCATGGAACTGGGCGGCAGTGACGCCTTTATCGTGCTCGAAGATGCCGATCTCGAAAAGGCCGTGAAGCACGCCATCAGTGGGCGCATGGGCAATGCCGGCCAGGCGTGTACCGCGTCGAAACGCTTCATCGTGGTCGAATCCATGGCGAGTGGTTTTCTGGAAAAATTCCAGGCAGCGATGGAAGGCTTCAAACCTGGCGACCCGATGGACAAGCAAACCACGCTGGCGCCGCTGTCGTCGGCTGGCGCGCTGAAAACCCTGCTTGGCCAGGTGGACGAGGCTGTGGCCGCCGGCGCGCGCGTGCTGACCGGCGGCAAGCGCATAGAAGGCCAGGCGGGTAATTTCATGCAGCCCACCATCCTGACCGACATCGACAAAAAGAACCCGGCCTATCACGAAGAATTCTTCGGCCCGGTCGCGCTGTTTTTCAAGGTGCCTGATGAGGACGCCGCCGTGGCGCTGGCCAACGATTCACCGTTCGGTCTGGGTGGCAGCGTGTTCACGCAGGACATCGAACGCGGCAAACGCGTGGCGCGCAAGATCGACACCGGCATGGTGTTCATCAATTCGGGCGCGGTGTCTTCACCCGAGCTGCCGTTTGGTGGTGTGAAAAATTCGGGCTATGGCCGCGAACTCTCGGGCGCAGGGATACAGGAATTCGTCAACAAGAAGCTGATTCGCGTGAGCTGACTTAAAGCCACGTCGGCTTGCTCAGGCACCTGGCTGAACCGCCCGGCCGAGTGCCGCAACCAGATCCGATTGCGTGATCATGCCGACCAGCCGCTCGCCTTCGCCAATGATCGGGATGTGATGGTGACCGGTGCTGCCAAACAGGGGCACCAGATCCACCAGATGGCGGCTGCTGCTGGCGACCCGCACATGGCGCGTCATGATCTGGCCCACCACTTCGGGTTTGCTGGAATAGACGCTGCGGGTGCTGCGAATCAGTGCGCGCAGCTTGTGGTCGAATCCTTCATACACATCAAGCTCGGCAGCACGCAGAAAATCGGCCAGCGTCAAAATGCCGGCGATGCGAAAACTGCGGTCAACCACCGGCAGCGCCTTGATGCGGCGCTGTTGCAGCAATGCCCAGGCATCTTGCAGCGGTGTGCCGAATTCCACTGTCACCAGCTCGCGCGACATAATGTCGCCACAACGCACTTCGGCCAGCTTTCGGTCATAGCCTCGCAACTGGGTTTGCAGCAATAGCCCCTTAAGTTCATCGCGACTGACGTCCAGCACCTGGTTGTAGCGCGCCAGCACGGCGTCCAGGTCGGCATCGAGCTGCCTGATCCCGTCGGGCACCGCCTGGCCAGTCGCCGCGAGCTGCAGGTGTGGGTAAGGTCGGCGCGTGGCGTTGTTGTAGGCGATACCCACAGCCACCAACACCGCCGAGTTCAGCAGCACCGGGTAGAGGGCATAGGCTGCGTTGTCGACGCCACCCAGCACCATCAACAGCGCGCTGGCCCCACCGGGCGGGTGCAGGCAGCGCAGCGCGAGCATCAGCGCGATGGCCAGCGCCACCGCCAGCGCGGCCACCAGTTCTGGCGAGCCCAGCCCGCGCAGTCCGATGACGCACGCAATGCCCACCCATGCCGATACCGTATTGCCGCCCATCACCGCCCACGGCTGGGCCATGGGGCTGGACGGTACGGCAAACACCAGCACCGCGCTGGCACCGAGCGGCGCCACCAGCCAGGGCAGGCCGGGAACCAGCGCCAGACCGGCCGCGTGACCCAGCAAGCCCGCGACCAGAATCCCGATCAGCGCGCCCAGCACCACGCGCAGACGCTCCCGACTGTTGATGCCGCTGCGCGCCGGAAGAAATGCGCGCCACCAGTCCCGGCTAAAAAGCCAGGGCAGCCGGGCTACAGCGTCGTTTTGAAAGTCTGTCTGTGTACGTCGAGTCACTGCAGGCACCCGCGAAGACCGCGCACAAAAATGCGCCGAATCTTACTGAAAAATGCTGGCTTGCACTGGCTGCACTGGCTGCGCTGGCAGCACGGGCAGCCGTTAGCCGCGTGCGCGCTGATACAGCCCCTGCACCTTCGGCACATTGTTTTGCAATTGCTGGATGCGCGCCGGGCCGGACGGGTGTGTTGACAAAAAGCTCGGGCCACTGGCACCGCCGCCGGCCTGCGCCATTTTTTCCCACAGGCTCACCGCCGCCTGCGGGTTGTAGCCGCCGCGTGCAGCGAGTTCCAGTCCGACCAGGTCGGCATCGGTCTCGTCGTCGCGGCTGAATCGAAGCGAGATCAACTGCGTGCCGATATTCGCCGCCACGCCGCCCAAATCGCCCAAGCCAAACAAACTGGCGCCCAGCGACAGCAGCGTGCCGGTGCCCTGCGTTTTGGCGATGCGGGCGCGCGCGTGTTCGCGCAGCGCGTGCGCCATTTCGTGGCCCATGATCATCGCCACTTCGTCGTCGCTGAGTTTGAGCTGCTCAAGAATGCCGGTGTAAAAAGCGATCTTGCCGCCCGGCATGCAAAACGCATTGATCTGCTTGCTGCCGATCAGATTGACTTCCCATTTCCAGGATTTGGCGCGGTCGTTCCACTGGGCGGTTTGCGGCACCAGTTTGGCGGCAATGGCGCGCAGGCGCTGCAGTTGCGGGTTGCCGGCTTGCGCCAGTGCGCCCTGCTTGCCTGCTTCAGCCATCATCTTTGAATACTCTTGCGTGGCCGCGTTTTCAAGCTCGTCGGCGGGCACCAGATTGCGCAGCTGTGAGGCCTTGCCGACATCAACTTGCGCCAGCGCCGGCACGGTTGCAGCAGCAGCCGCAGAGCCAGCGGCCGCCAGCATAAAAGCCCGGCGCCCGGGCCATGCCGCGTTTTTGGAGTCGCATATGAAGCACATGGGTGAATAATAGACAAATTTCAAAACGCCCATGTCAGACAAGACCCTCAGCGCCCAAAATATCTCCCGACCAACCGACACGGGCGCAGCCACTGCTGATACCCAACCCGCCTGGCACGAGGTCTGGCGCGTGTACGCCGAGATGGCCACGCTGCGCATGCTGCTGCTGGGATTTTCTGCCGGCTTGCCGCTGCTGCTGGTGTTTGGTACGCTGAGCTTCTGGTTGCGCGAAGCCGGCATTGACCGCACCACGATTGGTTACCTGAGCTGGGTCGGGCTGGCCTACGGCTTCAAATGGGTCTGGGCGCCGCTGGTTGACCGGATGCCGATTCCGCTACTCACACGCTCGCTGGGACGCCGGCGCAGCTGGCTGCTGCTGTCGCAGCTCACCATCATCGCGGGGCTGGTCGGCATTGGGTTGACCGACCCGCGCATCGCGCTTACCCCCGTGATCTGGTGCGCGCTGGCGATTGCCTTTGGTTCGGCCACGCAAGACATTGCACTCGACGCCTACCGTATCGAATCAGCCGAAACGCGGCGCCAGGCGGCGCTGGCTGCGGCTTACCAGACCGGCTACCGCATGGCGATGATCTGGGCCGGCGCTGGTGCGCTGTGGATTGCCGCGCGCGCCGAGGTAGTCGGTGCAGGCGCTTACCAGCAAGGCGCGTGGCAGGTGGCGTATCTGGCGATGGCGGCGTCGATGCTGCTGGGCGTGGCCACGGTGCTGCTATCGCCCGAGCCGGCAGCCCGGGTGATACCTCCTTCACGCAATGCCGCCGAGTGGCTGAAGAGCGCATTGGTCGAGCCGTTCGCCGATTTTCTGCGTCGCTACGGAAAGCAGGCGCTGTTGATCCTCGCCTTGATTGCCGTCTACCGCATCAGTGATGTGGTGATGGGCATCATGGCCAATCCGTTTTATGTGGACATGGGCTACACCAAAGACGAGGTGGCCGCAGTGACAAAAATTTACGGCGTCATCATGACGCTGGTGGGCGCCTTTGTCGGCGGCGCGCTGGCAATGCGTTATGGCGTGATGAAGGTGTTGATGCTGGGCGCGGTGCTGAGCGCGGCCAGCAATTTGCTGTTTGCCTGGCTCGGTTCGCGCGGCCACGACGTGAACGCGTTGATCTTCGTGATTTCAGCCGACAACCTGTCGAGCGGCATCGCGTCAGCCGCGTTCATTGCCTATCTGTCGAGCCTCACTAACATCAATTATTCGGCCACACAGTACGCGCTGTTCAGCTCGATGATGCTGCTGCTGCCGAAGTTTCTGGCCGGCTATTCGGGCAAGTATGTGGATGCCTTTGGCTACAGCCACTTCTTCACGGCGACGGCGTTACTGGGGCTGCCGGTGCTGCTTTTGGTGGCGCTGGCTTCAAGGAAACAAACGGCTGTAGCCCAATGATTACGTGCATAAGCAGCTATTATTTTTATAGTGTAACTTCGGCGTTTGCATGAATTCGGATTTCCAACGCAAAGGCGCAAAGGTGCAAAGAACGCAAAGCTTTCAATTTTTTATATCTTGATGTTCTTCGCGCCCTTTGCATCTTTGCGCCTTTGCGTTGGAAACTTTCGACCCAGTCCAGAACTGTTTACCGCATC
>JANLYY010000003.1:0-3233 GCA_031365885.1 Polaromonas sp. | reverse complement strand
AGCGGACGTCGGCCACGACGCGTTCGCAGAACAGGATCGAGTCCTCGAAGTTGTAGCCGATCCACGGCATGAACGCGACCAGCATGTTCTGCCCCAGCGCGAGTTCGCCCAGGTCGGTCGATGCGCCGTCCGCAATGACGTCGCCCTTGTCGAGCTTGTCGCCCTTCTTGACGATCGGGCGCTGGTGGATGTTGGTGTTCTGGTTGGAACGCTGGTACTTGATCAGGTTGTAGATGTCCACCCCAACTTCGCCGGCAAGGGCTTCTGCATCGTTCACACGCACCACGATACGGGTTGCATCCACATAGTCAACGATACCGCCACGGCTGGCCGTCACCACGGTACCGGAGTCGACCGCAGACACGCGCTCAATGCCGGTTCCAACAAACGCCTTTTCGGGGCGCAGCACGGGCACCGCCTGGCGTTGCATGTTGGCGCCCATCAGCGCGCGGTTGGCGTCGTCATGCTCCAGGAACGGAACCAGCGATGCGGCAACCGACACGATCTGCGCCGGCGACACGTCCATGTACTGGACGCGCTCGGCGCCAACCAGAATCGATTCGCCGTTTTCACGCGCCGATACCAGATCACCGGTCAACGTGCCAACTTCGTCGAGCAAAGCGTTGGCCTGCGCAATGACGTATTTGCCCTCTTCGATAGCGGACAGGTAATCGATCTGCATCGTGACCTTGCTGTCCACCACGCGGCGATACGGGGTTTCGATGAAACCGTATTCGTTGAGACGGGCGTACAAGGCCAGCGAGTTGATCAGACCGATGTTCGGACCTTCAGGGGTTTCAATCGGGCAGACGCGGCCGTAATGGGTCACGTGTACGTCACGCACCTCGAAGCCAGCGCGTTCGCGGGTTAAACCACCAGGGCCAAGGGCCGAGACACGACGCTTGTGCGTGATCTCGGACAGCGGGTTGGTCTGGTCCATGAACTGCGACAGCTGGGAGGCGCCGAAGAACTCTTTTAGCGCCGCAGAAATCGGCTTGCTGTTGATCAGGTCGTGCGGCATCAGCGGCTCTTGCTCGGCCTGACCTAGACGCTCTTTCACGGCCTTTTCAATACGCGCCAGACCGGTACGGTACTGGTTTTCAGCCAATTCACCGACACAGCGCACGCGGCGATTGCCGAGGTGATCGATGTCGTCGACTTCGCCATTGCCGTTACGCAGGTCCACCAAAATCTTGACGACGGCGAGGATGTCCTCGTTGGTCATGACCATCGGGCCAGTAGACGCGTCACGCCCCACACGGGCGTTGAACTTCATGCGACCTACGCGCGACAGATCGTACGTGTCGGGGTTGTAGAACAGTCGCTGGAACAAGGCCTGAACCGCATCTTCCGTTG
Organism: Polaromonas sp.; assembly: GCA_031365885.1. GTDB lineage: Bacteria > Pseudomonadota > Gammaproteobacteria > Burkholderiales > Burkholderiaceae_C > Polaromonas. Next base: position 1,877 of record JANLYY010000003.1, on the reverse strand, counting down.
GCGGCTCTCCCGGCCGCATCATGCGGTAGATAGCCACGCGCGCTGCAAACTCGTCAGCCGTTTCATCGGCACGCAGGGTTTGTGAAATATAGGCGCCCTGGTCGAGTTCGTTGGTGTAAAGCACCTGCAGGTCTTGCACGCCGGCAACACGCAGCTTTTTCAGCAGCATTTCGGTCAGCTCGTCATTGGCCTTGGCGATGATTTCACCCGTCTCGGCATCAACGATGTTTTTTGCGACCACGCGGCCGACCAGAAAGTCTTCCGGCACGCTGATAGTCGTCGTGCTGCTTTGCTCCAGCTCACGCGTGTGGCGCACCGTGATGCGCTTGTCCTTCGCGATCACGACCTTGCCGGCCTTGTCGGTGATGTCAAAACGGGCCACCTCACCGCGCATGCGCTCGGCGACAAATTCCATCTGCGCGCCGCTGTCCATCAAGCGGAAGTTGTCAAACACAAAGAAGTTCGCGAGGATCGATTCATGGTTCAGGCCGATGGCCTTGAGCAAAATCGTCACTGGCATCTTGCGGCGACGGTCAACGCGGAAATACAAAATGTCTTTAGGATCGAACTCGAAATCGAGCCAGGAACCACGGTACGGAATGATTCGGGCAGAGAACAGCAACTTGCCCGAACTGTGGGTCTTGCCTTTGTCGTGTTCGAAAAACACGCCCGGCGAGCGGTGCAGCTGCGACACGATGACGCGCTCGGTACCGTTGATAACGAAGGAGCCTTTGTCGGTCATGAGCGGCACTTCGCCCATGTAGACCTCTTGCTCTTTGACTTCCTTGACGACCTTGGACTGCGATGTCGAGGACTCGCGGTCATAAATAATTAGTTGTACTTTGGCGCGCACAGCCGACGCAAAGGTCAGCCCGCGGGTCTGGCATTCGCGCACGTCAAAGGCCGGCTTGGCCAGGTTGTATTCGAGGAATTTCATCTCGACAAAACCGTTGTGCGAGACGATTGGGAAGGCGTTTTCAAACGCCGCCTGCAAGCCTTCGGCTGTGCGCTTCTGAGGCGCACGATCAGCCTGCAAAAATGCGGTGTACGCGTCCTTTTGCATTTGCAGCAAATAGGGGACAGTCAAGACGCTTTCGCGGTTGCCGAAGCTTTTGCGGATGCGTTTGCGTTCGGTAAAGCTGTAACTTGTAGTTAGGGCCATGAGTTTTCCGTTTTGATGGGCTCTGGCGACTCTCGTACCCGAATACACAAGCGTATTCAGGCAGCTTGGTGGTTGGCCACTACCAACCATGGCGGACAGCGACGCGTTGCACGTCACCCGAACCAAGGCGTTTTCTGCAGTCGAAATTCAGAAAACACTGGAAAAGAGATTGAAGCAATCCTTTTTCCAGTGCGCTCCATGAAGCGCAAAAGGCTGGAAGCCCCTTGGGGGTCTTCCAGCCTTTGCAAGCAACAAGAATTACTTGAGCTCGACTTTCGCGCCAGCGTCTTCTAGCTTCTTCTTGGCAGCCTCGGCGTCAGCCTTTGGAATGGCTTCCTTGACATTCTTTGGCGCGCCGTCAACCAGATCCTTGGCTTCCTTGAGGCCAAGACCTGTCAGTTCACGAACTGCTTTGATGACTTGCACCTTCTGCGCGCCAGCTTCGAGAAGAACGACGTTGAAGTCGGTCTTCTCTTCGGCCGCTGCAGCGCCTGCGCCGGCACCACCGCCGGCCGCAGGAGCCGCCATGGCCGCTGCGCTTACACCAAATTTCTCTTCGATGGCTTTCACCAGCTCGTTGAGTTCGAGGACCGTCATGCTATCCAGCGCGGTCAAAAATGCGTCTTTATCGAATGCCATTTTGATTTCCTAAAAATTTTCTAACAGTTGTGGGTAGGTCTGCGCCAGGCGCGTCGCGCTCCCCTCAAGGCCTATT
>JANLYY010000091.1:0-15289 GCA_031365885.1 Polaromonas sp. | reverse complement strand
GGGCGTAGGTGGCGCGGCTGGACGACTTGTGGCTGATTTCAATACGTTCGCCGGTGCCTGCAAACAGCACGGTGTGGTCGCCCACAATGTCGCCGCCGCGTATGGTGGCAAAGCCGATGCTGGAGGGGTCGCGCTCGCCGGTGACGCCTTCGCGGGCGTAGACGGCGCAGTCTTTCAAGTCACGGCCCAGCGCACCGGCTATGACCTCGCCCATTTTGAGCGCGGTGCCTGAAGGCGCATCAACCTTGTGGCGGTGGTGCGCCTCGATGATTTCAATGTCGTAGCCGGTAGAAAGCGCCTTCGCGGCCAGCTCCAGCAGCTTGAGCGTGACGTTGACGCCGACACTCATGTTGGGTGCCATGACGATGGCGATGTCTTTTGAAGCAGCTGCGATTTCAGCCTTCTGCGCGTCTGAAAAACCTGTCGTGCCGATGACCAGCTTCACACCCAGTTCGCGGCACACCGCCAGATGCGCCAGCGTGCCCTCAGGCCGCGTGAAGTCGATCAGCACGCCCGATTTGGCCAGCCCCTGACGAATGCTCGATGCAATCAGCACACCGCTGGTGCGCCCCGAAAATGCACTCGCGTCCAGACCAATCGCCGGGCTGCCAGCAATGTCGAGCGCGCCGGTCAGCAGGCAGTCGTCACTGGCGTTGACGGCCTCGATCAGCATCTGGCCCATGCGCCCGCTGGCGCCGGCAATCGCGATGCAGTGCGGCCTGTCGCTGGCGGCCACCGGGCTCACAGCGTTCACTTCGCCGGGCTCTCAAGCGGTGGGTAGATTCGCGCGGGCTCGTCGACCGGCACGGCCGGTGCGCTGGCGGCGGCAGATTTCGAAGGCCGTTCGGCGGCTTTCAGCTGCGCTTCGGTGGCTTCGAGCGGTGGCACCTTGCCCAGCTTGCGGTTGTTGTCGAGCCGGGCAATGAATTCGGCCTCACTGGGCATGGTGTCGCCGGCAAAACGCTCGAGCACGTCGCCCTTGAAAAACACCGTGTATTTGTACGACTGCGCCGCGCTGCCCTGACGCTTGAGCGTGAACACATAGTCCCAGCGATCAGCATGAAAAAGACTCGCCAGCAGCGGCGTGCCCAGCGTTGCCTTGACCTGCTCGCGGCTCATGCCGACGCGCAGCTGGTCGACCTGTTCTTTCGATACGAAGTTGCCCTGAATCACATCGATCTTGTAGGGCGTGATCCAGTTCAGCGGGTTGGCCGCGCTGCCGCCCAGGCCACCGCAGCCGGCCAGTGAAATCAGGACGCTAAACAAGGCAATAGACAAGGCGGCTGGCTTGATGCCGAAATGATGTTTTACAGACATGTAATGGGGTGTAGCGATATGATGATTGATTGTAGCGGCTGGGTTTGCGCCAACGCCTTCCGGCCCCCCACTTTCTCCCCATTTTCTCCCCTGCGAGAGATCCATGAGCAACATCGACGAGCTGAAAAATACCGGCCTGAAGGCCACCCTGCCACGTCTGAAAATTCTCGAAATTTTTCAGATCGGCAAACAGCGCCACATGACCGCCGAAGATGTATACCGGGTGCTGCTCGAAGAGCGCTCCGACATCGGCCTGGCCACCGTTTACCGCGTGCTGACGCAGTTCGAGCAGGCGGGTCTGCTCAGCCGCAGAAATTTCGAATCAGGCAAGGCGGTGTACGAGATCAATGAAGGCCAGCACCATGACCATCTGGTGTGCCTCGATTGCGGCAAGGTCGAGGAGTTTTACGACGCTGAAATCGAAAGCCGCCAGCAACTGGTGGCCCAAACCAAAGGATTCGCGATTGCCGACCATTCCCTGTCGATCTACGCCAACTGCGTCAAAGACAACTGCCCCAGCCGGGCCTCGCCGGATGCACGGCATCATCATCATGTCTAGGTAATATTCGCCTCTAGCCCCCGTAATACGTGCGTAATCAACTATAAAAATAATAGCTGGCTGAAAATTGAAAAGAAAGGATGGAGACAAAAAATGACCTTGATGCTGAGAGTCACGCGAATCTTCACGCAGAGTTTTATTGGCGTCGTCCTGGGTCTGGTCATCACCGCACTGCCAGTACTGGCCGCCGACTACCCGGCAGCCAAAGAAGGCAGCTGGCTGGTGCGCGACTTCAGGTTTCACACCGGCGAGGTGCTGCCGGAACTGCGGCTGCACTACCGCACCGTTGGCAACCCGGCCGGTGAGCCGGTGCTGGTGCTGCACGGCACGACGGGTTCTGGTGCGGGCATGTTGAGCCCGGCGTTCGCCGGTGAGTTGTTCGGTGTCGGCCAGCCGCTGGACGCCAGTCGCTACTTCGTCATCCTGCCCGACGCGATTGGCGCGGGCAAGTCCAGCAAACCATCGGACGGCCTGCGCGCGGCTTTTCCGAAGTACAACTACGACGACATGGTGGACGCGCAATACCGGCTGGTGAAAGAGCATCTGGGCATTACGCACCTGCGGCTGGTGATTGGCAACTCGATGGGCGGTATGCAAGCCTGGATCTGGGCGCAAAAATACCCGGGCTTCATGGATGTGGCGGTACCGATGGCGTCGCTGCCAACCGAGATGTCGGGCCGCAACTGGATGATGCGCAGGTTGCTGGTCGAATCCATCAAGACCGACCCGGAGTGGATGGGCGGCAACTATGCAAAGCAACCGCGCAGCACGCAGCTTGCGTCAGTGTTTTTTGCCACCGGAACCAACGGCGGCAACCAGGCATTGGCTGCGGCTGCGCCCACGCGTGAAAAGGCCGATGCCATCATCGATAAAAGCCTGACAGCGCCGTTCACGGGCGACGCCAATGACCACCTCTACCAGTGGGATTCATCACGCGACTACAACCCGTCTGCCGGGCTGGAGCGCATTCAGGCCACGCTGCTGGCCATCAACTCCGCCGACGACGAACGCAATCCGCCCGAAAACGGCGTGCTCGACCGCGAAATCAAGCGCGTCAAGAACGGACGTGTGCTGTTGATCCCGGCCAGCGATAAAACCGCTGGTCACGGCACCACAGGCCAGGCGAAATTCTGGAAGGCAGAGCTGGCGACGGTGCTGCAAAGCGCACCCCGGCTGGGCCAGTAAAAAGCAGCATCGGCAGTGCCCTGTTAACCAGGCATGCCGCAAAATACGCCCATGACTGTTTCCATACCTCCTGACTCAAAGCTGCCGCGTTTCTGGGCTGACCTGAAAAGTACCGACTTCGCCGGCGTTGACCGGACCCGCTGCATCGCTGTGCTGCCGGTTGCCGCCATCGAGCAGCACGGCCCGCATCTGCCGCTGAATGTTGATGCCACGCTGGTCGAAGGCGTCATTGCCGCCGCGCTACCGCATCTCACTGCTGACTTGCCGGTGCTGTTTTTGCCGACGCAGGCTGTCGGCCTGAGCCCGGAACATTCTGCCTTTGCTGGCACGCTGACATTGAAAGCCGACACCGTGATTCGGCTATGGACCGAGCTGGCTGAATCGATTGCTGCCACTGGTCTCAAAAAAATTGTGCTGCTTAATTCGCATGGCGGCCAGGTCGGCCTGCTTGACGTGGTGGCGCGTGATCTGCGCGCGCGCCTTCGCCTGCTGGTCTACAGCGTCAATTGGTTTAATTTGCCGCTGCTGGACGAGCAGGGCGCTTCCCTATCCAGCCTGTTCAGCGCCGACGAACACCGCTTCGGCATTCATGCCGGCGAGATTGAAACCTCGATGATGCTGGCGTTAAAACCGCACCAGGTTGACATGTCGAAGGCGCAAAACTTCCGCTCCGCCGCGCAAGACCGTGCTGAAAAGTTTCCGATTCTGGGCGATGGTAAAAGCGCCAAGCTGGCCTGGCAGATGCAGGACTACAACCCGCACGGCGTCGTTGGCAACGCGGCAGCCGCCACGGCCGAAAAAGGCCAGGCGGTGTTGAATGCGGCGGGCCGCAGTCTGGCGAAATTGCTGGCTGAAATTGACCGGTTGCCGACCAGCACGCTGCAGCGCCACACCGCCGTGTGACGGTGACGCCTGGAAGCGGGCGCACTCGCTGACAGGGCCATGCGCGCTGGGCTGACAGGCAAACTTTGCGGTGAGATTGCACACTGACGTTTCAAACGCGACTGCGCGGTAGACTGCGCGGTATCGTCCCAGCATCGTCCGTTTGGCACTAGCAAAAGTTCTCACTATGCGTCAATCAAATTCTTCTTTAACTTCTTCGCCAGCCGCCGGTTTTATGGGCAAACGCCGCGCGGCTTTGGTTGCACTGCCGATCACTGCCGTTCTGGCTGCGCTCAGTGCCTGCGGCGACACCGCCACGCTGCTAGGCGCGCAGGATACGGGCGTCAACCCCACCCTGCCGGCGCCCGTGAAGCGCCTGATCCCGACCGTCAACATCGCACCCGCCAAGGGCTGGCCCGTCGGGACCCTACCCACGCCGATGGCTGGCATGACCGTGACTCCCTTTGCTGACAAGCTCGACCACCCGCGTTGGGTCTATGTGCTGCCCAACGGCGATGTGCTGGTGGCCGAGAGCAATGCGCCGCCGAAACCAGAAGACGGCAAGGGCATCAGGGGCGCCGTGATGAAAATGGTGATGGGCCGCGCCGGTGCCACCGTGCCCTCGGCCAACCGTATCACCTTGCTGCGCGACGTTGATGGCGATGGCAAGGCCGAAGTGCGCACGGTGTTTATCGACAACTTGATGTCGCCCTTTGGCATGGCGCTGGTTGGCAATGATTTTTATGTCGCCAATTCTGACGCGGTGGTGAAGTTTCCGTACCAGCCGGGCGTCACCAGCATCAGTGCAGCGCCAGTCAAGGTGATCGACTTGCCGGGCGGGCCAATCAACCACCACTGGACAAAAAACCTGATTCCGAGTGCTGACGGCAGCAAGCTGTATGTGACAGTCGGGTCTAACAGCAACGTGGCCGAGCGTGGCATGCCCGCCGAGGAAGGCCGTGCGGCTATTTGGGAAGTGGATCCCAAAAATGGTACGCACCGCATCTTCGCGGCAGGTCTGCGCAACCCCAATGGCATGGGCTTTTCGCCCGAAGGCGGCGCGCTGTGGACGGTCGTCAACGAACGCGACGAGCTCAGCAGCGACCTGGTGCCCGACTATTTGACGAGCGTCAAAGACGGCGCGTTTTATGGCTGGCCTTACAGCTATTACGGCCAGAATGTTGACGTGCGTGTCGAACCGCCGCGGCCGGATCTGGTCGCCAAAGCGGTGCTTCCCGACTACGCGCTGGGATCGCACGTCGCGCCGCTGGGCATGGCGTTTTCCAGCGGCAACGCCATGCCTGCGGCGCTGGCCAGCGGCGTGTTCGTCGGTGAACATGGTTCCTGGAACCGCAAGCCGCTGAGTGGCTACAAGGTATCTTTCGTGCCGTTCAGCGGCGGCAAGCCGGACGGCAAGAAAATCGATGTGCTGACAGGCTTTGTCAACGCTGAAGGCGATGCCTATGGACGACCTGTTGGCGTGGCCATCGACAAACGCGGCAGCCTGCTGGTGGCAGACGATGTGGGCAATGTCATCTGGCGCGTGAGCGCTGCCGGCAAATAAGCGGGGCTGCAGATGCGCTGGGGTTTTGACGATTAAAAGGGCCCACAGCCCAGTGAATACGGCCTTGTTTGGCTATTGAACTAATAGCATTTTCAGGCATGACATCGCTAGGCGAGCCGACAGTGCGGCAGCCGTTGTTCTAAAACTCATATTCTGTCTGCAAGCGCAACGTTGTCCTGGGCGACGCATCGTTGATGCCAAACAGAAGTGCTGCGTTGTACTTGATGGCTTGTTTGCCAGCAAGTTTGATCTTGCCGAAAACGGCTGGACCCAATTTGTGCTCCTGCTCCGACGATGGTGCCCACTTGTCCCAGCGTCCCAGCGAACCGAAGCCCTGCGCGCCCCATTCGAATTTTTCGGAAGCGCGGTATTTGAGCTGCACCTGATAGTGCAGCTCGGTTTCGAAGGGCTCGCTGGCGCGCACATGCTTTTGCCAGAGCAGGTTCAGATTGCCCTGCACCGCGCCCCACTCGGCCTGCAACAGCGGACCATAGGTGATCTCATACCCCTCGGATCGATCTTTGGGGCGCTCTACCTCGAGCAAAAAGCCGACATCCACCGGATATCTGCCGGTCTCGGTCAGCTGGAAGCGGTTCTCCCATTCCACTGCATCGAAGCCATGAGACTGGCCGGGTTCACGTCTCCACTTGGCGGAGATCTCGGTGGCCCACCACGAGGTCACGCCCAGGCCAAAACCCAGTGCGGTGGCGTTGCCGCTGGACTGGTCCTTGCGCTTTGCGGTTCCCAGGGTGAAGTCGATTTCTTTTTCTCCCTGCTCAACGAGCGGGCTGAGCACGTATTCGTTGGGTCCGGCGTGCGTCATGGCGGTGAAAAGCAGCGGCGACAGGGCGAGCAGCACCCTCGCCGATTTGGCGATTTGCATGATAAAACTCCAGGAAGGGTTAAAGAAAAACGAGGTCTAGCGGGCCTGCGCCAGCGTATCCGGGCGCGCTGGGGGCTGCAATTGGCGGCGCTGCATCTGCCGGGTGCCCAGGCCGATGATGAGCAGGGCGCCGAGGTAAAACGCCAGTTGCAGACCGGACGGCCGCGCGTCGTAGCCCACCAGCGCGTGCAGCAAGACCCCGAATGGCGAGTCGTTCCGCAACACCGCCGAGGTGTCCCACAGCGAGTTCGGCCACCAGTCAACCAAACCGGACTGGGCCAGGGCCCGAGCCAACTGGCTGGCAATGGCGGCCGCCAGCAGCATGATAAGCAGGTTGGTCACGGCGAAGAGATTGTGGGGTTTGACGCGCGACAGGCCGAAATAAATCATGATGCCCAGCGCCACGCCGCCCAGCACGCCCAGCGTCGCGCCCAGCAGCATGGTTTGCATATTGTCCGATGTACCTGTCGCCATGCCGGCGACGAAGAGCACCGTTTCGGCGCCCTCGCGCAGCACTGCCAGCACGACAGCCAGGATCAGCGCGCGTGGCGAGCGTGTGCCTTCGCGTACCGAGCTGCCTAGTCTTCTAGCATCCTGAGACATTTCTTTGCCATGGGTGGAGACCCAGATGCAGTGCCAGGCCAGCATGGCCAGCGCCAGGCTGAGGATGCCGACATTCACCAGGTCCTGACCAATGCCGTCTGCCAATGCACCGATCGTGGTGGCGCCGGCGGCCAGCGCCAGCGCGCCCAACAGGCCCACCAGGACGCCGCCGGCAAGCCATGTCGTGCGGCCGGCCAGACCACGCGTGGCAGCCGCAACGATGCCGATAAAGAGCGCAGCTTCCAGCGTCTCGCGAAAAACAATAATGGCGGTAGCAAACATGGCAGTTCCTGGTGCTATGGCTATTCGGCGACGACCACGCCCTTGGCGGTGGCTTCGTTGTATTCACCGGCAAACTCATACTTTCCCGGCTTGAGCGGCCCGATGAAGATAACCACCTTGGCGCCTGGCGGAATCAGTTTTTCCCGGTTCAGCGTGTGGCTCTCAAATTCTTCGGGTGTTGCATCCTGGTTGTGCACTGTCAGGCGAATACGCTGGCCCGCTGGCACCTTGATTTCAGTCGGCTCAAAGCGATGGTTTTTAATCACCAGCAGTGCTTCGGGCTCTGCCATGGCAAAGGAGCAGGCGCACACGGCGGCCACGCCGAAAATTGTGCGCAAGGCTTTGGAAAAGGTAGCAAAAGCGTTCATGTCGACCTTCCAGGTAATTGGATAATCGCAGTGTAATGAGAATGATTCTTAAATGCAATAAATATTTGTAAACGAAAAATTGACTGGAAGAAAGCTGGCGATGCCGTTGTTGATGTCGCCGTTGGTTAATGGAAGCGGGCAGCCGCGGCCACTCAACGGGACAAGTCGTCGAAACATATTTAACGGAAAAAATGGCTCTGGCCCTTATATAACGTGCGCAAGACGCTATAAATTCAGTAGCGACTCGTGCCAGGCCGTGTTACGCCATGCCGGCTTTACGCGTAGGTGATCCAGCTCGCGTGTTCGGGCGCATCGAGATGCGGCAGGGTGTTATACGTCACCAGCATATGGCGTTTCGGGGTGAAGGCAAATTCAGACACCGAGCAATTGCGGATGCGCAGATTGAGCTCAATCGTGGTCTCGGGGCTGGTGCCCAGAACATGGCCAACGGCGGTCGCAATCGGCCCGCCGCTGGACACCAGAAGCACGTTGCCGTCGCAATTTTTGCGAACATGGTCGAGCGCGCTGGTTACGCCCAGCACAAACTCGGTGTAGTTGGGCATGCCCACGGGGCTGACCACGCCGGCCATCCATTGCGCCAGCCCGTCTTTGAGCAGGCGAAAGTGATCGCGGTACATCCCAGGCGATGTTGGTTTTTCAAGCTTGTGCGGGTGAATCGCTGCGATGACGGCGTGGCTGTCGTATTCATTCAGGCCTGGCCACTGCGTGGCAGCGGGCTCGGCGCCCATGCCCTTGCAGATACCGGCATAGGTCTGAATCTGCCGCTTCAGTGTGCCGGTCAGAGCTGCATCAAATGCGATGCCCTTGAGTTTGAAGTATTCGCCCAGTCGCGCGCTTTGCTGATGCCCCATGGCGCTGAGCACGTCATAGTCATCGGCGCCAAACGAGGCCTGGCCGTGGCGCACAAGATAGAGGGTTCCCATGCGCTGAATTTACGCCCGTTCGGGCGGTGCGCTGTGTCGCGGCTGTGACCTGCCAAGGCCAGGCCGGACTGGCTTCAATGGCGCAGCGTGCCGGGAGCTTCTGTAACCACGCTAGTGCGCAATACGGCGTGCGCTTCGGCTTCTACGTCAAGGCGCGGCTGAGACAGGTAGCGCAGGCAGCAGACGCGCAGAAAGGACGTGAAATTGGGTATCGCTTCACGCAGGCCGCAAAGCTCTTCATGCAGCGTGGCGATCATCTGGTTGGTGGTCTTGTTTTCACGCCCGGCTATTTCAGCCAGCACATCCCAGAACAGGTTTTCCAGCCGGATAGTGGTCAACACGTTGTTGATGCGGATCGAGCGCGTGCGGGATTCGTACTGGATCGGATCGGCTTGTACGTAGACAGAACACATGGCGGGTTTCCTTGGGCTTTTAACAATCTCCGGGCGCACCCCGTGGCGCAGACCCGGAGCAGGTATTAAATCGCTTTTTCTGTCATCTGTTTGGCGATGTAGTCCGCCTGCCGGATGGCCAGCGACACGATGGTCAGCGTCGGGTTCTCGGCGCCGCCGGTGGTGAACTGGCTGCCGTCAGAGATGAACAGGTTGCCAATGTCGTGCGTCTGGCCCCATTTGTTGCACACGCCATCACGCGCGTTGGCGCTCATGCGGCAGGTGCCCAAATTGTGGGTGGACGGGTAGGGTGGTGTGCGGAAGGTCTTGATGGCGCCTGCTGCCTTGTAGACGTTTTCGCCTTGCGTGAAAGCGTGGTTGCGCATGGCGATGTCATTGGCGTGGTCGTCGTAATGCACATTGGGCACGGCACTGCCCCATTTGTCTTTCACCGCCGTGTTCAGCGTCACGCGGTTGCTTTCGCGCGGCATGTCTTCGCCGACGATCCACATGCCCGCCAGATTGGTGTAGTTGTCCATCCACCAGGTGAACTCGCTGCCCCAGCCGCCCGGGTTCAAAAACGCCGCCATGAAAGGAACGCCCAGCGCCAGCGTTTCCATTTCATAGCCGCCGACAAAGCCGCGCTTGGTGTTGTGACCCGATTCGTCACGGATGATGCCGGCCATCGTGGTGCCGCGGTACATATGCACCGGCTCCTTGAACGCGGCATATACCGTGCCCGTCAGGTGGCGCATGTAGTTGCGGCCAACCTGGCCGGACGAATTGGCCAGGCCGTTCGGAAACTGCGGTGAGCTTGACAGCAGCAGCAGGCGCGGCGTTTCAATCGAATTGCCAGCGACGCAGACGACGCGCGCTTTCTGGCGCTGCTCCTTGCCGTCCTTGTCGAAATAGACCACGCCGCTCGCCTTGCCGGCGGCATTGTGCTCAATGCGCGTGACGTGAGACTCGGGCCGAAGATCGAGGTTGCCGGTAGCTTCGGCTTTTGGAATTTCGACATACAACGTTGACCATTTGGCGCCCGACTTGCAGCCCTGAAAGCAGAAACCCAGCTGCATGCAGCGGCCGCGGTCATCACGCGGTTCGCTGTTGATGGCCATGTTGCCGGTGTGTACTTCCTTGTAGCCGAGCTTGGTCGCGCCGGCGTGCAGCACTTTGTAGTTGTTGTTGCCCGGCAGGCCAGGAATGCCGTTGGTACGCGTCACGCCCATCTTGTTTTCGGCTTTGGCGTAGTACGGTTCCAGCTCTTTCAATGTGACCGGCCAGTCCATCAGGCTGGTGCCCTTGAGCTCGCCGTAATGCGTCTTGGCGCGAAATTCGTGGTCTTGCAGACGCAGCGAGGCACCGGCCCAGTGGGTGGTGGTGCCGCCCACGGTTTTGCAAATCCACGATGGCAGGTTGGGGAAGTCTTTGGCAACGCGCCAGGTGCCTGAAGTGGTGCGGTTGTCCAGCCAGGCCAGCTGACCAAATGACTTCCATTCGTCGTTGATGTAGGTGGCCTGCGACTGCATGGCGCCGGCTTCTAATACAACGACTTTCACGCCTTTGGCGCAGAGTTCGTGGGCCAGCGTACCGCCGCCCGCGCCGGAACCGATGATGACGACTACGCTGTCGTCGTTACTGTCAATTTTTGCCATGATATTTATCCTGAGGAAAGGGTTTGACCAAGAGGGTTGACCAGGGAGGGGGAATGGCCGTTAGCCCATCCACGCTGCCGGGCTGGCTTCTTTCGAAGGCTCGGGCAACCACTTCAAATCCTGAAAGCCACGGGTGATGTAGCCGCCCTTTTCCCAGGACGAACCGGGGTAGCCGAAGGCCGTAAAGGCCATGTCGTTGTCATACAGCGATGTCACGCACTTGCCACGTACCGCAGCAAAAAACGGCGTGGCCTGCATTGATTTGACTGCAGCCAACTGTTTAGAAGCCGAAGCCTTGGCGAAATTACCGCCAGCTGCCTTGTCGAGGCTGACGATGCCGTCACGCAGCAGCGCGGTTGTTTTCGAATCGGCAGTAGCGCCGGCGTCGAGGTCTTTGGCCAGCAGCGCGTACACCGCATCGGGCAGTTTGGCGTGCGGGAACAGCGTCCGGCCCATTTTCATCAGCGTCGTGCCTTCTGCGCTGCTCAAGGTTTTCAGCTCCACCGCCCACGCGCGCGAAGGCGCCAGCGCTGTCAGCACACCACCGGCAGCCAGCGTGCCCAGTAGCAGGCCGCTACCCCGCAGCAGGCTGCGCCGGGTCAGCGGCAGGTCGAGTTTCGGTACATCGCCCGACTCCTCATTACAGCTGTTGGCTGCTTGGGAAGCGTGCGGGATGATCGGTATGACTTTCATGCTTGTCTCCTGTGGGTTCTAAAAGTTTCTTCGTCTGTCATTGCTGCTGTGATGCTGCGAGGGTCTATTGGTAGTGGCCGTGGCGTTCCAGCACCTCTACCTTGTAGCCGTCGGGGTCTTGAATGAAAAAATAGCGCGCGATCAACGCGCCATCGTCCGCCTTGAACTCCTTGATGTCCAGCGGGTTGTACCCGAGCGTCAAAAGTCGTTCCCGGTCGGCCGCTGCTTCTGGAACACAGACGGCGATATGGCCGTAGCCATCGCCGTGGGTGTAAGGTTCGGTGCGGCCCTGGTTCCAGGTCAGCTCGATTTCGGCATCGTTTTCTGCGTTGCGCAAATACACCAGCGAAAACGAGGGGAAGTCCAGCCGGTGCGAGGGATGCAGCCCGAAGCATTCGGCGTAAAACTTCAGCGAAAGGTTCAAGTCTTGAACCCGGATCATGCTGTGAATAATTTTCGACATTCGCGCCCTGTAAACCTTCTTTTGTTTTTGTGAATCTGTCAGGCGCTGACTTTATGCCGGTGCCAGATGTACCGGGTAATAAACGGCTAAATCAACTGCTTCAATTTGAAAAAAACTGATCCTCGAAAACCCTAGTGAGGAAACCCCTTGAGGGCAAAGCAAGCGTCTCTTCTGGTGGCTGGACTAGTGCAGTTGTTGTTCAACATCTGCCTTTTCGGGAGTATTCGTAAGCTGTTGGGTTAGCCCAGGGCTGACTTGGCTTGCGAAGCGTCACTTCCAGTAAAAAAAGCCAGAAGCCCAGGTAAAACGTGCGTAAGCAGCTATAAATTATGTAGCTAACTACAGTCCCCAGGACTCAAGCGTGACCACGCTCAGCGGTGTTTGAAGCGTGGCGGTGATATTCGGTGCGCCGGGCGTGACCTCCACGTCGGCCAGCCCGATGGCTTCGTAGGCCGCGCGCAGCGCGTCGGCGCGCGGGTGACGGACGGTCAGCGACTGAAGCACCACGCCCGATTCAGACATGCCCTGCGAAGGGTGTACCGCGCCCCATTCGATCAGCGTCGGCAGCGCGCCGTAGAAAAGCCGCTGGCCGTCTTGGCGCACTGTGATTTTCCAGCGTAGCAATCCCTGCGCGGTGGGGCGCGATGCGGGCAAGACCTCGCCACGATCGAGGCCCAGTCTGGCCAGCGCGCCCGCGGCTGTATCGGCGCGGGCGGTGCGTGCGACGAAGTGAACCAGTCGTGGCCCGGATAGGATCAATTGCGCCTGCAGTTCCGGGTTATCCAGGTCAAACCAGCGCCCGGCCCCCGCAGAACGTGCGCAAGCAGCTCCTGAATGTATAGCAATAACTTCGAGATAAGCCAGCGGAAAGGCTGGTGACGCGACCGATACCAACCGGTTGTGCGTGCCCATCAATGGATGCTCGCCGCCGGGCCCCGGCGTGATGCCCAAGGTTTTTTCACACCACTGCACGCCGTCGTCCAGGCTGGCAGCGGCAACCACCAGATGGTCGATGTGTGATGCCAGCGGCGGGGTGATGGTCATGGTACGTCGATGATTAAAGCGTCACGCTTCCATCAATGCAGGTGACCGTTTCGCCGCCGACCCAGACCTGGCCGAACGCATCACGTTCGATATAGACCTGACCGGCGCGGCCCATACAAACGCCTTGCGACGCGAGGTAACGCTCGGGTGCGTAGCCGTCGGCGATCAGCCATTGGGCGAGGCTGGCATTAAGGCTGCCGGTCACCGGGTCTTCATTGACGCCGATTGGCGCGACGAAGGCACGTACTTCGATGTCCGGCGTGACCGCACTTCCTACAGACGCGGCACCGAAGGCTTTGGCTTCGCGGTTGGCGCGGGCAATCAGCGGGGCCGTACTGGCGGCGGGGTAGAACGCCGCCACGCCGACCTTGGCGTCGATGGTCTGCAGCTCGGCGTGATCGGGCGTCAGCTTCAGCACGGTATCCGGGCTGTCGAGCAGCAAGCCCAGCCAGACCGGGCCGTTGTCGAGCAACTGGCTGGCGACGATCTGCGATACCTTGATGCCCAGCGCGCCCGCTACTTTCGCCAGTGTGACGGGGTTGGGAGTCGACCTTTTCAATTTGGGTGCAGCAAACGCCAGCCGCTGCGCGCCGCCGGGCGATGCCTCACGCCGGATTTTGACCAGACCCTGTTTGCATTCCTGCACGATGAAGTCCTTGCTGCTTGGCTGCCCGCCCGCCTGCAGCCAACTGTGGCAACTGCCCAGCGTCGGGTGGCCGGCAAAAGGCAGCTCGCTGCCGGGCGTGAAGATGCGCACGCGGTAGTCAGCCGACGCGTCGGTGGGAGGCAACAGGAAGGTGGTTTCCGACAGGTTGGTCCACTGCGCAAAGCGCGCCATCGCGGCGTCATCCATATCGCTCGCGTCCAGCACCACCGCCAGCGGATTGCCGAAGTAGGCTTGGTCGGTGAACACATCGACTTGCTTGAAAGCTCTTGGTTTCATGGGTTTTTATTGCTTCAAAAAAAATTAACTCAGCGCCATGTCCAGCACGCCCTTGCTGGCTTGCCGGGCGCGCAGGCTGTCATACCAGCGCTCGAGGTGCGGGCGGCTCTGGCGCGGCTGCGGCAGCCCGAACCAGCGATGCACTTCGCAGGCCAGCGGAATGTCCGCCACCGTGAAGCGCTCGCCGACCATGAAGGCGCGATTCGCCAGGTGCATGTCGAGCGTGAACATCAACGCTTCGACCGCCGCATTGGACTCGGCTATCAGCACGGCATTGCGCTGCTCGGGCGGGGTGCGGATCAATTGCCAGAAACCGGGGCGGCTGACCGGGTTCAAGCTGGTTTGCTGCCAGTCCATCCAGCGTTCGGCGTCAAAGCGTTCGCGCAGATCGGTGGGATAGAGTTGCCCCGGTGCGTGTCTGGCTGCCAGGTAGCGGACGATGACGTTCGACTCCCACAGCGCGTAGTCGTCATCTTCAATCACTGGCACCAGTGAATTCGGATTGAGCGCCATGTACTCGGGCGTGGTCACCACGCCGAACAATCCGCCGGCTTCGGTACGCTGGAAATCCAGGCCCAGTTCCTGCGCCGTCCAGACCACTTTTTTCACGTTGATGGAGCTCATGCGGCCCCAGATCTTGAGCATCTATTTGGCTTCCACGGTTACACGTTCAGGAGCTGATGGCACAGGCCGGCTTTCCCGAATCGCCTCAGCCAGCGCCGCCACACCGATGTTGATCTGCTCGATGCTCGCGGTCACGAACGACAAACGCAGGCAACGCGGATCGGCGTTATCGGCGTAAAACGCAGCGCCCGGCACGAAGGCGACGTTCTTTCCGACCGCTTTGGGCAGCAGCGCCACCGCGTTCATGTCTGCGGGCAGGCGTGCCCACAAGAACATGCCGCCGTCGGGCGTGTTCCAGGTCATATCAGGCGGCATTTCGCGGCTTAATGCGGCCAGCATCGCGTCGCGCTGGGCCTTGTACAGCGCGCGGATGGTTGGCACATGGCGCTCGATAAAACCGTCTTTCAACACTTCAGACACGATGCGCTGGTTAAAGCTCGGCGTATGCAGATCAGCCGCCTGCTTGGCTTGCAGCAGCTTGGGGTAAATCGCTTTCGGCGCCACCAGAAAACCGAGCCGCAAGCCGGGCGCCAGGGTCTTGCTGAACGAGCCCATGTAGATGCAGCCGTCGGGGTTGCGGGCCGTCAGCGTGGGCGGCGGCGGCGCATCAAACCACAAATCGCCATAGGGGTTGTCTTCAATGATCGGCACGCCCAACCGAGCTGCCGTCGCGTTCAGCGCTGCGCGGCGGGCCTCGCTCATCGAGTTACCGGTCGGGTTTTGAAAGTTCGGCAGCGCATACAGGAACCGTGCATTCGCAGCCTTGGTCGACAGGTCATCCACATCGATGCCTTCCGCATCACTCGCCACACTGACGAAAACCGGCTCCATCGGCGTGAAGGCCTGCAGTGCGCCCAAATACGTCGGCGTTTCCACCAGTACTTTCGA
>JANLYY010000261.1:0-10581 GCA_031365885.1 Polaromonas sp. | reverse complement strand
CCCCTCGGGGGGCAGCGAAGGACACGTGAGTGCCGAGCGTGGGGGTCATTTTTTCGCCGGGCCGCCCCAAGGAAAATTAGCTCCCTCGGGGGGCAGCGAAGGACACGTGAGTGCCGAGCGTGGGGGTCATTTTTCCGCCGGGCCGCCCCAAGGAAAATTAGCCCCCTCGGGGGGCAGCGAAGGACACGTGAGTGCCGAGCGTGGGGGTTCATGATCTTTGGTATTGGCACCGATGTGTGCGACATCCGCCGCATCCGTGCCAGCCTCGAACGCCACGGCGACCGCTTCGCATTAAAAATCCTCAGTGACGCCGAATTCGCCTCCTTCAAGGCCCGGGGCGCCCGCTGGCCTGACCGCGCCGTCAACTACCTCGCCACCCGTTTTTCCGCCAAGGAAGCCTTTAGCAAAGCCATCGGCCTGGGCATGCGCACGCCGATGACCTGGCGCCACTGCGAAATCGCCAAGGCAGTAAGTGGCAAGCCTGAAATCGTGTTGCACGGTGAGCTCAAAGCCTGGTTTGAGATTCGCCAGCTCACCGCACACATCACCGTGACGGATGAGACCGACTACGCCGCCAGCTTCTGCGTGGTAGAAAAAAATAAGTAAAGGTGCCTCTAGCCCAAGTAATACGTGCGTAAGCAGCTATTAAATTCATAGTAACTAGAAATCATTTCGAATGACCCAATACGCCCCCCTGATCATCGACGTCGCCGGCCTGGCCCTGACCAAAGCCGACCGCCGCCGCCTGCAATCCCCGCTCACCGGTGGCATTATCCTGTTCGCCCGCAACTGGGAAAACCGCCGCCAGCTCAGCGACTTGTGCGCTGATATCAAAAGCATTCGCAAGGATGTGCTGATCTGCGTTGACCACGAAGGTGGCCGCGTGCAGCGCTTCAAAAACGACGGCTTCACCCACCTGCCGCCCATGCGCGCGCTCGGCCAGCAGTGGATGAAAGACCAGCTGGCTGCCACCAACGCCGCGACGGCCTGTGGCTACGTACTGGGCGCCGAGCTGCGTGCCTGCGGTGTTGATTTAAGCTTCGCGCCCGTCCTGGATCTCGACTTCGGTGAAAGCAGCGTCATCGGCGACCGCGCTTTCGGCCGCGACCCACGCGTCGTCACCTTGCTCGCCAAAAGCCTGATGCACGGCCTGCTGCAAGCCGGCATGGCTAATTGCGGCAAACACTTTCCCGGCCACGGCTTCGTCAAGGCCGATTCCCACACAGACATCCCCGTCGACAAACGCAGCCTCAAAGCCATCCTGGCCGACGACGCCGCGCCCTACGAATGGCTCAACACCACGCTCACCAGCGTCATGCCCGCGCATGTGATTTACCCCAAAGTCGATGCGCGGCCGGCCGGGTTTTCAGAGCAGTGGCTGACCTTTATTTTGCGCGGCCAGCTCGGTTTCGGCGGCGCCATTTTCAGCGACGACCTGAGCATGGCCGGTGCCCGCATCATCGACGGCGAGCAGGTCAGCTACAGCCAGGCAGCAATGGCGGCATTGAACGCCGGCTGCGACATGGTGCTGCTGTGCAACCAGTCGGTCGATGACGGCAAGGCGGTTGACGAGTTGCTTGACGGCATGGCCGAAGGCCTGGTGAAGGGGCAGTGGGAAGCGCTGGAATCGAGCGAGATGCGCCGCCTTGATTTGTTGCCTGTCACGCCGGCACATGAGTGGGACGACCTGATGCTGCACCCGGCCTACATGCATGCGATGGGGCTGGTGACTTGAATTCGGTCGGCTACCAAATGCTGACGAACGCTATCAAATAAATAGCTGCTTACGCACGTATCCATTTGGCTACAGGTCGATTTGCTACTCTTAAGTATTTATTTGAGCTGATTTCCGAGGTCAGCGCGAGCCCCGAACCGAATCAACCTCTTCGGTCGCAAACCCGGCCGGCAGCACCACTTCCAGCATTTCAACATCGTCGCTGTGCCCCAGCTCGCGGTGGCGGATGCCCGGCGGCTGATGCACGCAAGAGCCTGCTTCCAGCCGCACGATGCCCTGGTTTTCATACTCAAACTCGATCCAGCCCTTCAGGATGTAGACAAGCTGAAACGTGGTGTGGTGCAAGTGCGGCTGGCTCGAAAATTCCGTGCCCGCAGCGGCCCGAATCACATGCGCATCGACGCGGCCGTCCGTCGCCGTTTTAATGCCCAGGTCACGGTATTCATAAAACGAACGCAGGCCGCGTTTGAAGGTGGCGTCTTTGGCGTGGGTGGCGATGAAATTGGGGGTGGTCATGGTGTTCCTTTTTTGTGAACTTGATTCTGACCTGATGACGTGTCGTCAGTCGCAATTTTTTTATTCCAGACTGGACACATTAGAGATAAATATGCCTTTGGACCCCGTAAAACGTGCGTAAGAAGCTACTAAAAAAATAGCAAACAAGTCACGTAAAACTTCATCGTCTGCTACCAAGCCAGCAGCTACTCGACCCGCACAGGCACCGGCGCCGTTCCCGCAAGCGTTTTTTCCGGATTGACGTTGTCCACCAGATCGAGCTTCATCCCGTAGCTGCCGCTGGGGGGCGAAAGCCAGACTTCGGTCTGGCCGTTGACCAGATTCATTTCGGCTGGCTTGCCGCCTTTGTCAGGCGTCAACGTCAGGCGGAAGTGGCCGGTGTCTTTTTCTTTCTGGTTCAGGTGGGCGACGTTGAACCCCGAGGCCTGGAACTGCACGCGAAAGGGGCCTTTGAGCGACGCATTGGCTTCGATATCAAGCATGCTGATGCCTTTTTTCACAAGACTTTTCGGATCAAGGTCTTTGTTCTTGCGCGTTACGGTAATTTTCAGCGGCTTGCTGTAAACAAAGTGCGGCAGGTGTTTGTCGTCAGCCAGCAGCAGCCGCAGGTTGTAGGTGCCAGGCTCAAGCGTCAACACGGTTTCCATTTGGCCTTTGCCGAAGTGGATGTACTGCTCATTGAAGGGAAGCGCCGTTTTAAAGTCAAGCGGAAGGTCACGGTTGACCAGCAGATGGTGGTGGCCGCTCTTCCCGTCAATCGGTTTGCTGATGGGCGCCAGCCCCCAGCCGCCGGACAGCCCGAAGGTGACGCGAAACGGCGTTTCAATTTTTGCGTCTTCCTTCAGGTTGGTGAAATACGCTTCCGCTGTCAAGCGGGGCAGGGCGGCTTGCCAGGGGTGCAGTGACGTCGGCGAGGCAGCCATCCGGTCTGGGCTGGCGGGTGACTGCGCCTGACAAAGGCTTGAAAAAATCATGGCAAAAATGCCGCTGGTCAGCGCCAGACAACGTGCTCGATGGTTCCGCATGGCCTCGTGGTTCCTTGAAAATGCGTGACGGTCAATCAAGACGATCAAACCGTGTTTTAAAAAGTGAGTGAGCGCATCTGCAAACGAAGACGACGATCAAATGTAATAAATTGTGCAGTTGATTCTAGGGGCTAACCGAGACGGGCGTTCAAAAAGGGGATTGGCCGAATCGCACGGGACGGTGCCGACCGGCAGCCTTCCAATGTGCTATTAATTGAATAGCTGCTTGCGCACGTATTTCGTGGGCTGGACGGGTTTTTGATCGTTGAACTCGAGGTACCTGACAACCGCAGCCTGATCAGCGACCGTATTTGTTGACTGACGCCCAGAGCCGGTCGGTCTGAGGTATCGTGGCTTTCTTTTATATTCGGCAGTCGCATTGTTTTTCAGGAGACCTCACCATGCAATCAATCCACCGCAGAGCTGCTACTTTCCTGGCGGGTGCCGTGGTCGCAGGCAGCGTGCTCGCGCAGGCAACTGCACCTGTCCGCGTCGGCTCCAAAATCGACACCGAAGGCAAGCTGCTCGGCAACATGATCGTGCTGGTGCTGGAGGCCAATGGCATCAAGGCGGAAAACAAGGCCTCGCTGGGCACGACCAAGGTGGTGCGCGGGGCCATCACGGCCGGTGAAATTGATATTTATCCGGAATACACCGGCAACGGCTCGTTCATGTTTTCAGAAGAATCCAGCCCGGTGTGGAAAAACGCGAAGGCGGGCTATGAGCGCGTCAAAACACTGGACTACGAGAAAAACAAGATCGTCTGGCTCGAACCCGCCCCGGCCAACAACACCTGGGCGATTGCCGTGCGCAAGGACGTGGCCACCGCCAACAAGCTGAAAACGCTGGACGACCTGGGCCAATGGATCAACGGCGGCGGTCAGTTCAAACTGGCGGCTTCGGCTGAATTTGCCGAGCGGTCTGACGCGCTGCCGGCGTTTCAGAAAGCCTATGGTTTCACGTTGAAGCCCGATCAGCTTTTGACGCTGGCAGGCGGCGACACGGCCACCACGATTCGGGCTGCGGCCGAAAAAACATCAGGCGTGAATGCCGCGATGGCTTACGGCACCGACGGGCCGCTGGCTGCGTTGGGCCTGGTGATCATGGAAGACACCAAGGCGGTGCAGGCCATCTTTGCGCCGGCACCCATCATTCGCGAAGAAGCGCTCAAGAAAAACCCGAAGATTAGGGACGTGCTGGCACCGGTGTTCAGGGCACTCGACGGCCCGACACTGCAAAGCCTGAACGCGAAGATTCAGCTCGAGGGACAGGACGCGAAAAAAGTTGCCGGCGATTTTTTGAAGTCCAAAGGCTTGCTGAAGTAAGTTCTTGCGGCAGCGCTGGCGACGATACCCGTGAACCACGCGCTGCCCATGCACCAGGGAGCCGCTGGTAATCCGGCTGACAAATTGCCTGTGCGCTGGAATCCGGTACACGCGGTGCTGTCAGTCCTGACTGTGTTTTCGCTGGCGGTGCTGCCGTTTGTCAAGGTCGCACCGAACCGATTGCTGTCGGGCGAATCGGCATCTTTCCTGCAAGTGCTGCATGGGCCGGCCTGGTTGCTGGCGGCGTTGATTGCCCTGGTGTTTGCCGCTTCGTTCATCAAGCCGAATCGCGCCTTGCTGTGGTCTGTTGCCCTGGCGTCGATGGCGCTGGTGGCGGGCCTGGTCTGGCTTGCGGGCAGGCATGCGACTTTTGTTGCGCAGACCGCGTCGCCTATTGCGCGTACCTCGCTGGGCGGCGCGTTTTGGGCCGCGTCGCTGTTGCTGGACCTGATAGCGGCTGATGCCTTGCAGCGCCTGCAGGTCAGCACGCGGGCGCGCACCGCCTTGCTGCTGGCGGCGCTGCTGCCGATCTTGGCCATGCTGGCGGCTGGCTGGTGCGACGATTTGTCGATCATGAAAGAGGTCGCGAATCGTGCTGACACCTTCGGCCAGGCAATAGCGCGGCATCTGCAGATCGTGCTGATTGCGCTGCTGCCCACGCTGTGTATCGGTCTGCCGCTGGGCTGGCTGGCGCGGCGCCGCGCGCGCGTTGGTGCCTCGCTGTTTCCGGTGCTCAATGTGATCCAGACCATTCCGTCGATTGCGTTGTTTGGCCTGCTAATGGCGCCGCTGGCTTTGCTGGCGGCTGCCTTACCCCTACTGGCAAAGGCGGGCATCAGCGGTGTCGGTCTGGCGCCGGGCGTGATTGCGTTGACGCTCTACAGCCTGCTGCCGGTGGTGCGCGGTACGCTGGCCGGGCTGGAACAGGTGCCCTCAAACGTGCGCGATGCAGCGCTCGGCATGGGCATGGCGCCAGCCCAGATTTTCTGGCGCGTTGATGTGCCGCTGGCGGCGCCCGTGGTGCTGGCCGGCATTCGCACGGCGACGATTCAAATGGTGGGCCTGACGGCGGTGACGGCATTGATCGGTGCCGGCGGCCTGGGCGCGATCATGTGCGAGGGCCTGTTCAGCAGTGCGCAGGATCTGGTGTTGCTGGGCGTCGTGCCCATCGTCGTGCTGGGCGTGATGGTCGATGCCGCGTTCACTGCGTTGATTGCCGTGGTTGGACGCAAGGGAGTTGCTGCAGCATGATTGAATTTCAGAACATCAGCCGGTCGTTTGGCGCGGTGCGGGCCATCGCCGGCTTGAACCTGAAAATCGAGCGCGGCGAATTCGTCGTGCTGATCGGTGCCTCGGGTTCGGGCAAATCGACGATGCTGAAAATGATCAACCGCATGGAAAGCCACGACAGCGGCAAGATTCTTTTCAAGGGTGAAGAGATTTACAAATTCAAGGTGCGCGACTTGCGGCTGCGCATGGGTTACGCAATCCAGTCGGTCGGGCTGTTTCCGCACTGGACGGTGGAGCGCAACATCGGCGTGGTGCCGCAGATGCTGGGCTGGCCTACCGACAAAATTCGCGCGCGCGTGACCACGCTGCTGCAACTGTTTGACCTCGACCCGGAGACTTATCGCCAGCGCTTTCCGCATCAGCTTTCAGGCGGGCAGCAGCAGCGGGTTGGTGTGGCCCGCGCGCTGGCGGCTGACCCCGACGTGCTCTTGATGGACGAGCCCTTCGGCGCGCTCGACCCGGTGATTCGCGCATCGCTGCAGCAGGAAATCAGGCGCGTCCACCACAGCTCGGGCAAAACGATTGTGATGGTGACGCACGACATCGACGAAGCGCTGCTGCTGGCGACAAAAATCGTACTACTCGACCACGGAAAAATCGTGCAGGTGGGCACGCCGCTGCAATTGCTGGCCACGCCCGCCAGCCCACTGGTGACCGAATTTGTCGGCGGCAGTGACATCGGCATCAAGCTGCTGTCGCTGAAAGCGGCTGCCAGCCTGGCGCGCGCCGAGCCCGCGCGCGATGCGGCCAGCCTGCCGGCTTCGACCACGCTGCGCGAGGCAGTGTCTTATCTGGCAGCACGCCAGAGCGCGTGCGTCAACCTAACCGATGCCTTGGGCGCGCATGCGGGCGTGCTGCATGTGGCCGATATTTTCAGCCGGGCGGAGCTCGTCAGTGTCTGATGCAAAGGCGTTTGTGGCGATGACGCGACCTACTTCAGGCGGCTTGCGCGACCTGTGGCGCAGCAGGCTGCTGTGGGCCGTGCTGGTGCTGGTGGCGCTGGTGCTGTGGTTGCCGCATTCGCAGCCGCTGTTTTCCAGTCTGTTTCCCGCGCTGGATCGGCCGGTCTACACGCAGGAGCCGTTCGCGCAACTGCTGTGGCAGCACGCCCGGCTGGTCGGCATTTCGAGCCTGTTTTCATTGGCAGTTGGCAGCGCGGTGGGGATCTGGATCACCCGACCAGCGGGCGCTCAATTTCGGCCGGTGCTGGAAACGGTGGTGGCCATCGGCCAGACCTTCCCGCCGGTCGCTGTGCTGGCGCTGGCCGTGCCGCTGGTCGGTTTCGGCGAGTTGCCCGCCCTGATCGCGCTGGCGCTGTATGGTTTGCTGCCGGTGCTGCAGGGCACGGTTTCTGGGCTGCAGTCGGTGCCACAGGCAGCGATTCAGTCGGCCACCGGCATGGGTATGTCGCCCTTAGAGCGCCTGCGTCAGGTTGAAATACCGCTGGCGCTACCGGTGTGGCTTGCCGGCGTGCGCACCTCGGTCATCATCAATATCGGCACGGCGGCGATTGCCTCGACGGTGGGCGCCAAAACGCTGGGCTCGCCAATCATCGTCGGCCTGAGCGGCTTTAACACCGCCTATGTATTGCAGGGCGCGGTGCTGGTCGGTATGCTGGCTGTCGTGACGGACATGATGTTTGAGCGGCTGTCGCACCAAGTGGAGTGGAAACGCTGACCCGCAACAGCCGGTCAGCGCGAAGGCCGACCAGCGGGACCGATCAGGTGTCCCAGTCGCCGCCGCCGCCCATATCACCACCACCGCCCGCGTCGTCCCACGAGCCCGCATCGTCAACGCCGAAGTTTTGCCCGCCCATGTCGTTGTTGCCTGGGCCACTGTTGGCGTTACTCGATAGGGGCTGCTGGTTGCTGCCGCCGCCGTCGGCCGGGCGATTTCCATGGTCGTTATTGCCCGTCAGCGTCTTGCCGATGGCCTGCGCCGCCATCATGCCGGCACCTACGGCCAAACCGGTTGCCAGGCCACCGGCCAGTCGGCCGCCCATGCCGTTACCGGCGGGGGGCTGACCATAAGGCTGGCCCGGAGCCAGACCCTGTGGCTGCTGGCCATAGCCCGGTGTGCCCGGCGCATTGCCCGCACCCATGCCAAAGGTTTGCGGGCCACTAAGTCCGCTCTGACCGCCGCTGGGCATGGCGCCCGGGTTGCTGCCCGGGTTTGCGTAAGGCGCTGGCGGTGTGAATGTCTGCGCGGGCTTTCTGCGAATCAGAAAAACAACGAGTGCAATCGCCGCGCCGCCCGCGAGCAGAATCTGTCCCCACGGCGTGTTAGCCGGTGCGGCGGGCGGCTTGACCGGCGCAACGGCGCCGAAGCTGCTGCCCGGCTGCGTTTTCACGGCGGGCGGACTGCCTTTGGCATCCAGCTGCGCACGCAGGCTTTGAATTGCCTCGGATTTGGCAAACGGCAGGCCGGGCGCCAATTTGTCGGCCGCAGCAAGAGCGTCACGCGCCTTGGGTAGCTGGCCCTGGCGCGCGAACAGCTCGGCCTGGACAAAATGCGCCCTGGCGCTATTCGGATGCAGCACCAGCACCTGTTGCACCATGGTTTGCGCTTTGTCAAGCTGACCGGCTTGCGCCGTGTCATAAATCTGTTTCAGCGTCGGCTCGTTGGGTGCCGTCTGCGCCATCGCCAGGCCACAGCCCAGCAGGGCGGTAATGGCCAGCCACCTTCCGAATTTCCCGATGAAGTGCGTGATCGTTCGGTTCAGCATGGGATGAGCTTTCAAAAAGTGCAAATTTGCATCGGTCATTTGGTGGCGATGGATGGCGAAACAAGAGCGGCGCTGCAATTGCTACAAAAATAATAGCTGCTTGCGCATGTTATATGTGGGTTAGAGGCCTATTTGATAGGTTTTTCAGGCGTCAAGCCGCTGCCCAGGCCAGCTTGCCGGCGACATCCATGTGCGTCAGGTAAACGCGCACATCGAACTCGTACTGGTGGTACGCGGGCTCCATATACGTGCAGAGCTGGTAGAAATCCTTGTCATGCTCTTTTTCCTTGATGTGCGCCAGTTCATGCACAGAAATCATTTTGAGGAAGGCGTCGGGCACGTCCTTGAACAGTGACGACACCCGAATTTCGCGCTTGGCTTTCAGCTTGCTGCCCTGCACGCGAGATATGGCGGTGTGTGTGCCCAGCGCGTGCGCGATCACCTGCAGCCGGTTGTCAAAAGCCACTTTCGACAGCGGCTCCGAGCTGCGCAAAAACTCGTTCTTGAGCGCCATCACGTAGTCGTACAGCGCCTTGTCGGTGCGCACGGCGTGGCTGCGCGGATATTTTTTGAGAAGCATGTCGCCGAGCTTGTCCTGATCAAGCAGCTGCTGCACCTGCGCCTGGAGGTTGTCGGGATAGGCCGAGAGGTATTTGAGATTGCTGGAGGGCATGGCGGGAACGTGAATGGTCTATTGATACGCCACTAGATACGCTACTGATTTAATAGCTGCTTACGCACGTATATATTGGGCTGTAGGCTGATTTGATGTACGGCTGCGGCTGCGGCTGCGGCTGCAGCTGCTGGCAAGCTTTTCGTGCATTCAGGACCACTCAAGCCTCGCGTCGTAACGCCGGGAAGAGGATCACGTCGCGAATGCTCGGGCTGTCGGTCAGCAGCATCATCAGGCGGTCAATGCCCACGCCGCAGCCGCCGGTGGGTGGCATGCCGTATTCCAGCGCACGGATGAAGTCGTGGTCATAAAACATGGCTTCGTCGTCGCCTTCGTCCTTGGCTGCGACCTGGCTGTTAAAGCGCGCGGCTTGCTCCTGCGCATCGTTCAGTTCACTGAAGCCGTTGCCGAATTCGCGGCCGGTGATGTACAGCTCGAAGCGTTCGGTCACGCCCGGGTTGGTGTCGCTGGCGCGAGCGAGTGGCGAGATTTCGACCGGGTGTTCGCAGATGAAGGTGGGCTGCCAGAGTTTTTCTTCGACGGTTTCTTCGAAGTACATCACCTGCAGGCTGGCCAGCGAACGGGTCGACAGGCGATCTTTTTCCTCGGTGGAGCCGAGTTTTTTTAGCGCGTTCGTCAGCCAGACCGCGTCATCGACACCTGCGCCGGCTTCGGTGTGTTTCAAAATGGCTTCCCGAATCGTCAGGCGCTCGAACGGCTGACTCAAATCAACCGCCTGGCCACCGTAAGTCAATTGCAGCGAGCCCATCACTTTTTGTGCCGCATCACGAATCAGCGCTTCGGTAAACGTCATCAAATCGTTGTAGTCCCACCAGGCGGCGTAGAACTCCATCATGGTGAATTCGGGATTGTGGCGAACGCTGATGCCTTCGTTGCGATAGCTGCGGTTAATCTCGAAAACGCGCTCGAAACCGCCGACGATCAGCCGCTTCAAATACAGCTCGGGCGCGATGCGCAAAAACATTTCCTGGTCGAGCGCGTTGTGGTGCGTCTTAAACGGCCTGGCATTGGCGCCGCCCGGAATCGGGTGCAGCATCGGCGTTTCAACTTCAAGGAAATTGTGGCTGACCATGAACTCGCGCAGGCTGGTAACCGCCTTGCTGCGCGCCATGAAGCGTTTGCGCGCCGACTCGTCCATGATCAGGTCAACATAGCGCTGGCGGTATTTGACTTCCTGGTCGGCCATGCCGTGAAACTTGTCGGGCAGTGGTCGCAGGCTTTTGGTGACCAGCCGGATGTCGGTGGCGTGAATCGACAGTTCGCCGGTTTTT
>JANLYY010000199.1:0-2295 GCA_031365885.1 Polaromonas sp. | reverse complement strand
GGCAGCCCCGAAGTTCAGGTCGCGCTGCTGACCGGCCGCATCAACGAACTCACCCCCCACTTCAAGGCCAACGCCAAAGACCACCATGGTCGCCGTGGCCTGCTGCGCATGGTGAGCCGTCGCCGCAAGCTGCTGGATTATCTGAAGTCCAAAGACGCGTCGCGTTACACCGCACTAATCGCCAAGCTTGGCCTGCGCAAATAATTCTTGAGATAAATTGAAGGCGCCTGAGTTGGTTCATACCTAGCTCAGGCGCTTTTTACTTCGGAGCAAGGCAAAAGAGCACGAGCTGTGTCATTCCATAAGAGAAGTCCTGAATCCAGGCATCTTCTGGAATGGCATTGTGCCCATCTAGCCATACCTCCGGGCCTCACGCGCTGCCTCAAGCGCTCGACACTAGTGGAGAAAAGAATATGACCATTTTCAATAAAGTTACCAAATCCTTCCAGTGGGGCCAGCACAAGGTCACGATGGAAACCGGCGAAGTCGCGCGTCAATCCGGCGGCGCTGTGCTGCTGGACATGGACGGCACCGTGGTGCTCGCTACCGTGGTTGCCAAAAAGGACGCCAAACCGGGCCAGGACTTCTTTCCGCTTACGGTTGACTACCTCGAAAAAACCTACGCCGCTGGCCGTATTCCCGGCAGCTTCTTCAAGCGCGAAGGCCGCCCGAGCGAGTTTGAAACGCTGACCTCGCGCCTGATCGACCGCCCGATTCGTCCGCTGTTTCCTGAAGGCTTCTTCAACGAAGTGCAGGTGGTCATTCACGTACTGTCGCTCAACCCTGAAGTCGAAGGCGACATTCCCGCGTTGATCGCATCGAGCGCCGCGCTGGCCATTTCCGGTATTCCGTTCAACGGCCCGATTGGCGCCGCCCGCGTGGCCTACATCGACGGCCAGTACGTGCTGAACCCCGGCAAGACCCAGCTTAAAGATTCCACCATGGACCTGGTGGTGGCGGGCACCGAAGCCGCTGTGCTGATGGTTGAGTCCGAAGCCAAGCAGCTGTCTGAAGAAATCATGCTGGCCGCGATTGTGTTTGGCCACGAGCAGGGCAACATCGCCATCAACGCGATTCACGAACTGGTTCGTGACGCCGGCAAACCGGTCTGGGACTGGAAAGCGCCTGCCAAAGACGAGGTGCTGATCGCCAAAGTGGTGGCGCTGGCTGAAGAAAAACTCGTTGCCGCCTACCAGATTCGCAACAAGCAGGCCCGCACCCACGCCACGCGTGAAGTGACCACCTGGACCAAGATGGGTCTGAAGGCGGAAGGAGTTGAATTTGACGGCGTCACCGTTGACGGCATGCTGTTCGACATTGAAGCCAAAATCGTCCGCAGCCAGATTCTGGCCGGCGACCCGCGCATCGACGGCCGCGACACGCGCACTGTGCGCCCAATTGAAATCCGCAACAGCGTGCTGCCACGCACCCACGGTTCGGCGCTGTTCACGCGCGGTGAAACGCAAGCGCTGGTGGTGACCACACTCGGTACCGAGCGCGACGCACAACGCATCGACGCCTTGAGCGGCGACTACGAAGACCGCTTCATGCTGCACTACAACATGCCTCCGTTCGCCACCGGAGAAACCGGCCGCGTCGGCTCGCCAAAACGCCGCGAGATTGGCCACGGCCGCCTCGCCAAGCGCGCGCTGATTGCCGTGCTGCCAACGAAAGAAGAATTCCCGTACACGATGCGTGTCGTCAGCGAGATCACTGAGTCCAACGGCTCGTCGTCGATGGCTTCGGTCTGCGGCGGCTGCTTGAGCCTGATGGACGCCGGCGTTCCAATGAAAGCGCACGTCGCAGGTATCGCCATGGGCCTGATCAAGGACGACAACCGCTTCGCGGTGTTGACCGACATCCTGGGTGATGAAGATCACCTCGGCGACATGGACTTCAAGGTGGCGGGCACTACGTTCGGCATCACCGCGCTGCAGATGGACATCAAGATCCAGGGCATCACGAAAGAAATCATGCAGGTGGCACTGGCGCAGGCCAAAGAAGCCCGCATGCACATCCTCGGCAAGATGCAGGAGGCCATGGGCGCTGCAAAAACCGAAGTGTCTGACTTCGCACCGCGCCTGTACGTGATGAAGATCAACCCTGACAAGATTCGTGACGTGATCGGCAAGGGCGGCGCTGTGATTCGTGCGCTGACCGAAGAAACCGGCACGCAGATCAACATCGAGGAAGACGGCACCATCACCATCGCTTCGAACGACAGCGCCAAGGCCGACGAAGCCAAACGCCGTATTGCCGAGATCACCGCTGAAGTCGAAATTGGCAAAATTTACG
>JANLYY010000150.1:0-15309 GCA_031365885.1 Polaromonas sp. | reverse complement strand
GGCCGGCGACGTTTACGTTGACGGCCAGTGGCTCCAGCTCTTCCTTGGACTTGCTGTCGTACTGCGCGAACAGTGCTTCGGCCCGATGCTGGGGCTTCACATCATTCGGGAAAGCCACGCCGCCACCGTCGCGCAGCGCTTGAAGTTTTTCGCGCCGCTCGACCATCAGCTGGTTGTCGTCTTGAGGCACGATGTTGTCGTTGCCGGCTGTCGGTGAAGTGGCTTGAATGGACATGGAATCTTTATTTTTGAAGAAACGAGGAAGGCTGGACGCCGCTTTCTCCGAAAGGAAGCCCGCGGCCAAATCAGGATTTTAGTTTCTTGCCTGGTGACTTTCCGCTGGCGACGGCGGAAGGTGCTTGACAGGCAACGACCAGGTCTCGGCTTGCCGTCAGAGCGCGATACCCGTGCGGTCCAGAATGTCGCTCACCAGTTCCAGTCGCAGCAGCGGATTGTCGAGCTCCATCAGCCGCTGTTTGAGATCCACCGGCATCGGCAGCAACTCGCACCAGCGATTGGCGACCCAGCCGCAGTCCTCGAGCTGGTAGGGCGTGAGCAGCGGCATCTGGTCGTCGGGCACGCGGCGTTCCTGCAATGTCTTGATGAGTTTGCCGAGCGCGTTGGCGGTGCGCTGCAAATCGTCGGGTACCGGTACGGACTGGTCGTCGTCCAGCCGGGTGACATTGGCGATCCATAGGCCGTGCTTGAGTTTTTCCCGGGCCGATATTTCAAAGCGCTGGGTGCCCACGCACCGGATCATCATCAGCCCTGGCTGTGGCACCGAAAATTCGGTGATCGAGGCCAGCGTGCCGACGCTGCCGAAAGCTTCTTGGGCAAAGCCATCGCCGCTGGGCCCGGCGTTTTTCGGGCGTCGCACTTCGGAGCCTTCGGTGAGCGAAACGATGCCAAAGGGCGCGCCGGCCTTGTGGCATTTGCCGATCATGTCGAGGTAGCGCACCTCGAAAATCTGCAACGGAAGCAAGCCACCGGGGTAAAGCACCGTCCCGAGTGGGAACAGCGGAAGAGAAGTCAGTTTAAGGGCTTCGGTCATGGTCTGAAGCGTTGGATTTTGGTGAAAGCCATCATCCCACGATGCGTTTCGTCTAATGGAGCCGGGCCTTGAAGACGTAGTGGATGGCGGGGACAATGGCTGCGCGGCAGGGCCGGGCGCCAATCAGCTCACCGCATCAGCCGGCTGGCGGAGCAGCATTGCCAGCGAATTGGCCACCGTTTTGCGCAATTCGCGCCGGTCGCAGATAAAATCAAGCGCACCTTTGGTCTGCAAAAACTCGGCACGCTGAAAGCCTGGGGGCAGCGTCACGCGCACTGTTGACTCGATCACGCGCGGGCCGGCAAAACCGATCAGCGCCTTCGGTTCGGCAATCACCACATCACCGATAAATGCAAAGCCGGCACTGACGCCGCCCATCGTCGGGTCGGTCAGCACGCTGATGTAAGGCAGGCCTTTCTTCGCCAGGCGCGTCAGCGACGCATTGGTTTTCGCCATCTGCATCAGGCTGAGCAGGCCCTCCTGCATGCGCGCACCTCCCGTGGCGGTGAAGCAGATAAACGGCACTTTCTGCTCAATGGCCGCATGCACGCCGCGCACAAAACGCTCGCCCACCACGCTTCCCATGCTGCCGCCCATGAAGTCGAATTCAAAGCAGGCCACCACCACGCCGATGCTGTGTACAGCGCCACCCATGACAACCAGCGCGTCGGTCTCTCCCGTGTTTTCGAGCGCTTCTTTCAGACGCTCGGGGTACTTGCGGCTGTCCTTGAATTTAAGCGGGTCAACCGGCAGAACCTCCTGGCCGAGTTCGTAGCGGCCTTCAGCATCCAGAAAGGCATCAAGCCGAGCGCGAGCACCAATACGGTGGTGGTGGCTGCACTGCGGACAGACGTTCTGGTTTTTTTCCAGATCGGTCTTGTACAGCACGGCTTCGCAGCTCGGGCACTTGATCCATAAGCCTTCGGGCACGCTGCGGCGCTCGGTCGGATCGGTGGGGCTGATTTTTGGGGGAAGCAGTTTTTCTAGCCAAGACATGGAAGAGTCCTTTTGCTTGATTGTGGTGACGGGATTCGCTTTTGCTTTTGCTTTTGCTTCGGAGTTAGTCGAGCGCGGTACGAATCTTTCGCAAAAAATCTCTGGCCGCGTTGGCCACCTGGTCCCTGGGCTGCCCGTCGATCAATTGAATGATTTTGCTGCCAATCACTACCGCGTCAGCGACCTTGCCGATGGCCTTGGCCGTGGCAGCGTCGCGAATACCGAAACCGACGCCGACCGGCACGTTGATGTGTTGGCGGATGCGCGGCAGCATCGCCTCGACCGCGCCCACGTCCAGCGTGCCCGCGCCGGTGACGCCCTTGAGCGACACGTAATACACATACCCGCTGGCGACTTCGGCTACCTGCTTCATGCGGGCATCGGTGCTGGTGGGTGCGAGCAAAAAGATCAGATCCATGTTGCGCGTGCGCAGCTTTTGCGCAAACTGCACGCACTCTTCGGGCGGATAGTCGACGATCAGCACGCCATCAACACCGGCCGTGGCCGCGTTGGCGATGAAGCTGTCTGCGCCATGTTTGATGTCATAGGCTTCGACCGGATTGGCGTAACCCATCAGCACCACCGGCGTGCTGCTGTTTTTGGTGCGGAACTGTCGCACCATCTCCAGCACCTGCACCATGCCGATACCCGCAGCCAGGGCTTTCTCGCCAGCCTTCTGGATCACCAGGCCGTCCGCGCTGGGGTCTGAAAACGGCACACCGAGTTCGATCACGTCGGCGCCGCCCGCCACCATGCCGTGCATCAGTTCGGGTGTGACATCGACAAAAGGAAAGCCGGCGGTAACGTAGGGAATCAAGGCCTTGCGACCCTGCTTTTTAAGCGCGGCCAGCGTGGTGGCGATGCGGCTCATTTGGCGAATCCGATGACCTGTTCGGCGTGTTGCTCACCGCCCTTGACGGCCTGGCCACGGCACGAAGGCCGGCAGTAAAAATCTGCGTTGCTCAGGTCGGCCACGGTACCGATGTCCTTGTCACCGCGCCCAGACAGGTTGACCAGAATGCTCTGGTCAGTGCGCATGGTTTTAGCCAGCTTCATCGCGTAGGCAACCGCGTGACTCGATTCGAGCGCGGCGATGATGCCTTCGGTGCGGCACAGGTAGTGGAAAGCCTGCAGCGCTTCGGCGTCGGTGATGCCCACGTATTCGGCGCGGCCGATGTCTTTCAAAAAGGCGTGCTCCGGGCCGACGCCGGGATAGTCGAGGCCGGCGCTGATGCTGTGCGTTTCAGTGACCTGACCATCGTCATTCTGCAGCACATAGGTGCGGTTGCCGTGCAGCACGCCAGGTGAGCCGCGCTGCAGCGAGGCGGAATGCTTGCCGCTGTCCAGCCCTTCGCCCGCCGCTTCGACGCCGATCAGCCGGGTATTTTGATGGCCGATGTAGGGGTGAAAAATACCCATGGCATTGCTGCCGCCTCCGACGCAGGCGATTACGGCGTCAGGTTGCTTGCCACCCGTCATTTCCGGCATTTGCGTGAGGCATTCCGTGCCGATCACGCTCTGGAAGTCGCGCACCATCATCGGGTAGGGGTGCGGCCCGGCGACGGTGCCGATGATGTAGAAGGTGTTGTCGACATTGGCGACCCAGTCGCGCATGGCTTCGTTGAGCGCGTCTTTCAGCGTCTTGCTGCCCGATTCGACCGGCACGACGGTAGCGCCGAGCAGCTTCATGCGGTACACATTGGGGCTTTGGCGCTTGACGTCTTCGCTGCCCATGTACACCACGCACTCAAGCCCGTAGCGTGCGCAGATCGTGGCGGTGGCAACGCCGTGTTGGCCGGCACCGGTTTCGGCAATGATGCGCGGCTTGCCCATGCGGCGTGCCAGCATGGCCTGGCCGATGGTGTTGTTGATCTTGTGCGCGCCGGTGTGGTTGAGGTCTTCGCGCTTGAGGTAAATCTGTGCGCCGCCCTGTTCACGGCTGGTCCGTGCCGCGTGATAAATCGGCGAGGGGCGACCGACGAAATGCTTTAACTCGTAGTTGAATTCGGCGATGAATTCCGGGTCGTGCTGGTATTTGGCGTAAGCGGCTTTGAGTTCGTTGATCGCATGCGTCAGCGTCTCGGAAACAAAGCTGCCGCCGTAGATTCCGAAATGACCGGAAACGTCAGGTTGCTGATAGGAAAGAGGGGAGGTGGACATGGCTTTGAAAATTCTTTGCGAGTTGTTCGTCAGCCGCGCGAACGGCGGCGACGAACTGGTTGAGTTTGTCGGCGCTTTTGATTCCTTTCGAAATCTCGACGCCCGAACTGACATCAACGGCCAGCGTTTTACAGCGCGGCCTGACTTGCAAAATGCCATCGATCACGTTTGCAGGCGTCAACCCACCAGACAAAACGAGGTGAGCGTCGACGCTTGGAGGAAGAAGTGACCAATTGAATGTTTTCCCGCCGCCGCCGAATCCTTCGACGTGAGCGTCGAGCAGGATGGCTTGGGCGGCTTTGAAAGTGTTTGCATATTTTACGAGATCGAAGATTGCATTGTTGGCGGACGATTCGCCGCCGGGACGCCCCAAGGCGAATTGCGCCCCTCCAAGGGGCAGCGCATCACGCGGAGCGGACAGTATGGGGGTCCAATTTCCGTCAAGTGGGATACGCGCGGCTCGAAGGAAGGGCCGCCCGGCCGCTAGGCACTCCTCTGGCGTCTCATCACCATGAAATTGCAGCAGAGCCCCCGGAATGCGTGCGCAAGCAGCTATTATTTCTATAGCAGTCGCATTGACGAAAAGCAGCACCGGTGTGACAAATGGCGGCAGGCGTTTAACCAGTTCAGCCGCGCGGTCTGCGCTGACGTAGCGTGGGCTGTTGGCATACATCACAAAACCCACCGCATCGGCACCGGCATCCGCTGCGGCGTCAACGTCTTCCTCACGCGTCAGGCCGCAGATTTTGATGCGGGTTCTGGTTGAAGTCGTCATGGCAGCCAATCATAAGCCGGGGTACGCGCTGGCAGTCCGTGGCTGGCGTCGTAAACCGGTCCCATAAAGTACAGTCCGTCGGGCGAAAAAGTGGGGGCCGCTGCCTCGCGTCGGCGGGCGGCAATCACATCTGCCAGCCATTCGGGCGAGTGGTCGCCCTGCCCAATTGAGACCAGGCAACCCATGATGTTGCGGATCATGTGGTGCAGAAAAGCATTGGCTTCGAATTCAAAGCGCCAGTAGTTTGACGGCGGGCTGGCACGCTGCGAGATGTCGATACGCTGCATGGTTTTCACTGGTGTTTTGGCCTGACATTGCGCTGCCCTGAATGAGCTGAAGTCATGCTCGCCGATCAGATGTTTTGCGGCCTCGCGCATGGCGGCAGAGTCAAGCGGACGGTAAACCCAGCCGACGCGACCGGCCTCGACGCTGGGACGCACCGTTGATTCGAGCACCACGTAGGCATAGCGGCGCGACACCGCGCTGCCGCGAGCGTGAAAACTGTCGGGTACAGGCTGCGCCCATTGAACGGCAATGTCGCGTGGCAAAAAGGCGTTGGTGCCGCGAACCCATGATTGCGTGTCGCGCTGAAGTCCGGTGTCGAAATGGACGACTTGCATCAGTGCATGAACGCCGGCATCGGTGCGTCCCGCGCAGTTGATGCGCACGGGCTGGGCGGTAAACTTTGCCAGCGCCATTTCCACTTTGTCCTGAACCGTGTTGCCCGAAAGCTGGCTCTGCCAGCCTTCGTAGGCGCTACCGCTATAGCTGATTCCGAGCGCAATCCTCAAGGCGTTTTCAATCGGTTAAGGCGCGGCGCAGAGCCTTGATGGACCAGCAGCCAAAGCAATGCCGTAGCGTGTTACACCAGCGAATTGAGAAACGCCTGCGCCTTGACCTTGAGTGGCCCGCGTGCTTCGACAAGTACCTCCTCGACCAGGGAACGTGCCCCGTCTGCGTCGCCCAGAGAACGAAATTCTTCGGCCAGCAGGAACTTGGTTTGAAGCGGATCTTCGTCGCCTGCGACGGAATTTCCCGGATTTTGAGACTGCGGCCCGTTCAGGTCGAGTGACAGGGAGTCGAGATCGAATTCGAGCATGCCGCTGTCAGGCAGCACCGCGGCAGGAGCCGCAGCGGCAAAAGGTGGTTTTATCGGAGCAGCTGTGGCACCAATGGACCGGGCATCAGTTTTACTCGAAATCGGGACCGGGTAGGTCAGTGCAATTGGTTTGGAAGAAATGTCGCTGAAGTCCATGTCCAGGCTGTCGAGCACAGGTGCGCGAACTGGCTCGGGGGAAGCCAAAGCAGCAATTGGCAAGGGCGAGGTGCGGCCGTCCTGCTCGGCCCCCAGCGCAAAGTCGAGGTCCAGGTCGACATCAACGCCAGGCCTGGACGCGGCTGAAGCGGCTGGTGCCGAAGAAAAAAGCGAGGCTCCGCTCGCTGCAGCACCGGAGACTGCAGCTATGGCCATCGCACCAGCCGCAACCGATGGCACGCCGACAGCAGCGACGGGCGTGACGACGGTGGGAGCCGCAACCTTGCCGTCACTACCAGGCAGTCCGCCAGGCTGATACAGAGGATTCAGCGCGTCCAGTTCGCGTCCCATTTCGGTCACATAAGCCCATTCCGGTCCATTTCCCTGACTCACGTTGAAAGCTTCAAGCGCGATGGCTTCAAACGCTTTTTGGTCGCGGCGTTTCGCATAAATCTCGGCCATTTTGGCGTGAATGGCAACCCGTGTCGGGGTGCTCCGCAAGGCTTCCTTGAGAATTTCCTCCGCCTGCAGGTCGCGTCCGTAGGCGAGGTAAACGTCGGCTTCGGCCACCGGGTCCACGTCGCCGGCAGCATCAAGCTGACTGGGTGAATACACCAGTGACGAGCCGGAGGCGCTGACCTCATTGGTGTCAATTCGCTGACCGCCGCTGGCGCCAAAAAATGAGTCGGGCTGAAGACGGCTTTCCAGAAATGAACTGTCCACCGTCGCAGAGCCCTTCCTTTTGCGAAAGCTGTAAACGCCCAGGCCTGCCAGCAGCGCCAGCAGGCCCGCAGCCAGCGGCAACACAAGCGGATTTTCCAGAAGATCATCAAGAAAACTTGTTTCTGGCGCAGGCGCAGGCGCGGCGGTGGCCTTGCTGGCGACAACTACCGGTGGCACGGCAATGGCGGCATCGCCGGGCTGTGAGGCTGCTGACGTCGATGCTGTGGCCACGGCGGCTGAAGCTGCCGGGCTGACAGGCTGCGCAACTGCAGCCGCAGACGCCGCCTCTGCAGCGGGGGCGGCAGTGACCGGTGAGCTGGCGCTGGCTGGCAGGGCTGACTGTGTTGCGGCGGGTGTGGACGGTGCGGTCACGACAGGAGGTGTCGGTACTGCAAGCCCCGGCACTTTGGCTGCACTGGCGGTTGCGGCTGGGGCCGGGGTTGCTGGCGCCGTAGCGACACCAGGCGCCGCGCCCAATTTGTTCAGGTCGCTGATGTTCTTGGACAGCTCGGCCACGCGTGCGGACGCTTCGCCGGCTTGACGGCTTTTGGCAATGGCGTCTTCGGCAGCACCGGCTGCGGATTTGGCCTGAACCGAGCCTTTCGAAAGCGTCAGCTTGTCGGGCGCTGCGGTGGCGGGAGCCCGGTCTTCGACCTTGGCCTGGACCTTGCCTCCGGCCTGACGATCGGCAGGATTTACGGTCGTCGTTGCAACGCCTTCAGCAAGCTTGCGGCGGAAATTATTAAAGTCTTTGCTTTGCGCAATGATGGTCTGGCTGGCTTCGCTGGCAGGAATAGCCCCTGCGGCGTCGACACCCGGCATGTCCAGTACGGCACCTGATTTAATGCGATTGATGTTGCCGCCAATGAACGCATCCGGGTTGCTGCGCAGCATCGCGACCAGCATCTGGTCAAGTGACACTGTGCCTTGCCGGTTCTGCGCGGCTATTCGGCCCGCAGTGTCGCCGGGCTTGACGGTCAGTTTCGTGTCTGGCGCGCTTGAATTTTCAGCGGAAGCACCACGGGGAGCCGATGGTCTGGCTCGGGCTTCAGGCCGGGCTGCAGGCGCTGGCTGCACCGGTCGCGCTTCCCGGATTGCTGGCGGTGTGGCAGGCGAAGATTCGTTGGCTACCGGTGCCGGTGCGCGGACAGGCGCTGGCGTTGCAGGACGCGACAAACTAGGCGCGGTCGGTGCGACTGCCGTGGTGCCGGGACGTGAGCCCGGTGGGTCGAACAACATGGTGTAGTCGCGGGTCAGCCGGCCAGCGGTCCAGGTGGCCTGGAGCACCAGATCAACAAAAGGTTCGTTGACGCGGCTGCTGCTGGTCAGCCGAAGATACGACCTGCCGTCCGCCCTGCGTTGCAACGAGACTTCAAGACCGGCAAGCACCGATGTGTATTCAAGGCCGGCCGCCTTGAAGGCTTCGGGCGTGCCTACCGCGGCCTTCAAGCTTGAAGCTTCTTCCGCGGTAATTTGAGCGACGTCAATTTCAGCGCGAAGCGGTTCGCCTAAGGCGGAGAGCACCGAAATCCGGCCCAGCGACAGGGCGAATGCGGGCATGGTTGCAATGCCAGCAATCAGGGCCACGGCGCCCGCCACAGCGCCCAGGTGCCAGCGGGAAGGTTGCGGTTGATTCATGGGGTTGTGGGCCTTCCAAGTTCCATTTGTATGTAACTTTATCTTGCGTGAGTTCACAGAAAACCTCAATCCGGATAATCGAAAAACAACCTTAACATCAAGGCATTAGGCTGACAAGCTAAGACATCACTTAAGTTTCGACGCGCCAGCTTCGCGCATCGGCTCATGTTTCAATTGTTGTGAATAAGCAACTGTAAGTGACAACTTGTTACGGAAGTGTTGACGAAACAATTGGGTTCCAGCGGGTATCTCAAGCGTCCTGAAGAAGTATGCGTAACATGCGGCGCAGCGGTTCGGCAGCGCCCCACAACAGCTGATCACCCACCGTGAAGGCGCCCAGATAGTCCTGCCCCATCGCCAGCTTGCGCAGGCGCCCAACGGGGATCGTCATAGTGCCCGTTACTGCCACCGGCGTTAACGCCCGCGTCGTCGATTCGCGGGTGTTGGGAACCACCTGGACCCAGGCGTTGTCAGCGGCAATCAACGCCTCGATGTCGGATAGCGGCACGTCTTTTTTGAGCTTGAAAGTCAGCGCCTGGCTGTGGCACCGCATGGCGCCCACGCGCACGCAAAAGCCATCGACCGGCACGGCCGCGGTGCCGAAAGCGGCGCCCTGACCCAGAATCTTGTTGGTTTCCGCGCCGGCTTTCCATTCTTCCTTGGAGATGCCCCAGCCGGCCTCGCCCGGCTTCTTGCCGTCCCCCAGATCCTTGTCGATCCACGGGATTAACGAGCCGCCCAAAGGCACACCGAAATTGGCGGTCTCGCTGGTAGAAAGCGATTGCTGCCTGGACAGCACACGGCGGTCGATTTCCAGAATCGCGGATTTGGGGTCATCCAGCAGCGCCTTGACTTCGCCGTTGAGTGTTCCGAATTGCGTCAACAACTCGCGCATGTGCTGCGCGCCGCCGCCCGACGCTGCCTGGTAGGTCATGCTGGTCATCCATTCAACCAGCCCGGCTTTGTACAGCGCACCCACGCCCATCAACATGCAACTGACGGTGCAATTGCCGCCAATCCAATTGCCGCCCTGACCGCCCAGGTTTGCAAGCGCATTTTGAATCACCGGCAAATTGACCGGGTCTAGAACGATGACCGCGTCGTCGTTCATGCGCAGGGTCGAGGCAGCGTCGATCCAGTGACCTTTCCAGCCGGCCGCGCGCAGCTTGGGAAACACCTCGGCGGTGTAATCGCCGCCCTGCGCCGTGATGATGATGTCGCACTTTTTCAGCGCCTCAATGTCGAAAGCGTCTTTCAACGTGGTTTCGTTTTTTGCCTGAACCGGGGCTTTGCCGCCAGCATTCGAGGTCGAAAAAAAGACCGGCTCGATCAGCTCGAAATCGCCTTCGGCCTGCATGCGATCGATCAGCACCGAGCCGACCATGCCGCGCCAGCCGACAAGACCTGTGAGATTACCTTTGAGTTTCATGGGATACCGTTTCAAAAAAGTGAAAGCCAGTTTTTTTGGCCCGGCTCATCGAGCCGGCGGGGCACGACGAACCAGGCTTGCTAGTCTTTGGCGGTTGTCGTTTTAGTGGCCTGCGCAGGAACCGCAGACACGCCAGCGCCGACTTGCCGCAGGGCTAAAAGGGCGATGACGGATGCAAGGTTGCGCATAGTTCTGATTGTAGCCAGCCTTTGTAGGTCAGAACTGACAAAGCCGTTCGGGGTTGGGTGAAAAAACCGCTGCTGCGACTCAATGCCAACAGCTTCAAATCCGCTCAGGAATTCAGCGCCCTGACCACCGCATCGCCCATCTGCGCTGTACCAACCTTGGTCGTGCCGTTGCTGTAAATGTCGGGCGTGCGAAGGCCCTGGCTCAATACCGCATCGACCGCCTGTTCAATCCGCGCGGCCGCCTCCGGTTGATTCAGGCTGAAACGCAGCATCATCGCCGCGCTAAGGATAGTCGCCAGCGGATTGGCCACACCCTTGCCGGCGATGTCAGGTGCGCTGCCGTGGCTGGGCTCGTACAGACCCTGGCTTTTGTCGTTCAAACTGGCCGAAGGCAGCATGCCGATGCTGCCGGTGAGCATGGCGGCGGCGTCGCTCAGAATGTCGCCGAACATGTTGCCCGTCACGACCACATCGAATTTTTTCGGCGCCTTGACCAGCTGCATGGCGGCGTTGTCCACGTACATGTGCTCGAGCGCCACGTCGCGATATTGAAGTCCGACTTCAGTGACGATGTCTTTCCAGAACTGAAAAGTTTCCAGCACATTGGCCTTGTCGACGCTGGTGACGCGCTTGCTGCGCTTGCGTGCTGCCTGGAACGCGACGTGCGCGATGCGTTCGATCTCGGGCCGCGAATAGCGCATGGTGTCGAAGGCTTCTTCCGCGCCCGGAAAGTGGCCGTCGGTGGCGACGCGGCGGCCGCGCGGCTGGCCGAAATAAATGTCGCCGGTCAGTTCGCGGATGATCAGGATGTCGAGCCCCGACACCAGTTCGCGCTTCAGGCTTGATGCATCGACCAGTTGCGGGTAGCAAATAGCCGGGCGGAAGTTGGCGAACAGGCCGAGGTTTTTGCGCAAGCCCAAAATCGCTTGCTCGGGGCGCAGCGGCCGGTCAAGCGTGTCGTATTTCCAGTCGCCGACCGCGCCGAACAGCACGGCGTCGGCGTCTTTGGCGAGCTTTAACGTCGCCTCGGGCAGCGGGTGGCCGTGGGCTTCAAAAGCAGCCCCGCCGACCAGCGCAGTTTCAGTTTCAATCTTCAGGTCCAGAACATTCAAAACCTTCACGGCCTCGGCGACGATTTCGGTGCCGATGCCATCACCCGGCAGAATTGCAATTTTCATTTTCACTATCTTTTTTATAGCTGCTTGCGCAGGTAAAACCTGGTCTAGAGGCCGATTCAATGCCTAACCAGGCACTTCACTTCAGGTTTTGACGACTTCTTTGAGCGTGTGATTCAGCCAGGGCTTTTTCGCCAGCCGTTCGGCCTCGAAAGCCTTGATCTTGTCACTCTGACGCAGTGTCAAACCGATATCATCGAAGCCATTGAGCAAACAGTATTTGCGGAAGGCCTGCACGTCAAACGGCAGCTCTTCGCCCTGCGGTTTGACGATCACCTGGCGCTCCAGATCAATGGTCAGCGTGTAGCCGGGGAAGGCCGAGACGGCATCGAACAGCTCGGCAACCTGCGCCTCGGGCAGCACGATGGGCAGCAGGCCATTTTTGAAACTGTTGTTGAAGAAAATGTCGGCGTAGCTGGGCGCGATCACCGCGCGAAAGCCGTATTGGTCTAGCGCCCACGGCGCATGTTCGCGTGACGAACCGCAGCCAAAA
Source organism: Polaromonas sp. (assembly GCA_031365885.1). Lineage (GTDB taxonomy): Bacteria > Pseudomonadota > Gammaproteobacteria > Burkholderiales > Burkholderiaceae_C > Polaromonas. The sequence goes on along the minus strand of JANLYY010000150.1, from coordinate 3,426 downwards.
TTCTTGCGCGCCAGCAAAATCGACGCACCCTGATAGCGCGGCTGGTTCAAGACGAAATCGGGGTTGGGCCTACGCGTGGCCGGGTCTTGGCCCGGAAAACCGGCATCCAGATAACGCCAGGCATCGAACAGGTTTTGTCCGAAGCCGGTCTTGCGGATGGATTTCAGGAACTGCTTGGGGATGATCGCGTCGGTGTCGACGTTCTCGCGGTCCATCGGGGCGACCAGGCCCTTGTGCACCTTGAATGATTTCATGGTTTTGGCTTTGTTTTATCTTCGATCTTTTCGCCGACCTTCTGCAGATCCTGGCCAAATCCCCGGGCGGTGTTGCATCCGGCCACCAAAAACGCCAGTGTTACGGTAAGCAAAATTGTCATTTTTTTCATGTTGATTTCCTTTGGACTTTGGGGTTTGCAATTCAGACAAAGCTTCGGATGTCGACAAAGTGACCATGCACCGCCGCCGCCGCCGCCATCGCCGGGCTGACCAGGTGCGTGCGGCCGCCGGCGCCCTGACGGCCTTCAAAATTGCGGTTGCTGGTCGATGCGCAGCGCTCACCCGGCTCCAGCCGGTCGGCATTCATCGCCAGGCACATCGAGCAACCGGGCTCGCGCCATTCAAAGCCGGCCGCCTTGAAAATCACATCCAGCCCTTCGCGCTCGGCTTGCTCCTTGACCAGGCCCGAGCCTGGAACCACCATCGCCAGCTTGACGTTCTTGGCGACTTTCTGGCCCAGCTTTTTCACAATCGCAGCGGCTTCACGCATGTCTTCAATGCGGCTGTTGGTGCAGCTGCCGATGAACACCTTGTCAATGTACAAATCATTGAGTGCCTTGCCAGGCTCCAGTCCCATGTAGGTCAGCGCGCGCTCGATAGCGTCGCGCTTGCCCGGGTCTTTTTCTTTCTCTGGATCAGGTACGCGTCCATCGATCGGCAGCACCATTTCGGGCGATGTACCCCAGCTGACCTGTGGCAGGATCTGGCTCGCGTCCAGCTCAACCACCGCGTCGAATTTAGCGTTGGGATCTGATTGCAGCGTGGACCAGTAAGCCACGGCCTGATCCCACTCGGGGCCGCCGACAAATTTGCCGGTCGAAGCGTCGGTGCCGGGGGCCAGCAATCGGCCTTTCACATAGTCGATGGTTTTCTGGTCCACCGCAACCATGCCGGCGCGCGCGCCACCTTCAATCGCCATGTTGCAGACCGTCATGCGGCCTTCCATGCTGAGCGCACGAATTGCCGCGCCGCCGAACTCAATCGTGTAGCCGGTGCCGCCCGCCGTGCCGATCTTGCCGATGATGGCCAGCACGATGTCTTTGGCCGTGCAGCCGCGCGGCAACGTGCCTTCCACCCTGATCAGCAGGTTCTTGGCTTTTTTAGCCAGTAGCGTATTGGTGGCGAGCACATGCTCGACCTCGCTGGTGCCGATGCCATGTGCCAGCGCGCCGAACGCGCCATGCGTGGAAGTGTGCGAGTCGCCGCAAACGACCGTCATGCCGGGCAGCGTGGCGCCATTTTCGGGACCGATCACATGCACGATGCCCTGGCGCTTTGAGAGGAACGGAAAGAAAGCGGCTGCGCCGAATTCGCTGATGTTGCTGTCGAGCGTCATGATCTGCTCTTTGCTCACCAGGTCGGTGATGCCGTCATAACCGAGCTCCCAGCCGGTGGTGGGCGTGTTGTGGTCAGCAGTCGCCACGATGGAGCTGATGCGCCAGACCTTGCGGCCGGCTTCGCGCAGGCCCTCGAAAGCCTGCGGGCTGGTGACCTCATGCACCAGGTGCCGGTCGATGTAGAGAATGGACGTGCCGTCTTCTTCGGTATGAACGACGTGCTCATCCCAGATCTTGTCGTACAGAGTACGGCCGGGTGCGGCCTTGAAGCTATCGTTGCTCATGATTGCCATCGGTTTGTTTCGTAGACCGCTATTTTAGGCTGGCGAAAGGGCGATGCCGCACGGCGGCAGTTGGCGCTACCGGTACGTCGGCGCGTGGGCAGGAATGCAGCTGACCCGAGGTGCTTCTGAATCCCCGAAGAAGGTCTGGTTTACCAGTCTTTTATGCCTTTAGCCCCCGTAATACGCGCGTAAGAAGCTATTAAAAACATAGCTAAAAAACTATACAGGCTTAAAAAACCCGCCGATGTTGCCATCTGGCGGGTTGCTTGCGATAGCTTGGACGCTTAGCGCTGGGCGAGTGGCCTGACGTCGCGCGCGCTTGAGCCGGTGAACAACTGGCGCGGACGGCCAATCTTGTATTCAGGGTCACCGATCATTTCATTGAGTTGCGCCATCCATCCCACAGTGCGGGCGAGTGCGAAAACGGCTGTGAACAGTGGCACCGGAATGCCAATGGCGCGCTGGACGATGCCCGAGTAAAAATCGACGTTCGGGTACAGCTTGCGCGAAACGAAATATTCGTCTTCCAGCGCGATCTTTTCCAGCGCCATCGCCAGCTTAAATAGGGGGTCTTTCTCCAATCCCATCTCGCTCAAAACTTCCTTGCAGGTTTCCTGCATCAGCTTGGCGCGCGGATCGTAATTTTTATAAACGCGGTGACCAAAACCCATCAGCTTGACGCCCGAATTCTTGTCTTTCACCTGCTTGATGAAGTCGCCGACTTTCTCAATACCGCCGTTTTTCTGGATGTCTCCCAGCATGTTGAGCGCCGCTTCGTTGGCGCCACCGTGTGCCGGGCCCCAAAGGCAGGCGACGCCAGCGGCAATCGCTGCGAACGGGTTGGTGCCGGACGAACCGCAAAGCCGCACGGTAGAGGTAGATGCGTTCTGCTCATGGTCTGCATGCAGCGTGAAGATGCGATCTATCGCCCGTTCTAGCACCGGGTTGACCTTGAAAGGTTCGCACGGCGTGGCAAACATCATGTGCAGAAAGTTGCCGGCATAGCTCAGATCATTCTTGGGGTACACATAAGGCTGGCCGACGGTGTACTTGTAAGCCATGGCCACCAGCGTCGGCATTTTGGCGATCAGGCGAATTGCTGAAATATCACGATGGTCGGGGTTGTTGATGTCGGTGCTGTCGTGATAGAAGGCTGAAAGGGCGCCGACCAGGCCGGTCATGATGGCCATCGGGTGTGCGTCCCGGCGGAAACCACGCAGAAAAAACTGCATCTGCTCATTGACCATGGTGTGGTTGGTCACCCGGCTGACGAAATCCGTTTTCTGCTCACCGTTCGGCAGCTCGCCGTAGAGCAGCAGGTGGCAGGTTTCCAGGTAATCGCAGTTGGTGGCCAGTTGCTCAATCGGGTAGCCGCGATACAGCAACTCGCCCTTGTCGCCGTCGATGTAGGTAATGGCCGACTGGCAAGCCGCCGTGGACAGGAAACCCGGGTCGTAGGTGAACATGCCGGTCTGCGCGTACAGCTTGCGGATGTCCACCACGTTCGGGCCAACACTGCCTTCGTACACA